>DATMLO010000195.1:0-62282 GCA_035570495.1 Allostellaceae bacterium | reverse complement strand
GCCGCTCGAGACGCTGTCGACCGACGCGGCCAGCGACACCAAGAGCGACCCGTTTGGCATCATCTTCCGCTCCTACCCAAAGCGGGTGGTCTCCGGAATGGTCTGCTTCATCGCGTTTTTTGGCGTGGCGCTCGGTCTTGGTAACTGGCTGCCCAGCATGATCGTCAAGGCGCACGGCTTCACGATCAGCACCTCGCTGCTTTACACCGCCGGCATCAACCTCGCGTTTCCGCTGGCGAGCGCCTTCATGATGTTCGCGCTGGAGAAATTCGGCCGCAAGCCAACAGCGATTGCCGGCTTCATCCTCGCGGGGGCGGCGGCCACCGCGGTCGGACTGTCGAGCACGACGGAGATGTACATCGCGATGATCTTTGTGATGACCTTCTTCATTCAGCTCGCCGGAAACTCGTCGCAGATCTTTATCGCCGAGGTGTTCCCGACCAATGCCCGCGCTTCGGGCTTCGGGCTGGCGCAGTCGGCGGGGCGCATCTCCACCGCCGGCATCATCCCCCTCATCCTCGTGGTGATGAACGCGTATGGCGTTTCGGCGGTGTTCATGGCGATCGCGGTATCGGGCCTGATCGCTGCGATCGCGGTGACGCAGGTCGGACCCGAGGCTCGCGGCCTGGCGCTCGATGAGGTGGCGCCACCGACCGCGTAATTACGGCCCCGCCGTCCCGGCGTTCACCGAGAAGCACTGCTTGGTGATCATCCGGCTGTCGTCCGCCGCGAGGAACAGCGCGAGATTGGCGATGTCGTCCGGCATGATCATGTCGGGGAGGCATTGCTGCGCGACCGCTGCGGCGACCGCCGCCTCATCGCGGAACCACAGCGCGCGCTGACGCTCGGTGAACACGGTGCCCGGCGCGATCGCGTTGACCCTGATCCGATCCGGCCCGAGCGCGCGCGCCAGCACGCTGGTGAAGCCGACGATCGCTGCCTTCATCGAGGCGTAGGCCTCGAGCAGCGGGATGCCGCGCATCCACGACACCGACGACATGTTGATGATCGAGCCATGACCGAGTTCCTTCATCTGCGGCGCGATCGCCTGCGCGGCGAAGAACACGTGGCGATAATTGACCGCGACGGTGCGGTCGAACTGCTCGGGGGTGATCTCGGCGAACTCGTAGCGCTGGTCGTTGGCGGCGTTGTTGACGAGCACGGCGGCGGGCCCGAGCGCCGCGCGGATTTTGTCGAGGGCGCCGCGCAGCGCGGGAATATCGGTAAGGTCGCAGGGCACGAACATCGGCTTCGCAAAGTCGCGCCCGAGCTCTTCGGCCAGCGCCGTGCCCGTGTCTTGCTGCAGGTCGAGAAACGCGACCTTCGCGCCATTTTCGACAAAGCCGCGGACAAAGGCCGCGCCGATGCCGCTGGCGCCGCCCGTGATGACGACAGTGCGGCCCTTGAGGCTGTCGTAGCGGGTAAAGCTCATCGCGGGGCGCTCCGTCGTGGTCGCTTGCTCCATTTTGCTGCGCCCGGCAGGATGCGGCCAGAGCCTTCGCGGAGATGACGATGAACGGTGGAGAAAGCCTGGTGCGCACACTGGTCGGCGGCGGGGTCAATGTGTGTTTCGCGAACCCCGGCACGTCGGAGATGCATTTTGTCGCCGCGCTCGACCGCGTCGACGGCATGCGCTGCGTGCTCGGCCTGTTCGAGGGTGTCGTCACCGGCGCGGCCGATGGCTATTACCGGATGAGCGAGAACCCGGCGGCGACCCTGCTGCATCTGGGGCCCGGCTATGCCAACGCCGCCGCGAACATCCACAACGCCAACAAGGCGTCATCGGGCATGGTCAACATCGTCGGCGACCACGCGACCTATCACCGGCAATACGATGCGCCGCTCACCAGCGACATCGAAACGCTGGTGACGCCCAATTCGCACTGGGTAAAGACCTCGCCCAACGCGATGTCGGTCGCCGCCGACGGCGCTGCGGCGGTCGCCGCGGCGCGCACTCCGCCGGGGCAGATCGCGACCCTGATCCTGCCGGCCGACACCGCGTGGAACGACGGCACCGGACCGGTCGCGGTGCCCGCGGCGGCAAAGCGCGAGCCGGCCGCGGCGGGCGCGGTCGACGAATGCGCCAAGGTGCTGCGCTCGGGCGAGCCGGTGATGCTGCTGTTGACCGGCCGCGCGCTGCGCGAGGACGGGCTCAAACTCGCCGGGCAGATCTGCGCCAAGACCGGCGCGAAGCTGATGGCGCAAGGTTCTAACGCGCGGACGGCGCGCGGGCAGGGCAGGGTCTTCTTGGAGCGCGTGCCCTATGTCGTCGATCAGGCGCTTGGCGTGCTGAACGGGCTGAAGCACATCATCCTGGTCGGCGCGAAGATGCCGGTGGCATTTTTTGCCTACCCAAACAAGCCGAGCCTGCTGCATCCCGAAGATTGCCAGCCGCATGTGCTCTGCCAACTCGACCAGGAGCCGATCGGCGCGCTCGAAGCGCTGGCCGAGGCGGTCGGGGCCAAGGGAACACCGGCGCCGGTTGTCAACGATCCGAAGCCCGAACTGGCCACCGGCAAGATCGAGCCGATGGCGCTGGGCCGCTCGCTCGGCGCGCTCTTGCCCGAGAACGCCATTGTCATCGACGAGGCGGTGACGACCGGGCGCGGGTTCTTCGCGCCGACCAGATCGGCCGCGCCGCATGATTGGCTCAGCAATATGGGCGGATCGATCGGCATGGGGCTGCCGCTCGCGACCGGCGCGGCGGTGGCGTGTCCCGACCGCAAGGTCGTCTGCCTCGAAGGCGACGGCAGCGGCATGTATACCCTGCAGGCGCTGTGGACCCAGGCGCGCGAGGGGCTCGACGTGACGACGCTCGTCTTCTCCAACCGCACCTATCAGATACTCAAGGGCGAGCTCGCCAATGTCGGCGCCGGCAATCCCGGCCGCAAGGCGCTCGATATGCTCGATCTCGGCAATCCCGATCTCGATTGGGTCGGCCTCGCGAAGGCGATGGGTGTCCCGGGCGGCAAGGCGACGACGATGGAGGAATTCAATCTGCGCTGCGCCGAGGGTCTCAAGACGCCGGGGCCGTATCTGGTCGAGGTCATGCTCTGAACCTGCGGTCTCGCGCCTGGGGGTGGGCGCTAGCGGCGTCGCTGGCGCCGCCAGCGACGGCGGCCGACCCTGCCATCGCTCGCGGCAATTTCATGGGTAGTGGCCGTGCCTGCTACGGCATGCTGACGATCACCTCGCGCGCGATCACCTGGATGACGCCGTTCAGCTTTTGCCGGACATCGCCCTACTCAATTGTTGATCGCGACGGAGCCGATGGTCTCAGCGTCACATATCTGCTGACGAACCCGAGCGCCCACTGTCTCTATACAGTACTGGTGCTGACCCACCGCGCAGATGCGGACAAGGATATCGGCTGGAACGTCACGGGCTACCCGTCGCTCAGTGCTAAGCGGCAGGATCGGAAAGAAACGAGGCTCGACTGCTATCTCTACCGGCCGACTCTGCCGGTCGAGTGACAAGAGGTAATCTTTCCAGTCCGCCGGTGTTAACGACGAGTCACCCTGCCGCAGGAGATCGGCCAGCCGATGGATGATCGCCTAGAAGTCACCGAAGCATCGAGAAAGCCGCGATCCACCCGCGCATCGCGCCCTGCGGCGCCGGCGGTGCTCGACCCGCAGATCGCGGCGATCGTCGCGGCGCGACACGGCGACCCGTTCGCCTTTCTCGGCATGCATGCTGAGAAAAGCGGGCTGGTGGTGCGGGCGATGCTGCCCGGCGCCGCCGCGGTCGAGATCGTCGACGCCAAGACCGGCAAGGCCGTCGCCGCGGCCGAGCGCGTGCATCCGGATGGCTTCTTTGTCGCGACCTTTGCCGGGCGCAGCGAGCCCTTCCCCTATCGGCTTCGCGTCGATTGGGGCGGCGAGACGATCGAGTTCGACGATGCCTATCGTTTCCCGACGGTGCTTGGCGATCTCGACATTCACCTACTCGCCGAGGGGACACATCTCGACAGCTACCGCAAGCTGGGCGCGCACGTCACGGCGCTCGACGGCGTGGATGGCGTGTCCTTCGCGGTATGGGCGCCCAACGCACAGCGCGTCAGCGTCGTCGGCGGCTTCGATTCCTGGGACGGACGTCGCCTGCCGATGCGCCATCATCCGTCGGCCGGCATCTGGGAGATTTTTGTGCCGGGGCTCGCTGCCGGCGAGGTCTACAAATACGAAATCGTCGGCCCCGACGGCGTGGTGCTGCCGCTAAAGGCCGATCCTTATGCCGCACAGACCGAGCCGCCACCGCGCACCGCTTCGGTCGTCGCTGCGCCGGATGCCTATCCCTGGCAGGACGGCGACTGGCTCGCCACCCGACGCCGCGCCAATGACCGTGCCTCGCCGATCTCGATCTATGAGGTGCATCTCGGCTCGTGGCGTCGCAACCTGGCCGAAGGCGGGCGGTACCTGAGCTACCGCGAGCTGGCGGAGCAGCTGGTGCCTTACGTCGCCGATCTCGGCTTTACGCATATCGAGATTATGCCGGTCACCGAGTATCCGTTCGACGGCTCGTGGGGTTATCAGCCGGTGTCGCTGTTCGCGCCGACATCGCGCTACGGCAGCCCCGACGATTTCCGCTTCTTTGTCGATGCTTGCCACCGCGCCGGGATCGGCGTGTGGCTTGATTGGGTGCCGGGGCATTTCCCCAACGACCCGCACGGGCTGGGGAGTTTTGACGGTACCGCGCTCTACGAACACGCCGATCCGCGCCAGGGCATGCACCGCGACTGGGGTACGCTGATCTACAATTTCGGCCGGCGCGAGGTCGCCAACTTCCTGCTGTCGAGCGCGCTGTGCTGGATCCGCGATTTCCACATCGACGGGCTCAGGGTCGATGCGGTCGCCTCGATGCTCTATCTCGACTACAGCCGCCAGCCGGGCGATTGGATACCCAATATATACGGCGGCCGCGAGAATCTCGAGGCGATCGCCTTTCTGCGGCACCTGAACGAGGTGGTGTTCGGCGAGGATGTTGGCGCGACGACGGTGGCTGAGGAGTCGACCGCCTGGCCGATGGTGTCGCGCCCGGTCTATCTCGGCGGCCTAGGCTTTGGCTTCAAATGGAATATGGGCTGGATGCACGACACGCTCGGCTATATGTCGCGCGACCCGATCCACCGCAAATTCCATCACAACGACCTGACCTTCGGGCTGCTTTACGCGTTTCACGAAAACTTCATCCTGCCGTTGAGCCATGACGAGATCGTCTACGGCAAGCGCTCGCTGATCGGCAAAATGCCGGGCGATGACTGGCAGCGTTTCGCCAATCTGCGCGCCTATTTCGCCTTCATGTGGACGCATCCCGGCAAGAAACTCTTGTTCATGGGCGGCGAGTTCGCCCAAGAGCGCGAGTGGAACCACGATATCGGCCTCGACTGGCAGCTGTTGGGCGTACCGCTCAATTCCGGGGTGCATGGGCTGCTGCGCGACCTCAACCGTCTCTATCGCGCGACCCCAGCGCTCTATCGGGGCGACTGCGAGGGCGACGGCTTTTCCTGGATCGACGCGAATAATGGCGCCGAAAGCATCCTCTCCTATTTGCGGCGCGACAGCGACGACCCTGAGGCGATCGCGGTCGTGGTGAGCAATTTCACGCCGGTGCCGCGTCACGGCTACCGGATCGGCGTGCCCTATCCCGGCCGCTATGCCGAACGCCTTAACACCGACGCCGCGGATTATGGCGGCAGCGGCATTGGCAATTTCGGCACGGTCGAGGCCGATCCCGAGCCGATGCACGGTCATCTGTATTCGCTGTCGCTGCACCTGCCGCCCTTGGCGGCGCTGGTCTTTGTCCGCGAGCGGTGAAGTCGCCCGTCCGGCCAAAGTCATTCCGTGCACGCGGCGGACATATTAACCTTCACTGCCACAAGGCTACCGGCTGCTCGGCGGGAAGCGGGAACGAGCGACAAGCGGCCGCGTTCTTATTCGCTCATTCTGGGGATTAGAGGAAGACGATGGCATCGCCGCGGGTCTGGCCCGGCAACCCTTATCCGCTGGGCGCGACCTGGGATGGGCGTGGGGTCAATTTCGCGCTCTTTTCGGCGCATGCCGAGAAAGTCGAATTGTGCCTGTTCGACCCGACCGGGCATCAGGAACAGGCGCGAATTATCCTGCCGGAATATACCGATGAGGTCTGGCACGGCTATTTACCCGAGGCGCGGCCGGATCTGCTTTACGGCTATCGCGTCTACGGGCCCTACGAGCCGCAACGCGGGCTGCGCTTCAACCACAACAAGCTGCTGATCGATCCCTATGCCAAGGCGCTGAGCGGCCAGCTGCAGTGGAACGACGTCGTGTTCGGCTATCGCGTCGGCGGGCCGCGCGAGGACCTCGGCTTCGATCGGCGCGACAGCGCGCGCTTCGTGCCGAAATGCCGGGTGATCGAAACCGCTTTCACTTGGCACAACGAGCGCCCGCCGCGCACTGCGTGGGAGGAATCGATCATCTTCGAGATGCATGTGCGCGGCTTCACGATGATGCATCCCGAGGTCGATCCCGAGCTCCGCGGCAACGTCACCGCGCTCGCGACGCCGGCGGTCATCGATTATCTGGTCGACCTCGGCGTCACGGCTGTCGAGCTGCTGCCGATCCATGCGGCCGTGCCGGAGCGACAGCTGACCCAGCGCCGGCTGACCAATTACTGGGGTTACAGCTCGATCGGCTTTTTCGCACCCGATCCGCGCTTTCTGCGCAGCGGCACGGTCGCCGAGTTCAAGACCATGGTCCAGCGTTTGCACGACGCCGGTATCGAGGTGCTCCTCGACGTGGTCTACAACCATACTGGCGAAGGCAACCATCTCGGCCCGACGCTGTCGTTCCGCGGCATCGACAACCTGTCCTACTACCGGCTGCCGGACGACGCCCGCTACTACGACGACGTCACCGGCACCGGTAACACGCTGAACCTCGATCATCCGCGCGTGCTGCAGCTCGTCACCGATTCGCTGCGCTACTGGACGCGAGAGATGCATGTCGACGGGTTCCGCTTCGACCTCGCCCCCGCGCTCGGTCGCGAGGACGGCGATTATTCGCAAGGCAGCGCATTCTTCGACACGATCCGACAGGACCCCGAGTTGGCTGACTCGAAGCTGATCGCCGAGCCCTGGGATGTCGGGCCTTCCGGCTACCAGCTCGGCAATTTCCCGCCCGGCTGGGCGGAGTGGAACGGACAATACCGCGACGTCGTGCGTCGCTTCTGGAAGGGCGACGGCGGGCTTGTCGCCGACATGGGCTCGCGTCTTTCCGGCTCGTCCGACATCTTCGGATATCGCGGACGGCGGCCCTGGGCGAGCGTCAATTTCATCACCGCGCATGACGGTTTCACGCTGCAGGACCTGGTCAGCTACAACGACAAGCACAACGACGCCAACGGCGAGGGTAATCGCGACGGGAACGACGCCAATTTCAGCTGGAATTGCGGTGTTGAAGGCCCGAGCACCGATCCCGAGATCGTCTGCCTCCGCGACCGCCAGAAACGCAATCTGCTGGCGACGCTGCTCTTGTCGCTGGGCGTGCCGATGCTGGTGGCGGGCGACGAGATCGGCCGCACCCAGCGCGGCAACTACAATGCCTATTGCCAGGACAATGAAATCTCCTGGATCGACTGGCAGCGCATCAGGCCCGATGACGAGGCGCTGCGGGCGTTTGTCCGCGAACTGATCCATCTGCGCCGCCGCCATCGCGTCTTCTCGCGCCCGCGCTTCTTCCGCGGTGAGGTGCTGTCCGAGGACGGGCTCAAAGACATCACCTGGGTGACCCCGGCCGGTGACGAGGCGACAGACGAGGACTGGAAGAACCCCGTGGCGCTGACCCTTGGTTATGTCCTCGGCGGCGCGGCCGGCGAGTTCTATACGACCGGCGGCCAGCGCGATATCGACGCCAGCTTTCTGGTGATGATCAGCGCCTATCACGAGGATCTCGACTTCCGCTTCCCGCGCCTCAACGCGTCGCTGGCCTGGGAGGCGCTGGTCGACACCGCCGAGCCGAGCGGCCTGGTGACCGACGGCAAGCGCTACGTCGCCGGCCACGCCTATCCGCTGCGCGCCCGCAGCTTTGCGCTGTTCATCAACCGCGCCGACGAGAACGGACGCGGCCCGCCGTCCGAAACCGCGAGCCGCGGCAGGCGATGAGCGACATCGGCGACCGCGCGGACGCGTTTCACGCGGTCGCGGCGTTGCTTGGCATCGAGACGCAGCACACCGACGCGCTCGGCGTGATCCACACGCCAGATGCGGAAACGCTGGCGGCAATGGCAGCCGCGTTCGGCTTGCCGTGCGACCCGCAGCAAGCGGCCGCCGCGCTTGCCGAGATGGGCCGCGTCGCGCCGCTCGGGCTCGACCCGTTGCAGATCGTGCCGGCGGAAGCGCCGGCGTTGGCGCTCGACCCGACCGGGGTGGTGGAGTGGCGGCTCGTCCTCGAAAACGGTGGCGACGCCGAGGGGCGGTGGAACCCCGGCGACGGCCTGCTGCGCCTCCCCGACGGCACGCCGCTCGGCTATCACCGCCTCGACCTCGCGACGGGCGGCGCGGCAACGACAGTGACGATCGCGGTGGCGCCGGCTTTCTGCCATCTGCCGGCGGCGCTGCAGCCAGGCGCGCGCTCCTGGGGTCTGACGACGCAGCTCTACGGCCTGCGCGGCGGCCGCGGTTGGGGGATGGGCGATTTTACCGACCTCGCGGAACTGAGCCGCGCGGCGGGGAGCCTCGGCGCGGTCTCTGTGGGGATCAACCCGTTGCATGCTCTGTTCGCTAGCGAGCCGCGCCATTCCAGCCCCTATTCGCCGTCGAGCCGGTCGCAGCTCGATTATCTCTATATCGATCCTGCTGCCGTCCCGGGCTTCGCTGACCCGGCGATCCGCGCACTGGCGCCGGCGGCGGTGCCAGTAGATGACGGCGGGCTGGTCGATCATGCCGCGGTGGCGGCGCTGAAACGCCCGGTGCTGGAAGCGCTCTATTGCCGCTTTCGCGATGTCGATCTGAAGACGCGGACAAAGCACGGCAAGGCCTTCCGCCGTTTTCAGCGTGAAGGCGGCGAGGCGCTTGTCGCCTTCGCCACATTCGAGGCGCTGCACGAAGTGCGCAACGTCGGCGACGGGCAGTTTTCTTGGCACGATTGGCCATCGGAGCTGCGCGACCCGCGGTCTCGCGCGGTGGCCGAATTCGTCGAGGCGCACAAGGAACGGGTCGAGTTCTTCCAGTTCCTGCAATGGCAGGCTGACACGCAGCTTGGCGCCGCCGCCAAGGCGGGACGGACCGCCGGTCTATCGCTGGGCCTCTACCGCGACCTCGCCGTCGGGGTGAACCCGCAGGGGGCCGAGGCCTGGGCCGATCAGGGGTTAGTGGTGCCGGGGATGGGCATCGGCGCACCGCCGGACGCGCTGTCGCGCGCCGGCCAGGCCTGGGGGCTGGCGCCAGTCAACCCACTGGAACTGCGACGCCGCGGCTTTCAGCCGTTCATCGCGGCCTTACGCGCGAATATGCGCCATGCCGGCGTGCTGCGGATCGACCATGTGATGTCATTGCAGCGTCTGTATTGGGTGCCGGCGGGACGCTCCGCGGTTACTGGCGCCTATGTGCGCTATCCGTTTGCCGAGCTGCTGCGGCTCGTCTCGCTCGAAAGCCACCGGCAGCAATGCGCGGTGGTCGGCGAAGACCTCGGCACCGTCCCATCGGGGTTTCGCGAGACGATGCAGGCCGCGAACGTGCTGTCGTATCGGGTGGTGATGTTCGAACGGCGGCGGGACGGCAATTTCATCTCGCCCGGCGACTATCCGCCGCTCGCCGCGGCCTCGGCCGCGACGCACGACCTCGCGACGCTCAAGGGCTTCTGGCTGGGCCGGGACATCGCCTGGCGACAGCGGCTGTCGCTCTATCCCGACGTGGCGGCCGAAGCGGCGGACATTTCCGACCGCCACACCGCGCGCTGGCAGTTGCTGGAGGCGTTGGCGCGCGACGGCCTGATCGCCTGGGAGCGTTTCGGCGAGTTCCTGCCCCACGGTGACGAGCCGGTGTTCACGGCCGAGCTAGGCGGTGCGATCCTTGCCTTCCTGGCTCGTTCGCGCGCCCGGCTGATGCTGGTGCAGATCGAGGATGTCGCCGGCGAGGTCGAGCAGGCCAATCTGCCGGGGACCAGCGATGCGCACCCGAACTGGCGTCGCCGCCTCTCGGCGCCGCTCGCAGCGATCCTCAACGGCCCTGACATACGCCGCATCGCCGCATTGATGAGTGAGGAACGCGCCCGGGCCGTACGCTAGCTATGGCCGCCATGGCGCGCTTGCGGCCGGTCGCCGCTTCCGGCCAACATGCGGGCTGTCGGTAAACGAAGCGGGTTGGCGCGGTGGACGAGATCGAAACGGTGGTGGTCGGCGCGGGGGTGATCGGGCTTGCCGCGGCGCGGGCCTTGGCGCTTGCCGGCAAAGAGGTCGTCGTCCTCGAAAAGGCCTATACGATCGGTTTTGAGACGTCCTCGCGCAACAGCGAGGTCATCCATGGCGGGCTCTACTACCCGAAGGGCAGCCTCAAGGCCGCCGCATGCGTCGAGGGCCGCCACCGGCTCTACGACTATTGCCGCGAGCATGGTGTGCCGCACAAGGCGCTGGGCAAGCTGATCGTTGCGACCAGCGACGACGAAATCCCCGGCGTCGAGAAGATCGAGGCGGCGGCCAAGGCCAATGGCGTCGACAACTTGACCTGGCTCACCGTCGCACAAGCGACGGAGATGGAGCCACAGCTCCATTGTGTCGCCGCGCTGCTCTCACCTTCGACCGGGATCGTCGACAGTCATGCGCTAATGCTCGCTTATCAGGGCGAGGCCGAAGACCACGGCGCGATGGTCGCGTTTAAGACGCCGCTGCTCGGTGGCCGGGTGGTCGCCGATGGGTTCGAGCTTCACGTCGGCGGCGATGAGCCGACCACGATCAAATGCCGCTATCTGGTCAACGCCGCGGGGCTTCATGCGCCGACGCTGGCGCGCTCGATCGAGGGCATCCCGCTCGACACGATCCCGCCCGCCTATTTCTGCCGTGGCTGCTATTTCACGTTGCTCGGCAAGACACCCTTCACCCGGCTCATCTACCCGGTCCCGGTGCCAGGCGGGCTCGGTGTGCACATCACACTCGACCTGGCTGGGCAGGCGCGGTTCGGCCCCGATGTCGAATGGATCGACGATGTCGACTACAGCGTCGATCCGCGCCGTTGCGACTCGTTCTACGCCGCCGTGCGGCGCTATTGGCCGGGGCTGAAGGACGGCGCGCTGCAGCCAGGTTATGCCGGCATTCGCCCGAAGATCAGCGGCCCCAACGACCCCGCCGCCGATTTCACCATGCAAGGCCCCGCGGAACACGGCATCCCCGGCCTGGTCAATTGCTACGGGATCGAGTCGCCGGGTCTTACCGCGTCCTTGCCGTTGGCTGACGCGGTGGTCGCGAAGCTGCGGGACTAAGAACCGGCGTTCTTCGCATACGTTACGAAAAAATGATCTGTTTGCCGTAGCCAGCGCCGTTTGCGACGCCTATCGTTTCTTCCGAGGAGCCGGCAGAGCTCACGCGGGAGGGAACCATGGCGACTGGTCTCGAAACCCGGGTCATGCGCAAGGTAGCGTGGCGTTTGGTGCCGCTGCTCAGCCTTTGCTACACGATCAACATCCTCGACCGTTTCAATGTTTCGGTCGCAGCGCTGACCATGAACAAGGCGCTGGGTTTGACCGCGACGACCTACGGGCTCGGCGCTGGTGCCTTTTTCTGGAGCTATACGCTCTTTCAGATTCCAGCGAACTCGATGCTGACGCGGGTCGGCGCGCGGCGCTGGATCACGATCATTGTCGTACTCTGGGGCCTCTGCTCGATGGGCACGGCGCTCTCGACCGGGGTTTATAGTTTTGTCGTCGCCCGCTTCATGCTCGGCGTCGCGGAGGCGGGGTTCTTCCCCGGCGTCGCCTATTTCATGACGTGCTGGTTCCCATCGCGCTATCGCGGGCGCGCGATGGGGTTCTTCTATGCATGCGGCGCGTCGGCCGGGGTGATCGTCGGGCCGCTCTCGGCCAATCTGATGCAACTCGACGGCTGGCTGGGAATTTCCGGTTGGCAATGGGTCTTTCTCGTCGAGGGACTCCCGACCTTGGCGCTGGCCTCGCTTTGTCCCTTCGTGTTGCGCAGCTATCCTGAGGACGCCCATTGGCTGAGCGCGCCGGAGCGGGACTGGCTGCAAGGGACGCTGCAATCCGAGCGCGCCGCCGCGGTCGGCGGGCATTTGCGGACGACGCGAGCGATCGCCAGCCCGCAGCTCGTGCTGCTCACCATCGTCTATTTGCTGATCGGCTTTGGCGTCTACGGCAAGGGGTTCTTCATGCCCCTGATCCTGAAGTCGCTCGGTTTTACCGACCTTACGGTCGGCTACCTGAATTCCATTCCGACCTTTGCCGGAGTCGTCGGGATGATCGTCTTCTCGCAAAGTTCCGACCGTACCGGCGAGCGGATCTGGCATCTGGTGACCCCGCTGATGATCGGCGGAATTGGACTCATCTTGGCCGGCCTGTCGCTCGGGCTAGGCGGAACCCCGGTTTTAACGATCGCCGCCTTCTCGATGGCCTATTTCGGCATCTCCGGGTCATTGCCGGTGTTCTGGAACCTGCCGACGGCGTTTCTCGGCACCGCGGCGGCGGCGAGTGGCATCGCCTTTATCAACTCGGTCGGCAACATCGCCGGCTACGCTGCACCGCAGACCGTCGGATTGCTGCATGACATCAGCGGCTCGTACGAGATGCCGATGATGATCATGGGCGGGATGGTCGCTATCGGCGGCATCATCGTGCCGCTCGCGGCGCGGCTGCGCCCCAAGGCGCGCGCCGTGCTGCAGCGGGCGTAGGGAAAGCTAGCGACGCTCGACGGCCAGCAGGTAGAGCGCCAGGGGCCAGATCATGACGTCGCGAAAGTTGCTGCGGAACACGTTGATCTGGCGGCGCCAATGAAAATCGCGCGCGGTGAACGGCAGGCGCGGATGAGCAAAGATCGCGGCGCCGATCGCGACATAAATCAACCCAACAATGGCGGGGATTTCCATAGTTTTTAATTTCCGTCAGCGAGGTGGTTGCGCGGCAAGCTATACGCATCGCGATTGGTAACCGGTTGCTAAATATGAGCCGCGGCAACTCGTCGCAGGGGCGTGACGGAACCATCGCGAAAGGGCTGGTAATCTCGGCCGTCGCCGCCGATATCATGGCCGGTGCAGGAAGCGTGCTCGAACGATGCTGATCGGCGTTCCGAAAGAGGTGAAGACGCACGAATACCGGGTCGGGCTGGTGCCCGGCAGCGTGCGTGAGCTGGTCCATCACGGGCACAAGGTGGTTGTCGAAAGTGGCGCTGGCGCGGCGATCGGCTTTGACGATCACGCCTATGAGGCGGCGGGAGCGGGTATTCTGGCACGCGCCGCCGATGTGTTTTCCGTCGCCGAGCTCATCGTCAAGGTCAAGGAACCGCAGCCCGAAGAAATCCGCGCGCTGCGCCAAGACCAGCTGCTGTTCACCTATTTGCATCTCGCCGCCGACCCCGCTCAGACCCAGGGGCTGATGCGCTCGGGCGCGATCGCGATCGCTTACGAGACCGTGACCGACGCTCGCGGCGGGCTACCGCTGCTCGCGCCGATGAGCGAGGTCGCCGGCCGGATGGCAATCCAGGTCGGCGCCCATTGCCTCGAAAAAGAACAAGGCGGCACCGGGATCTTGCTCGGCGGTGTGCCCGGCGTACCGGCGGCCAAGGTCGTGGTGCTTGGCGGCGGCGTTGCCGGCACCAACGCGGCACGCGTGGCGATGGGGGTCGAGGCGCATGTCATTGTCATCGACAAGTCGCTGCCGCGCCTTTACGAGCTCGACATGCAGTTCGGCTCGCAGCTGCACACGCTGTTCTCGACGGTGGACAATATCGAACGCGAGGTGGTCAGCGCCGATCTGGTAATTGGCGCGGTGCTGGTGCCGGGGAGCGCGGCGCCCAAGCTGGTGAGCCGTGAGCTGGTCCGCGCGATGCGGCCGGGCTCGGTGATCGTCGACATCGCCATCGATCAGGGCGGCTGCATCGAGACCAGCCGGCCGACGACCCATGCCGCGCCGACTTATGTCGAGGAAGGCGTCGTGCATTACTGCGTGACGAATATGCCTGGCGCGGTAGCGCGCACCTCGGCGGTGGCGCTCAACAACGCAACTCTGCCGTTTGTCGAGGCGATCGCCGGCAAGGGCTGGCGGCGCGCGCTCGGCGACGACCCGCATCTCAAGCGCGGCCTCAATATCTGCCGCGGCCGGGTGACGCATCCGGCGGTGGCGCAGGATCTCGGCCTGGCGCTGACCCCCGCTGACGAGGTGATCGCAGAATGATCGACACGATTCTGTCCGGCCGAGCGACAAAAAGGAAAAATCCGCAAACTCTTGAGCCGCGGCGCGAGATTTCCTATCTCCACTTCGGATGAATTGATTTGGCGTCATGACCTCGCTGACCCCCCAAGCCACCGCTTTGCTGCTCGACCAGCAATTGCACGCTCCCGGAGCGGAGCTGGGGTTTGCGCAGGTTGACGCCGCGGCGCTGGCGGCGATCACCGATCTCTACCGCGAGGTGATGCCGTCAGGCGGCGCGATCCTCGATGTGATGTCGAGCTGGGTGTCGCATCTCCCGCCAGAGGTGCATTACCATCGCGTCGTCGGGCTGGGGACCGATGCCTGCGTGCTGGCCGAGAACCCGTTTCTCGACGAATGGCGGGTGCAGGACCTCAATCGTGATCCGCATCTCGTTTTTGCCGACGGAGAATTTGACGGCGCTGCCATCTGCGGCGCCGTTCAGCATTTTACCCGGCCTGCCGAGGTGATCCGCGAGGTCGGGCGCGTGCTGAAGCCGGGCTCGCCGCTCGTCGTGACCTTCTCGAACCGATGTCTTTGCACCCCGGCGACCGGGTGTTGGCGCCTCTTTGACGAGACCGGCCAGCTCGGCCTTGTCGCGCGCTATTTCACCGAGGCAGGCAATTGGACCGACATTCGCTGCCTCGACCGTACGCCGCCGGGCGGCGGCGCACCGTTATACGCGGTTGTTGCCAGGAGCGCCGGCGGTGCCGGCGCCGCGAGCGACTAAGACGCGAGCGATTAAGAATCGTAAGAGATCATCGCTGTTACCGGGACAGGGACGCGGCTGCGGCCACCAAGGAAACTCAGCTCGATGATGCAAGCGGCGCCAATGACGCTGCCGCCTTGTTGCGTCACCAGCTTGATCGCGGCCTCCGTGGTGCCGCCGGTGGCAATCAGGTCGTCGACGACGACCACGCGTTGGCCGGGTGAAATCGCGTCTTCCTGAATTTCGATCGTGTCGCTGCCGTATTCGAGGTCATAGGTGAAACTCACCGTATTGCCCGGTAGCTTGCCCTTTTTGCGGACCATCGCGAAGCCGCTGCCGAGCGCGAAGGCGAGCGGCGCGGCGACCAGAAAACCGCGCGACTCGATACCGACGAGCAGGTCCGGGCGCTGCGGCCGCACCGCCTCGGCGAGGCGTTCGATCGTGGTGCGCCACGCCTCTGGATGCGCCAGCAACGTCGAGATGTCGTAGAACAAAATCCCCGGTTTCGGGAAGTCGGGGATCGAGCGGATATGGTCCTTGAGGTTCATTGGCGAATCTTTGCGGCAGGAGGTGAGGCTGACGGTTGCGGCATAGCGGCTTTTCGCGTAGTTGGAAAGGCTTAGACCGTCGCGTTGACGCTCGAACCACTAATTGTCGGAACGCATGGCGCCGGCCGCAACCATCCTCGCATCGGAAGAAGACGGCGCGACGGTTTTTCGCGCTGAAGGCGAATGGCTGGTCGTGACCGCGGCCGAGCTTGATCGCCGATTGCGCGATCTCACGATGCCGCAGGGCCGGCAGGTGACGGTTGATTTGTCGGGGGTTGACCGGCTCGACAGCGCCGGCGCGTGGCTGTTGCTGCGTACCGAGCATGAGCTGGAAGCGCGCGGCAACCAAGTCGCGCTGGCGAACCTGCAGGCGCGCTTTACCCCGCTGCTCGAACAGGTACGGTCGCGCGGTGTCACCGAGCCGCTGCCGCATCCGGTGCCGCCGCATCATTCCTTTGTCGGTTTTCTCGCGCGCGTCGGCATGGTCACGATGCTGCTCGCGAACCGCGTCTATCACATCCTCGGCTTTACCGGGCTGGTGACTGTCACGCTGCTGCGCCTCTTTCGCCAGCCGCGGCGGCTGCGCCTCGTGGCGACGCTGGTGCAGATGGAGGTGGTCGGTCTCGACGCGATGCCGATCGTCGGGCTGCTGTCGTTCTTGATCGGCGTCGTGATGGCCTATCAGGGCGCCGATCAGCTGCGCCGTTTTGGCGCCGAAATCTACACGGTCAACCTGCTCGGCGTCTCGATCCTGCGCGAACTCGGCGTTTTGTTGTCCGCCATCATCATCGCCGGCCGCTCGGGCAGCGCCTTCACCGCGCAGATCGGCACGATGCAGGTCAATGAAGAGATCGACGCGCTGCGCACGCTGGGTCTCGACCCGATCGAGGTGCTGGTTCTGCCGCGGCTCTTCGGGTTGACGCTGACGCTGCCGCTGCTCGTGTTCTACGCCGATTTTATGGGCATCCTCGGCGGCGCGTTGATGTCGTGGCTGGTGCTCGACATCAACATCCCGAATTTCCTGACCCAGCTGCAAAGCGCGGTGACGACGACGACGCTCTGGGTCGGTGTCGTCAAGGCGCCGTTCTTCGCCTCGATCATCGCGCTGGTCGGCTGCTTCGAGGGGCTCAATGTCACGCGCAGCGCCGAAAGCGTCGGGCGATTGACGACGCAGTCGGTCGTCGAGTCGATCTTCTTCGTGATCGTCACGGATGCGGCGTTCTCGATCGTCTTTTCGATGCTGAAGGTCTGAGCATGGCGGAGCAGCCGGGCGATTTCGTGATCCGCATCCGCGACCTGGTGAATGCCTTCGGCAGCCAGGTGATCCATGACGGCGTCGATCTCGACGTGAAGCGCGGCGAGGTGATCGGCATCGTCGGTGGCTCGGGGACCGGCAAGTCGGTCATGCTGCGCACCGTGGTCGGGCTCAACCGGCCGGTATCGGGCAGCATCGAGGTGCTGGGGCGCGACGTGCTTCATCTCAACGACGACGAGCGGCACGAACTCGAGACGCAATGGGGCGTGCTGTTCCAGGATGGCGCGCTGTTCAGCTCGCTGACCGTGGCGCAGAACATCGAGGTGCCGCTCAAGGAGGATTTGAGGCTCCCCGAGCGGCTGATGGCCGAGATCGCCGCGTGCAAGATCGGCATGGTCGGACTGCCGCCGGAAGCAGCAGACAAATTCCCGGCTCAGTTGTCGGGCGGTATGCGCAAGCGCGCCGGCCTCGCTCGGGCTCTGGCGCTCGATCCGCAGATCCTCTTCCTCGACGAGCCGACCGCCGGGCTCGACCCGATCGCCGCCGCGGCGTTCGACCAGCTCATCAAGGATCTGCAGTCGAGCCTCGGCCTCACCGTGTTCATCGTGACCCACGACCTCGACAGCCTGTTCGCGATCTGCGACCGGGTTGCGGTGCTGGTCGACAAGAAGATCAAGGTCGGGACGCTCGAAGAACACCTGCGCGACGACCATCCCTGGATACATTCATATTTTCACGGACCGCGCGGCCGCGCTGCGCATCCGGCCGAAATGCATTAAGACGGGGGCAGGGGACAGAGGGACAGATGGAGACACGCGCACATTACGTCGCCGTTGGCGCCTTCGTGCTGACGATGGTGTTCCTCGCCTTTGTCGCGGTGTTGTGGCTGGCGGGGACGCAGTTCACCACCAGCTTCGCGCATTACGACATCTTTTTCGAAGGGCCGGTGACCGGCCTCAGTCAGGGCGGCCGGGTCGAGTACAACGGCATCCCGGTCGGCACCGTGTCCGACATCGAGATCATCACCGATCCGCAGATTTTGGCGACAAACGGCCGCAAGCCGATCCGCGTCACGATCGAGATCAAGAGCAATGTGCCGGTCAAGAAGCTGGACGCGGCGACGATCCAGACCAACATCCTCTCGGGCGTTTCCTACATACTGATTGAGCCGGGCAAGAGCGAGGATCTGCTCGAGGCACAACGTGGCGAACGCTACGCCGTGATCCGCTCGAAACGCGCGACATTGGCAAGTCTGGCGGCACGCGGGCCGCAGCTCTTGGATAAGCTCGATGTCATCCTCGATCATGTCGATGACCTGCTGAATGATCAGAACCGCCAAGCCTTTTCCAGCACGCTCGCCAACGTTCAGAAAGTGAGCGGTGACATCGCGCAGCATAGCGGCGAGATCGCCGCCAACGCCGGCGAGGCGCTGAAAGCTGCGGCCAGCCTCTTCACCAATCTCGACAACGGGTTCTCGCAGCAGGGCGGCCTCAAGGATCAGGCGCTCGCGTCGCTTGGCGATTTCGACAAGCTCGTGAACGGGTTGCAGGTCACCAACCGCGACCTGCAGGGGACGCTGCGCGATGCGACGCCCGGGGTGAAGCAATTCAGCCAGCAGACGCTCGGCGATATCGGTTCGCTGGTCGCCGAGACACGGCAGTTTGTTTCCGGGCTGACCCGGCTTGTCTCTCAAGTCGAACACGATCCGACACGCCTGCTCTTTGGCGATCGCCGCGAAGGGTACCAGCCGAAATGATCAGAAACTTTTGCCCGTTGCGGCACCGAGCTTCACGCCTCGCGCTGACCGCTCTCGTTGTCGTCGCGCTCGCCGGTTGCGCCAGTATGTTCACAAAGGATCCCCGGCCGCTGTTCCAGCTCTCCGCGCCGAGCGACTTTCCGGGGAACCTGCCGCATACCAATGCGCAGATTGTCGTCGACGCGCCCTACGCGCCCGAGGGGCTAGAGCTGCGCCGGATCGCCGTGGTGCGAGCCAGCAACGCGATCGATTATCTCGCTGATGGCGATTGGGCCGACCGCACGCCGAATATGGTGCGCGCCGTGCTGGTCGAGGCATTTGAGAACAGCAAGTCGGTCGCCGCGGTCGGGCCCGATTCGCTCGATCTGCGCGCCGATTTCGAGATCGAGGGCGATCTGCGCCACTTCGAGGCGGACTACGATTCACCGGCCGGCGGCGCTGGCGCGCCGACCGCGACGGTCGCGTTGGCGGTCAAGCTCGTCAAGGTGCCGGAACGCAAGATCTTGGCGCAGACCATGATCAGCGCACAACAGCGAGCAACGTCCAATACAACTCCGGCGATCGTCCAGGCAATGAATGACGCGATGGGCAATGTCGCGAAGCAGGTAGTCGCCTGGACCCTGACCAACCCGGCCTTGTCGACATCGCGCAGATAGGTATCCTGAACCCGTTTCGTTCACCAAGATTCTAGGTGGCTGCGTGAATGGGTCGGTGCGCGTGGGCGCGGCCGGGGTTATTCGGGGATGCCGGAGCGAGCTCTCGGCGCGCGGCAGCAATATCGCGCGAGAAGCGGTTGGCCGCGACGGCGACGCCGAGGACTGGCGGCACTATCCGTCGGGCGACGCCTACGACCTGATCAGCCACGCGCAGTATTTTTATCATCGGCATCCGGCCGAGCCGGAGCATGCGGCGGAGCACGGGCATTTTCACCTGTTTCTGCGCGCCGAGGGCATGCCGGCAGGCGCGCAGCCGCTGCTGCTGCCGGAAACCGCGATCGCCAAGGAATACCTGCCGACCCCGCCGCAGGCCGCGCCGACAAAGCGCGGCGCGCGCGACGAGGTCTGTCACCTCATTGCGATCGCGGTCGACGCGGCGGGCGAGCCGGTGCGGCTCTTCACCACGAACCGCTGGGTGACGGGGGAGACCTGGTATCGCGCCGAGGATGTCATCCACATGCTAGATCGCTTCTCGCTCGACGCCGCCGAACCGGCGAGCTTTGTCAATTTTTGGCTGGCCGCGATGGTGCGGCTCTATCAGCCCGAGATCGCCATGCTCTTGCGTGAGCGCGACCGCATCGTGATGAACCCGATCCGCCAACGGCGGCGGGTGGATGTGTTCGAAGATCCCAAGCTCGAAATCACCTCGACTCTCGATATCGACCTTGAGGCGAGGCTTGCCGCGGTCGACCGCCTTTCGGCAGAGCGCGCGGTGATTCCTCAGCCGCCGGCGTCGCCGCGCATCCCGCGCTTGGCGGAGGGCTGGGGAAGCTGAGCTAGGCCGCCGGAGCAGGCGTTACGGGAAAAGCCGCTCGCGGCGCCAGCCCGCGCCGTCGCGGATAAAAACCAGCCGATCGTGCAGACGCGAAGGCTGGTCCTGCCAGAATTCGACCCGGTCGGGCACCAGCCGGAAGCCTGACCAGAAATTCGGCCGCAGGATCGCGCTACGATCGGCAAAGCGGCGGGTAAACATGTCGACCCGTCTTTCAAGCTGCTCGCGGCTTTCGAGCGGGCGCGACTGATCGGACGACCAGGCGGCGATCTGGCTGCCGCGCGGCCGGCTGGCGAAATACGCGTCTGCTTCGTCTTCGCTGACCTGCTCGGCGACGCCTTCGGCCCGCACTTGGCGCTTCAGCGACTTCCAGTGAAAGCAGATCGCGGCGTGCGGATTGACAAAAAGCTCGCCCGATTTGCGGCTCTCGAGATTGGTATAGAAGACAAAACCGCGTGCATCGGCGGCCTTGAGGAGCACCGCGCGCAGCGATGGTGCGCCTGCCGGCGTCGCGGTAGCGAGCGTCATCGTTTCGGCCAGTTCCTCGCTTTTCTCGGCGAGCGATAGCCAGCGCGCGAAGGGCGCGAAGGGCTCGCTATCGGGTATGTTTTCGATCGTCATCGCCGCTCACGTGGTTTCCGGGGGCGAATTTACAAGCAGGAGCCGGCCGCCGCCAACATGTGCCTTGGAACCTGTTCGCCCGGCGGAAGATTGTTGCGGGAGCCGCCTCGATTGGCCGCGCTGTTCGGCTTCGTGTAGGATGGGCAGCAGCAGATTGGATAGGGCGCTCGCCCGACGCCCGCATCTCGGAGCCGCGTAATGAGCAACAAGAACGCGCTGATGGCTGGCAAGCGCGGCTTGGTGATGGGCGTCGCCAATGATCGCTCCCTCGCCTGGGGCATCGCCAAGGCGGTAAGCGACGCCGGCGCGACGCTCGCTTTCACCTATCAGGGCGACGCGCTCGGCAGGCGTGTGCGGCCGCTTGCCGAGAGTGTCGAAAGCGATTTCCTGCTCGATGCCGATGTGACGTCCGAGGCGAGCCTCGACGCGGTGTTCGATGCGATCGGCGAGCGCTGGGGCGGTCTCGACTTTCTGGTGCATGGCATCGCCTTCTCCGACAAGGAGGAGCTGAAGGGCCAGTACCTCAACACGACGCGCGATAATTTCCTCAAGACGCTCGATATTTCGTGCTTCTCGTTCACCGATCTGTGCCGGCGCGCGTCGGCGCTGATGCCGGAGGGTGGCAGCCTGTTGACGCTCACCTACGCGGGCGCCGAACGCGTCATGCCGCATTACAACGTGATGGGGGTCGCCAAGGCGGCGCTCGAGGCGAGCGTCAAATATCTCGCGGCCGATCTCGGCGGCAGCAACATTCGGGTCAACGCGATCTCGGCCGGACCGATCAAGACGCTCGCCTCGTCGGCGATCGGCGATTTCCGCTACATCCTCAAGTGGAACGAGCTTAATGCGCCGCTCCAGCGCAATGTCTCGATCGAAGAAGTCGGCGGATCCGCGCTCTATCTGTTGAGCGATCTCTCGTCGGGGGTCACCGGCGAGGTGCACCATGTCGATTGCGGCTATCACGTCGTCGGCATGAAGCGGGTCGACGCGCCCGACATCTCGACCGTGTGACCGGACGCCATGGCCGGTAATTCCTTCGGCACGCTGTTCCGCTTCACGACGTGGGGCGAGAGCCACGGGCCGGCGATCGGCGTGATCGTCGACGGCGTGCCACCGCGCATCCCGCTCAGCGAGCCCGACATCCAGCAATGGCTCGACAAGCGCCGGCCGGGCCAGTCGCGCTATACGACGCAGCGCCAGGAGCCGGACCAGATCAAGATCCTCTCCGGCACGTTCAACGGCGAGACCACCGGCACACCGCTGAGCTTGCAGATCGACAATGTCGACCAGCGCTCGAAGGACTACCGCAACATCGCCGACCGTTTCCGGCCGGGCCATGCCGACTACACCTACTGGAGGAAATACGGCATCCGCGACTACCGGGGCGGCGGCCGGGCGTCGGCGCGCGAGACCGCGTCGCGCGTCGCGGCCGGCGCGGTGGCGCGCAAGGTGTTGGGGCCTGGCATCACGGTTCGTGGCGCGTTGGTGCAGATCGGCCCGCACGCGATCGATCGCGCCAAATGGGATTGGGCGCAGACGGCGGAAAATCCGTTCTGGTGCCCGGACGCGGACACGGCGACGCATTGGGCCGAGTACCTCGACGGTGTACGCAAGGCCGGGTCGTCGGTCGGCGCGGTGATCGAGGTCGTGGCGAGCGGCGTGCCGGCGGGGCTCGGCGAGCCGATCTACGACAAGCTCGACGGCGATCTCGCGCGGGCGATGATGACAATCAACGCGGTAAAGGCGATCGAGATTGGCGCCGGCTTCGCCGCGGTCGCGCTCGGCGGCGAAGAGAACGGTGACGAGATGCGCATGCAGGACGGCAAGGTCGTGTTCCTCAGCAACAATGCTGGTGGCATTCTTGGCGGCATCTCAACCGGGCAAGACATCGTCGTGCGCTTTGCTGTGAAGCCAACCAGCTCAATCCTCAAGCCGATGCGCACCGTCGACAGCGACGGCAACGAGGTCGAGATCGAAACGCACGGCCGTCACGATCCGTGTGTCGGTATCCGCGCGGTGCCGGTGGGCGAGGCGATGATGGCGTGTGTGCTCGCCGATCACCTATTGCGCTTTCGCGCAATCGGCGGTGCGGTTTAGCCAAAACGAAAGAGGCGGCGCAAGCGCCGCCTCTCGACATAACTGAGCTCTGCTAAACTAACGCAGCGGCGAGAACGACGCCGGGATCACCAGCATATTTTCCTGCACCAGCGTCTGGCCGGGCTGCCCGCCGCGGGGCGGCCAAATGCCTTCCTTGCGCGCATGCTCGCGAACCTCGGCGCGATGGTTGGCGTCCTTGTAGGCCCAGATGTGGCGCCAGCGATTGAGGCCACCGAGTTCCGAATGGCCGGCGAAGGCGAGCGGCGACAGCTTGGTGCGCTCGCCGATCTGCGTTGTCCAGCGGTCGATCTGGCCGGGGATCGCGCCCGGGGCAAGCGTATAGGTGCGGATTTCATAGACACCGCCGAGCTGGCGTGGCTCGAGCTTGGGCGAGAATGGCGCCGGGATGAAGATTTCGCTCTCCTGCTCTTCGACGAACTCGCGGATGTTGGGCGGCCAGTTGTCGAGCTTGGTCGCCTCGGCGCGGATACGGGTGCGTTCCTCGAAATTGTCGTAGGACCACACATGAATTATGCGGTTGAGCGGGCCGATCTCGGTGTGCCAGAAGGCAGAAAGCGGCGATAATTTGGTGCGCGCCGGCAGGGCCTTGCCGAAGTTTTCCTCGGCCTGCGCGACGGTGCCTGGCTTCAAGCGATAGGTGCGAAATTCGACGATCATGGGGGTTCCTCCGCGTGGAATGACGGCGGGGACGGTAGCCTATTCCCAGGGGGCCGGCTACAGCGCGTTGGCTATAGTGCTTTGAGCGAGTCGATCACCGCGCGATCGATGAGGATGCCTTCGGCGCGGCGGCGTTCGCGCTCGCGGAACGCGCGCTGCGACGGGATGCGGATTTCGGCGACCCCGGCGCGGCGCGGCGTTGCCTGGATCGCCTTGACTAGTGCCGACATCTGCTGCGCGAACGGTTCACTCCTAGCACCATTGGGCAGCATCGCGCCGGGATCGACGACAAGAAACAGAAATCCATAATCCTGCGCCTGGCCGCGCGGCAGCATCGCGCCGGCGAGCAAGCCAAGCGCCTGGATCGCGAAGGCCAGGCCGTATCCTTTGTGGCCGCCAAAGGCTGTGACGCCGCCTTTGGCTGCTGCCCTGCCGTCGCGTGTCGGATTGCCATCGGCGTCCAACGCGACATCCTCGGGTAGCTCTTCGCCGGTTTCGGCGGCGAGCAGCACCTCGCCCCACATCAAGGACGCAGTGCCGATGTCGAAGATCACCGGGCCATCGGCCGACGGAAAGCCGAAGGCGATCGGGTTTGTGCCGAGCGCCGGCCGGGTTGCGCCGGGCGGCACGATATGCGGCGCGCCGCTCGCCGTGTGCAGCCCGACGAGCCCCGCTTCGACGATGCGCTCGAGATAATAGGCGTTGCGGCCACTGAAATAGGAATTGTAGACGCCGACCGCTGCGACGCCGCTCTCCTTCGCCTTTCTGATCGCGATCTCGGCGCCGCGATAGACCGCGACATAGCCGACATTGTTGCCGCCATCGACCAGCGCGGTCGTCGGCGTCTCATGGGTGATGCCGACCGGAACCCGGACGTTCTGCGATTTGGCCTCCCGGGCGATCGCGAGGATGCGTGGCAACCCGGCGAAGCGATATCCGCAGAGCGAATTGTCAATGAGCTGATCGACGACGATACGTGTGTCCTGGTCGCTATAGCCAATGCGGCCGAGTGCGACTACGCCAAGCGCGCGCGCCTCGGCGACGCCGAGCCGCACCGCGCCCGGACGGTCGGGATCGAGATAGTTGGAGCCTCGTGCCATCGCCCGACGATAGGGCGGGCCGCCGATCGGCGTCAAACCGATGGCGTCATGCCGAAATAGCGCGGGAAGCGGCGCATCGGTTCACGCTACGCTGCACGCAAAGCGAATTGCGGGAGGACGCGATGTCCGAAATCGAACGCTCGGCGATGCGCAAGGTGTATCTGCGGCTGCTGCCGTTTGGCTGCCTTTGCATGATCGTCTGCTATCTCGACCGCATCAATGTCGGCTTCGCGGCGCTGACGATGCGCGGCGATCTCGGCCTCAGCGCGACCGCTTTCGGCTTTGGCGCGGGATGCTTCTACGCCGGGTACTGCACCTTCGAGATCCCCAGCAACATCATCCTGATGAAGGTTGGCGCGCGGTTCTGGATCGCGCGGATCATGCTGACCTGGGGCCTCTTGTCGATGGCGATGGCGTTCGTCTGGAGCACCACCAGCTTTATCACGCTGCGCTTCCTGCTGGGGCTGGCCGAGGCCGGCTTCTTCCCCGGGATGCTCCTCTATTTCACCTTCTGGTTCCCGGCGGCGCATCGCGGCCGGATGGTCGCGTGGTTCGGGGTCGCAACCCCGGTCGCGGTGGCGATCGGCGGGCCGATCTCGTCGTTCCTGATGCTGCTCGACGGCACCTGGGGTCTTGCCGGCTGGAAGTGGCTCTTCATTGGCGAGGGGCTGCCCGCCGTCATTCTCGGCATCGTGTGCTTTGCCTATCTCGTCGATGGGCCGCTCAAAGCCAAATGGCTGACCCAGGAGGAAAAGGATTGGCTCGCCGCCGAGATGGAACGCGAGCGCAAGGAGGTGACCGACGCGCACGGCCATATCTCGATGTGGCAGGCCCTGATCAACCCGCGGGTCTGGGCGCTGGGGATCATCTATCTCGGCATCATCACGCCGAGCGTCGGGCTGGTGTTGTTCGCGCCACAGATCATCAAGCAGGCCGGCTTGTCGAATTTCGCGACCGGGTTCGTGACCTCGATCCCCTATGTCGCGGGCGTCATCGGGATGATCGTCTGGGGGCATTACTCGGACCGGGTCAACGAGCGGCGCTGGAATCTGTTCGCCGGCTGTGTGCTGTCGACCATCGCGCTGATCTTCGCCGGCTTGACGGTCGGGACGATCGTCGCGGTGGCCGCGATGTGCGCCGCGACCGTCGGTTTTTATGGCTCGAAAGGCCCGTTCTGGTCGCTACCCAACACGATGCTTTCCGGCACCGCTGCGGCGGCGGGGCTCGCCTTTATCAACTCGTTGGGCAATCTCGGCGGCTGGTTCGGCCCGACCATCGTTGGATGGCTCGCCGACAAGACCGGCGGGTTCCAGGGTGGGCTCTACGCGGTGGCCGGGTTCTGCGCGCTGGCGGCGGTGGTGACGGTGATCGGCGTCGCCGCGCCGCGCCGGACGGGCCCGGCTGGAGCCTTGGGCGCGGCGGCGGAGTAGGCTTCTAGTCGGCAGCCTCGGCTTCGTCGGCCTCGGCCTCTTCGACGTCTTCCATGATCTCGCCGAGAACTTCCTCGTGGAACATGCCGAGCCGGTTGACCCCGTCGAAGGCCGCGACCTTGTAGCATTCGGCGAGCGTCGGATAGTTGAACACCGTGTTCACGAAGTAGTCGACGGTACCGCCGAACGACAGAACCGCCTGGCCGATATGGATCAGCTCGCTCGCGCCCTCGCCGATAATGTGGACGCCCAGGAGCTTGCGGCTCTCGCTATGGAAGATCAGCTTTAAGAGGCCCGTCACGTCGCCGACGATCTGGCCGCGAGCGATTTCCTTATAGCGTGCCTTGCCGATCTCATAGGCGATGCCGGCCTTGGTCAGCTCCTCCTCGGTCTTGCCGACCATCGAGATCTCCGGCACCGAATAGATGCCGTAAGGGAACAGCTCGGGGACGCTCTTGGCCTTGACGCCAAAGGCGTGGCAGGCCGCGAGGCGGCCCTGCTCCATCGAGGTCGACGCGAGCGCCGGAAAGCCGATCACGTCGCCGACCGCGCAGATATGCTCGACATTCGTGCGGAAATGCTCATCGACCGGCAGGCGGCCGCGATCGTCGGCCTTGATGCCCGCGCCGGCGAGGTTGAGTTTGCTGGTGGCGCCGGTGCGGCCTACCGAATAAAGCGCCTTTTCAGCGATGATCGTCTTGCCGCTGTCGAGACAGAGGCGGACGCGATCGCCGGTCTCGGTCTTAACGATCTCGAGGCTCTTGACCGTCTCGCCGAGGCGCAACGTCACGCGCGCTTCGCGCAGATGATGGCAAAGCTCAGCCGAGACTTCCTCGTCGACAAACGACAGGAGCTGGTGCCGCGCGTCGACCAGGGTCACGCGTACGCCGAGCGCGGCCATGATGCTCGCGTATTCGCAGCCGATCACCCCGGCGCCGACGACCGCGATCGTGCGTGGCAGCTGGTCGAGATGCAGGATGTCGTCGCTCGTGAAAATGCGCCTGGCGTCAAACGGGACGTGCTTGTCGCGCGTTGTCTCGGTGCCGGTCGCGATGACGATGTGGGCTGCGCTGACCGTTCGCGACGTGCTGCCATCGATCATGTCGAGCCGCAGCGTATGCGGGTCGACAAACGACGCGGCGGCCGAGATCAGCTCGATATGATTGCGCAGCAGTTGATGACGGGCGATGTCGATCTCATGGGCGATGACCTGGTTGGTGCGCACCAGCAGGTCCTGGATCGTGATGTTGTCCTTGACGCGGTATGACGCGCCGTAGAACGCCCGCGAACGAAAGCCCGAAAGGTCGAGCACCGCCTCGCGCAGTGTCTTCGACGGGATGGTGCCGAGATTGACGCTGACGCCGCCGACGACGGTCGTCTTCTCGATGACCGCGACTTTCTTGTCGACTTTAGCGGCCTGGATCGCGGCGCGCTGGCCGCCCGGGCCGGAGCCGATCACCACGAGATCGTAGTCGTAAGACGACGCTGCCATATCGAATCCCCCTGCGGTCCACGCTGCAAGGGGCAGACCACTCCCCGCAGGCTAGGGCGCGAAAGTGACGATCTCGTTAACCACAACCGGAGGTTAACAGAGGCTGCGTTGGGGATCAGCCGTAATGTTCGACGCTCGTCTCGTCGATCCCGCGTGCGCCGCCGAGCGCATTGAACACCGGGGTCAGCACGATCGCGACCGCGAAATTGAGCACCAGGGTCGCGAAGGCGGTGTAGGACGGCAGCGAATAACCCGCGATCACCAGCGGGTAGATCGGCGTGAAGCCCTGCGCCGCGGCCATCGCTGTCCCTGTCACGATCCCGACCAGCCAGCCGAGGAACAGCGCCTTCTCATGGAACCAGCGCGTGTAGAGGCCGATGATCACCGCCGGCAGGGTTTGGATGATCCACACACCGCCCAGAAGCTGGAGGTTTATCGCGTATTGCAGCGGGATGAAGACGATAAAGACCAGTGCGCCGAACTTGACGACAAGCGAGACCACCTTGGCCATCTGGCCTTCCTGCGCCGGCGTGCAGGCCGGGTTGATGAACTCGCGGTAGATGTTGCGGGTCCACAGATTGGCGGCGGCGATCGACATGATCGCCGCCGGCACCAGCGCGCCGATTGCGACAGCCGCGAAGGCGACGCCGACAAACCATGACGGGAAGACCGAGATGAACAAGGCCGGTACTGCGAAATTGCGCGGATAGGCCTTGGCGAACGCGGCGAATTCGGGCGCCTTGTCGACCCCGACGGCAAGCGCCATGAAGCCGAGCAGGGCGATCAGCGCCAACAGAAACGAGTAGGCGGGCAAGAGCGCGGCGTTACGGCTGATCGCGCCGCGAGAGCTCGCGCTCAAGACGCCGGTTATCGCATGCGGATAGAGGAACAGCGCGAGCGCCGATCCAAGCGCCAAGGTGAAATACGCGCTATATGGGATCGAGGTGTTGGCCATCGCCGCAGGCAACAGCAGCTTCGTCTGCGGCACTGCTGAGAATATCGCGCCGTAGCCGCCGAGCTTGATCGGGATCCAGATAACCGCCGCCAGCACCGTGATCCAGATGAGCGTGTCCTTGACGATGGCGATCGCCGCCGGCGCGCGCAGCCCGCTCGTGTAGGTGAACGCGGCGAGGATCACAAAGGCGATGACCAGCGGCAGATCGGCCATCCAACCCATGCCTTCGAGCCCGAGCGCGGCGATCACCACTTGGATGCCGACCAGCTGCAGCGCGATGTAAGGCATCGTCGCGACGATACCGGTGACCGCTACGGCCAGCGCTAGCCACCGGCTGCCGTAGCGGCCGCGCACAAAATCCGATGCGGTGATGTACCCATTGTTACGCGCGACCGACCACATGCGCGGGAAGACGACAAAAACAAACGGGTAGACCATGATCGTGTAGGGCACCGCGAAAAACGCGATCGCCCCGGCACCGAACATCAGCGCCGGCACGGCGATAAACGTGTAGGCCGTGTAGAGGTCGCCGCCCAAGAGGAACCAGGTGACCACAGTGCCGAAGCGGCTGCCTGCGAGGCCCCATTCGGCGATCAGGTCGAGATCGCCTCGGCGCCAGCGGCCGGCCAGAAAGCCGAGCACCGTGATCATCACGAAGAGCAGTACGAAGACGATAAGGGCTGTCCAATCGATCGGCATCGCGCGTCTCCCGCCTCAGTCGTGATGCCGACGCGTCATGAGATAGACGAGCAGGGTCAGCGCCGAGCCGATCCAGATCCACAACAGCTGATACCAGTAGAAGAACGGGATACCCGCCCATTCGGGGTCGGTCTTGTTGTAGCTCGACACCCAGACCATCGCGATGATGGGCACCAGCAACAAGACGTACCAAAGGCGCGAGCCCTTGTTATCCATGGCGCTTCCCCCGTGAGTATTCGTCTGCTGACGAACTTTCTTGTGCCGAGATTTTTTCCCATCGCGCGCAGATTTTCAATCACTAGCTGAAATAAAACCGTCGCGCGGGCTGCGCGTATCTCCGCGCAGTCGACCCCGGGATGGACTTCGATGACGATGTCTCGATAGTCTCGGCGTGAATGCTCTAGGGAGGACAGGTGGAACAGCGCAATCTCGGAAAATCGGGGCTGCAAGTGTCGCTTGTCGGCCTCGGCTGCAACAATTTCGCCGGGCGCATCGATTTCGACGCGACCAAGGCGGTCGTGCACAAGGCGCTCGACCTCGGCATTACGCTCTTTGACAACGCCGACACCTATGGCGACCCGCGCGGCGGCGCCGAGGATTGTCTCGGCCGCATCTTGGGCCAGCGACGCCAGGACATCGTGCTGGCCACCAAGTTCGGTCGGCCGATGGACGCATCCGGCAAACGGCAGGGTGCGTCCCGGCGCTACATTCTCGAGGCCTGCGAAGCGAGCCTGAAGCGGTTGCGGACCGACTACATCGACCTCTACTGGCAGCACATCGAAGATCCGTTGACGCCGATCGACGAAACCCTGCGCGCGATGGACGATCTCGTGCGCCAGGGCAAGGTGCGCTACATCGCCTGCTCGACCTTGACCGCCTGGCAGGTGGTGGAGGCGCGCTGGACGTCGAAAACGCAGAGCCTCGAGCCCTATATCGCCTGCCAGGAGCGCTATAGCCTTCTGGAGCGCGAGTACGAGGCCAACATGGCCGCGATGGTCGAGGCCCATGGGCTCGGCCTCATCCCGTTCTCGCCGCTTGGCAACGGGCTCTTGACCGGCAAATACCGCCGCAATCAGGCGCTGCCGGCGGGCGCACGGCTCACCACCACGCAGCGCATGGCCGATCGCTATCTGACCGAGCGCAATTGGGGGATTGTCGAAAAGCTCGCCGATTTCTGCGCTTCGCGCGGCCGCACGATGCTGGAGCTGGCGATGAGCTGGCTCGCCGCGCGCCCTGCGGTATCGAGCATCATCGCCGGCGCGACCCGCCCCGAACAGCTCGAGGAGAATGTCCGCGCCGCCGAGTGGGCGCTGACGCGCGAAGACATGGACGAAATCGACCGGCTGACGGCAAACTGAATCATCATCTTAACGGAGGACACGTCATGGACATCAGACTGGACGGCAGAAGCGCGATCGTCACCGGCGGCAGCAAGGGCCTCGGCTTGGCGATCGCCAAGGAATTCGCGGCCTCGGGCGCTAATGTCGCGATCCTCGCGCGCGATCAGGCCTCGCTCAACGATGCCAAGGCCGAGGTCGAGAAGGCCGCCGCCAAGGGCGTCAAGGTGCTGGCGATCAGCTGTGACGTATCGAAGGCGGGGCCGATCGAGGCCGCCTGCGCGCAATGCAACAGCGAGTTCGGCAAGGTCGACATCTTTGTCAATAATGCCGGGCAATCGACCCGTGGCCCGTCGGAGACCATTACCGACCAGCAGTGGCAGTCCGATCTCGACCTCAAGCTTTTCGCGCAAATCCGCTTCTGCCGCATCCTGATGCCGCAGATGAAGCAGCGCAAATGGGGCCGCATCATCAGCGTGCTTAATATCGGCGCCAAGGCACCGGGCGCCGACAGCGCGCCGACCTCGGTCAGCCGTGCGGCGCAGATGGCGCTGACCAAGGCGATGTCGATGGAAGGCGCGCCGCACAACGTGCTGGTCAACTCGCTGCATGTCGGCGTCATCGTGTCCGACCAGATCAAGCGGCGGTACGACAATGAACGGCCGAATGTCAGCTTCGAGCAGTATGTCGCCGAGGCCGGCAAGGGCGTCCCGATGGGCCGCATGGGCAAGGCCGAGGAATTCGCCAATGTCGCGACCTTCCTCGCGTCCGACGCGGCGGGGTATGTCACCGGCTGCGCGATCAACGTCGATGGCGGCCGCTCGCCGGTTGTCTGATCGAAGCCTCACTGGAGCAGCCGGATTGCGCATCAAGAACAAGCCCGTAGCCCTGATCAGCGTCGGCGGGTTCGAGCTTGTCGTCGTCTGGCTGCTGATCAAATCGCTGATGACCGGGGATATCGCGTTCGTCAAATGGCACGCGATGGACCCGGTCATCGGCTCGCACCGGTTCGATCCGCAACTCACCGCCGAGCATACGCAAATCTACTCCAGCGCCGCGGCGCCCATTGCGTTTTGGGCGTCGATCCTGCTGCTTGGCGCCGTCGCGGCTGGTTTCGGCTGGCTGCTCGTAAAGGTGATCCGCGCCTAGCCGACGGGCGGTCAGACGTCCCGCAAATACTTCTCTTCCAGCGCCCGCCATGCCGCCGTACCCACGGCTTCTTCGCGTTCCTGAAAAGTGCAGAGCTCGTGCTCGATGCGTTTGGCGTGGCCGTCTTCCTTGAGGACGGCGAGCACCTTTTGCGCGGCGCGGATCGCCGCGCGATGCGTCTGCGACGGATAGATGCCGAGCCGGAAGCCCATTTCCTCCAGCTCTGACGCCGCGAGCATCGGCGTCTTGCCGCCTTCGAAGACATTGACGAGGTTCGGCCCGTTGACGCTGCGGCCGACGATGCGCAATTCCTCGACCGTCTGCGGCGCCTCGACAAAACCGACATCGGCGCCGGCTTCGAGATAGGCGTTGACCCGGTCGATCGCCGCGTTGAGCCCCTCGACCGCGCGCGCGTCGGAGCGCGCGATGATGACCATCTCGGCATCCCGCCTGGTGTCGGCCGCGGCCTTGATCTTGCCGACCATCTCGGCCTTGGAGATCACCTCCTTGCCCTCGTAATGGCCGCATTTCTTGGGCGCGACCTGGTCCTCGATGTGGAATCCGGCGACCCCGGATTTCTCGTATTCGCGCACTGTGCGGATCACGTTGATCGCATTGCCGTAGCCGGTGTCCGCGTCGGCAATGACTGGGACGCCGACCGCCTCGACCGTCAGGCCGATAAAGCGCACGTTCTCGACCACGGTGAGGAGGCCGAGATCGGGGTAACCGCTGGCGCGCGAGTAGCCGCCGCCCGTGAGGTAGACCGCCTCGAACCCGGCTGCTTCGACGAGCCGCGCGGTCAGTGTGTCGTAGGCGCCCGGTACCATCGTATAGCCGGACCGGGCGATCAGCCGGCGCAATTGCTGACGCGGATTCATGGGCTTCCCCCTCGGATGCTTGATGGGGCAGGGGAACGCTCGAAAGCGGCGCTGTCAACCAGCCGTTAAGCAAGTCCGGGGTAGGTTTCTGCGTTCTCTCGCACCGCAGGGTTTTCCCCATGAAATCGCTCATCCCGGCACTGCTCAGCGTCCTTGCCATGCTGCCCGCGTCTGCGTTCGCCGACGACGCCAACGCGCCGCAGGGCCGGGGCTGCGGCATGGCTGATAGCGCGTTGATCAATCAGGGTTCTGGCACCGTCATGATCAGCTGCGTCGGCGTCAGTGCGGAATTTGGCAGCCAGCTCGCCGGCATCCTCACCTACGTGCTGCAGCGGCGGCTCGACCCTGAGATCGTCATCGCCAAGCTCGACGAGGTCAGCGGCGTCCCCGACGCGAATGTGGCGCGTAACCTGACCACGGAGCAGGGGCAGGCGATCGTCCAGAGCCTTATGACCAGCGGCAAGCCGGCGACGATCGCGATCAACGCCGACCCCGGCGAACCGGACGCCGCCAATTACGCATTAGCGATCGCGACGCGGCTCGGCATGGCCGGGTGGCAGATCGCCGGGAGCCAGATCAACCGCGCCGTGCCCGCAGGCCTTGAGGACATTCACGGCGTGGTTCTCGTCGTCCATGACGAGAAGAAGCCGCCCGCGATGGCCGACGAGTTGAAGAAAGCAATGGCGGCGGCAAAGGTCTTCGTGCCGATCATCTCGCGCGACAGCGTCGGGCCCGACGAGGCGATGCTCTGGGTCGGCAAGCGCGCGCAGCTCAACGCCGCCGAGACGCAGTAGCTTTTCCTAGCGGCTTCCCCTTCCGCCCGGCGGCGCAATCGCGCTAGAGGATGGCGATCGTCGCCATCCTAGGGGAAGAGACGCCATGACATTCCAAGTGAGACGGGTCGTGACCGGTCACGACGCCGACGGCAAGGCGATCGTTACGATCGATGATACGATCCCCGGCCGCTCGATGCGGCCCGGCGTGACCGCCTGCGTCGCCTGGACCAGCGAGGGTTTCCCGGTCGACAACAACAGCGATGCCGACGGGGGCAAGCGCCAGACCGGTACCACGCACGCCAACGGCACGGTCTTTCGCATCATCGAGTTCGCGCCCGGCAACGGCGGGCGCAACCATCGCACCGACTCGATCGATTATCTCTGCATTCTCTCGGGCGAGATCGACATGGACATCGATGGCGCGGAGGTACACCTGAAAGCCGGCGACGTGATGGTGCAGCGCGGTACGATCCATAACTGGATCAACCGCGGCAGCGAGCCTTGCGTCATCGCCTTTGTGCTCATCGCCGCGCACTCCGCCGTCGCCGGCGGCAAGGTGCTGCCGGCGGTCGGCTGATCAGGACTTCGGCGGCGGAGGCACCACGGTCCCGGCCGGGAGCGCCGGCGATGGTGCCGCAGCCGCTGGAGCCGGTGCGGCGGCCGGCGATGCCACGGGCGCTGTGGCCGGTGGTGGTGCCGCAGGGGCCGCTGTCGGCGGCGCGGGCGGATGGGCTGTGACTTTTGCCGCGATCTCCTTCACCGCATCGACCGCGTTGATTTCGGCGGTCACCATGTCGCTCGGCACCTTAACCGCCAGCGTCTTGCCATTGGACGAGGTGAAGGTGACGGCGAACCCGTCCCTGTGCGCGCGCAAATAATCCTCGGGTAGCTCGGCGGCGAACTCATCGGCAAAGGAGCAGCCCTGGTCGCAAGTGATCTGGTTATGGCTGATCGGAATGAGCTTCAGCTTTGTGCTGGCGGTGTCGTAGACGCCGTTCCACAGATAGGGGCCGCCATAGTAGCTATCCTCGATGTAGAGCTGATGCGCGGTCTCGCCGGTCTTGTTGTCCAGCCAGCTGCGCAGGCAGAAATAATTGGTGTCGTCGACCCCGAGAAACGGCTCGGTATGCTGCTGTTTCGGGCTGACAAAGGCGATAAACCGGCCGCCCTGTTCCTTGGTCAGCTCAACCCCGGGGGCTTGCGGCTGTGTCGGCAATTTTTCGTTGGGCTGCAGGCTGGCGCAGCCGCCAAGGACGAGCGCGAGTATCGCGCTCGCCGCAAAATGCTTGCTCATGTCGCTATCCTAGGATTGCCGCGTTGTCCTCGCCGAGCGCCGGCGCGCGCTTCGCGAATTCCGGCCGCGTACCGTCGAATGACAGCGGCAGGCCGACTAGCCTCAGCGCGCCGTCGCTCTGGATTTGACCGAGCGCCTTTGTCTGCGCGTTGGCGACGACCTGATCCATCGCGTTGATCGGGCCATTGGGGATACCCTGCGCTTCGAGCAGCGCCGCCCAGTGACCTCGTGTCTCGGTCTTGAAGATATCGGAAAGGATCGCGACCAGTTCCTTGCGATTCACGACGCGGTTGCCGTTGGTCGCGAAACGCGGGTCTTCGGCAAGGCTCGGCCGGCCGAGCGCGGCGGCGAGCCGGCGGAACAGGTTGTCGTTGCCGGCGGCGACCATCATGTAGCCGTCGGCAGCTTCGAACGCCTGGTAGGGCACAATCATCGGCACGCCCGAGCCATGCCGCGCCGGCACTTCGCCGGTCGTCAGATGGTCGGCGAGCAGAATGCTCATCAGCGCCAGGGAAGTCTCGTAAAGCGAGGTGTCGACGATGCCGCCCTTGCCGGTGCGGTCGCGTTCCCTGAGCGCCGCGAGGATGCCGACGACGGCCCAGTTCGCCGTCCCCATGTCGATGATCGAGGCGCTGACACGCACCGGCGGGCGGCCATCCTCACCCAACAGGCTCATCAGCCCGGAATAGGCCTGCATCATCGGGTCGTAGCCCGGCCGTTCGCGCAGCGGCCCCACCGCGCCGAACGCGTTGAGGTTACAGCACACGAGGCTCGGCTTCTCGGCGACAAGCGCCGCCGGCCCGAGCCCGTATTTGTCGAGCGCTCCGAATTTGAGGTTATGGATCACCACGTCGGCGCGTTCGAGGATCAGCGCCTTGAGTCGGGCCGCGTCTTCCGAGTTGGCGAGATCGCAGGTGATCCCCTGCTTACCCCGATTGACCGCGTGAAAGCAGGTCGCCGCCCCCTCGGCAAATGGCGGTCCCCAGCCGCGGCAGGCGTCGCCGCCTTTCGGGTTCTCGACCTTGATGACCTCGGCGCCGAGTTCGCCAAGGATCATCCCGGCATAGGGCGCGGCGATGCTGTGGCCGATCTCGATGACGACAAGACCGGACAGCGGGTGGGGGGACGACATGATTTGCACCGAAAAATGCCCAGCGTTCGAAGCGTTATAGTTCGTCCGCGCCGTCCGTGTCTCCGGGATGAATTTGCCGTGCGTCTCGTCTAAGGTGCGCGCCGAAGAAAGCGTCAGGCGGGGAGGACGACATGAGGCGGAGCCGAGGGGAGATCGAAGAGAAAGTCGCGCAGCGTCTGCCGCGACGCGCGCTGATGCGTGGCGTGACGATCGGCGGCGCGGCGGCGCTCCTCTCACAAATGGGCGAACGCGCGCGCGCAGCCGATGCCGGGCCGTTTCCCGATCATCCGAAATGGCGTTTCGTGTTCGTCAACCACGTCACCAACAACCCATTCTTCGTGCCGACCCAATACGGCATCCAGGATGCCTGCGCGCTGCTCGGCGTCGATTATCAGTGGACCGGGTCGGAGACCTCCGACGTCGCGCAGATGGTCAACGCCTTCAACGCGGCGGTTGCCGGCAAGGCCGACGCGATCGCGGTGTGCCTCGTCGATCCTCACGGCTTTGACCGGCCGGTCGACAACGCTTTGCAGGCCGGGATCCCGGTGTTCAGCTACAACGCCGACTCAAAGAGCAACAGGCGCCTCGCCTATATCGGCCAGGATTTGTTCCTCAGCGGCCAGATGATGGGCGAGCGCATCGTCAAACTGGTCGGCGAGGGCAAAGTCGCGATCTTTATCGCGACGCCGGGTCAGCTGAACCTGCAGCCGCGTGTCGATGGCGCGATGGACGCGATCAAGAAATCGGGCGCCAAGATCGACGCGACGATGATCGCCACCGACCCAACGGCCAATGCCGGCTTGTCGAAGATCCAGGCCTACTACCTCGGCAACCAGGACGTGAAGGGCCTCTTCGGTGTCTCGGGCGGCGACACGATGAATTCGGGGCTGATCAGCCGGCAATACAATCTGCCGGAAAAGGGCGTAAAGGCGGGCGGCTACGACATGCTGCCGAAGTCACTCGAAGCAGTGCGCGACGGCTTCCTTGAATTCGTCATCGACCAGCAGCCGTACCTGCAAGGCTTTTACACGGTAATGGAGATGTTCGCGTTCAAGGTCTCGGGCGGTCTCATTGGCCCGGCCGACATCGATACCGGTCTCAAATTCGTCACCAAAGACGCGGTCGGCCAGTACATGGACACCAAGAGCCGCTACGAAGGCAGCGCGAAGGACGCCGCTATCATCAGCCGCAACGGCGCGCTCGGCGGCTGAGATGGCGGAAGCGGCGGAGGGAGAAGCGCCTAACGGGCTCGCGCGGCGCGCCTACGCCTTTCTGCTGCGGCCGGAGGCGAGCGTCATCGTCGTGTCGGTGGCGCTCATCGTCTATTTCGAGATCGCCAACCACAACTTCATCTCCGGCGCCAACCTGGTGACGGTGTCGCAATTCGTCGCGGCGCCGGTGATCATCGCTTGCGGTGAGATCATGTTGCTGATCTGCCGCGAGATCGATCTGTCGGTCGGCCAGGTGTTCGCGCTGGCGCCGTTCCTGATGCAGAACGTGCACGATTGGGGAGTGCCGGAGCCGGTGGCGATCCTCGTGGCGCTCGCCGCTTCGGCGTTGATTGGCTTCACGATCGGCATGATCACCATCAAGCTTAGCGTGCCGTCGTTCATCACCACGCTCGGCATGCTGTTCCTGATCACCGGGCTAACCTTGACCATCTCGCGCGGCTATCCAGCCGATACCGCGGGCGGCCCGATCCTCACCGGGATCATGGGGGTGTGGGGTTATTCCGAGATCGTCTGGGCGCTGGTGATCGTCGTCTTGATGCACATCGCGCTCCGCCACACGCGCTGGGGCCTTCACACCGTCGCGGTTGGCGGCAACATCATCGCCGCCGCGGAGGCGGGGATCGCGATCAACCGCATCAAGGTCGCCAATTTCGTGCTGACCAGCACGCTCGGCGGGCTGGCCGGGCTGCTGGAGGCGTTCCGCGTCGGCTCGATCGACCCGCTCGCCGGCGGCAGCAACATCATGTTCCTCGGCGTCGCCTCGGGCGTCATCGGCGGCACGGCGATCGCGGGCGGTGCCGGGACGATCGTCGGCGGCCTCGTCGGTGGGATCATGCTCGGCGTGCTGCAGGACGGGTTCACCCTGCAGGGGATCAATGCCTTCACCTTCGACATCGTGATCGGCGCGGCGATCCTCATCGCGATGATCGCCAATATCCATCTGGCCCGGCTGCGCGGCAGGAGTCCGCAATGAGCGACGCCAGATCGGAGGCGATCCGCGCCGAGAACATCACCAAGACATTCGGCACCGTCACCGCCCTCGCCGGCGTGTCGATGCATGTCGCACGTGGCGAGACGCTGGGCATCCTCGGCGACAATGGTGCCGGCAAATCGACGCTCATCAAGATCCTGACCGGGTTTCACCAGCCCGATGCCGGCCAGGTCTCGGTCGATGGCAACCCAGTGAACCTCGGCTCGGTCGATGAGGCGCGCGCCTTCGGCATCGAGTGCGTCTACCAGGACTTGGCGCTGGTCAACGGCTTGAGCATCTACCACAACCTGTTCCTCAACCGGGAACCGCTGTGGGGCGGGTTCCTCAAGCTTCTCGATCACAAGACGATGCGCCGCCGCGCTCGCGAGGCGCTCGACGAGATCGGCGTCAATATCCCGTCGATCGATGTCGCGGTCGGGCAGCTCTCCGGCGGTCAGCGCCAGGCGATCGCGGTGGCGCGCGCGGTGTCGTCGAATGCGCGCATCCTCTTGCTCGACGAGCCACTGGCGGCGATGGGCGCCCGCGAGGCGCGGCTCATCATTGACCTTATCGACCGGCTCAAGGCCCGCGGCGATATCGCCATCGTGATGATCGCGCACAACTACGCGCAGACGCTCGAAATCTGCGACCGGGTCATGCTGATGCAGCACGGTGAGGTGACGTTCGAAAGCCAGACCGCTAGCACTTCGGCCGAGGAGCTTCTCGAAATCGTCCGCCGCGAATACCGCGCCGCGCGCGGCGTGCTATAAGCGTCCGTCCATCCCATCCCCCAACCTCGAAGAGGAGAACTACGGATGTTCAGCCACATCATGATCGGCAGCAACGACGTCGACCGGTCGAAGAAGTTCTATGACGCGATCTTCGGCACGCTGGGTGTCGCGCCGGCTACCCCGGATGCAAGGGGGCGCCTGGCATACGCACATAATGGCGGGCGCTTCATGGTGACCAAGCCGATCGATGGCAAGCCGGCCGGCCACGCCAATGGCGGCACGATCGGCTTTCTGATGAGCAGCCCCGAGCAAGCCAAGGCCTGGCACGATGCCGGCGTGGCGAATGGTGGAGCGACGGCCGAAGATCCGCCGGGCATCCGTCAGGGCGCCGCCGGCCAGATGTATCTCGCCTATCTACGCGATCCCGACGGCCACAAGCTGTGCGGGCTGCATCGCGTCCCGAGCTGACCCTATGGGCGCGGTCACGTTCGTCCCACGAACATGAATGCGACCGCGCCCAACAAACACGTGAATGCGCCGGCGTAACGCCAGCCGACCGGATCGCCGAGATACACCGTCGCGAACACCGCGAAGACGACCAGGGTGATGACCTCCTGGATGATTTTCAGCTGTCCGGCGGTGAACTCGCCATAGCCGATGCGGTTGGCGGGCACTTGCAGGCAATATTCGAAAAAGGCGATCCCCCAGCTCGCCAGGATGACGATCCATAGCGGCGACGCGCGGTATTTGAGGTGCCCGTACCACGCGCAGGTCATAAAGACGTTGGAGCCGATCAGGAGAAGAATGGTTCGCACGCTCGTGACCTCGCCGTTTTGCTGCCGCGCATAAAACGCTTCGCCGCCCGAATTGGCGAGCGCCGCACTGCGGACTATTGTGCGAGCCGAACGCGTATCAGCACAGTGGGAGGGCGCGATGCCCTATGGCGATCATTCCGACGACAGCGTGACCGTGGCGCTCGGCGAGGATTTCCCCGAGCTGCGCGAGTCGATCCGCAAGATCTGCGAGGGCTATCCCGGCGCCTATTGGCGCAAGCTCGAGGACGAGCAAGCCTACCCGACCGAGTTCATCGAGGAGCTGACTCGCAGCGGCTTTCTCGCCTCGCTGATCCCCGAGGAGTATGGCGGCTCGGGTCTGCCGCTGCGCGCCGCGGCGGTAATCCTCGAGGAGATCAACGCCTCGGGCTGCACCGCCAGCCAGGGCCACGCCCAGATGTACATCATGGGTACGCTGCTACGGCACGGCAGCACCGAGCAGAAACAGAAATACCTGCCAAAGATCGCCACCGGCGAGCTGCGCCTGCAAGCCTTTGGCGTCACCGAGCCGACCACCGGCTCGGACACCACCAAGCTCAAGACCCGCGCGGTCCGCGAGGGCAATTCGGGCTACATCGTCAACGGCCAGAAGGTGTGGACGTCGCGCGCGCGGCATTCCGATCTGATGCTGCTCTTGGCGCGCACGACGCCGGTCGAGGAAGTGAAGCGCCGCACAGACGGTTTATCGGTCTTCCTCGTCGATCTCCGGGAGGCGCTGGGGAAGGGGCTCGAAATCCGCCCGATCGAGGCGATGATCAATCACAACACCACGGAGGTCTTCTTCGACAACCTCAAGATCCCGGCCGACAGCCTGATCGGCGAAGAGGGGAAGGGGTTCCGCTACATCCTCGACGGCATGAACGCCGAGCGCATCCTTGTCGCGCAGGAATGCATCGGCGACGGCCGTTGGCTGCTGAACAAGGGTATTGAATACGCGAAGGATCGCGTCGTTTTCGACCGGCCGATCGGCCAGAACCAGGGCGTGCAATTCCCGTTGGCGCGCGCCTATGCCGAGCTTGAGGCGGCCGACATGATCTGTCGCCGGGCCGCTGCGTTGTTCGACGCCGGTAAGGAATGCGGTGCCGATGCCAATATGGCGAAGCTTCTGGCGAGCGAGGCAACCTGGCACGCCGCCGAGGCGACGATGCAGACGCATGGCGGTTTCGCCTACGCCCGCGAGTACGACATTGAGCGCAAATGGCGCGAATGCCGGCTCTACCAGACCGCGCCGATCTCGACCAACCTGATCCTCGCCTATATCGGCCAGCACGTGCTCGGCATGCCGCGCTCGTACTGAGCGCGCACACGAAAACGGGGCGGCGAGGCCGCCCCGTTTCAACGCGAGTGAACCAGCTGCTTACTGCGGCTGTTCGACGACTACTTCGATACGGCGGTTTTGCGCGCGGTCTTTAGCGTTGTCGTTCGGCGCGACCGGGTGCGTGTCGCCGCGGCCCTTGGCCGAGATGATCGCGGGGTTGATGCCCTTCGAGGTCAGATAACGGACCACCGCGTCAGCCCGGCGGGACGACAGGTCGAGATTGTCGATGATGCCCCGCTTCTTGAGCGCGGCGCCGACCGGCTTGTCGTCGGTATAGCCGTAAACGACCACTTTGTCGTTCGGCCCCAGCCCGCTATTGAGCGCCGGGAGGAGGGAATTGAGCTTGGCGTGCCCTGCGCGCGTCAGCGTGTAGCTGCCCGAGCCGAACGCCAGATCGGATGCCATCGTCAGCAAGCTGCGCTCCGACATGGTTTGCGGACCGGCGATGGGTGGCGGGGGTGGCGGCGGCGGAGCGGGCGGCGGTGGCGGCGGTGACGAACAGGCCGCGAGGGCAAACAAGGCGGCGAACGCAATGGACCGGCTTCTAATCATGGTCGTTCTCTCCTGAAGACGCGTGTTGCAGTTTGGCGATGGTTCCCGCGGCGCGCGAACTGGTTGAACTCGATTATCCAAGATTCTCGGGCTGCGTTCCAGCGCATCGTACGGCTGAAGTCGCAAATTGGTTCATTTTCCGCCCGCACTCTTCGCCAAACTCGCGATTCCCTCGGCCGCGCCGACAAATTCGCTCGGCATCATGATGATGGTCATGGTGTTCTGCTCGGCGCCGACCTCGGTGATCATCTGCATGCGCCGCAACTCGAGACCCGCCGGGTTTTGCATGATGACCTCGGCGGCCTGACGCAGTTGCGCCGCGGCGTCGAGCTCGGCTTCCGCCTTGATCAGTCGCGCGCGTTTCTCACGCAGCGCTTCGGCTTCCTGCGCCATCGCGCGCTGCATGGAGGGCGGGATTTCGACATTCTTCATCTGCACCCGCTCGACCTTGACCCCCCAGGGCTCGGTCACGTCGTCGATCGTCTTCTGCATCGTCTCGGTGACGGTTTCCTGCGTCTTGAGGATGTCGTCGAGCGTGTATTGCCCGAGCGCCGAGCGCAGCGTCGTCACCGCGACCTGGACGACGGTGTTCGCCACGTCCCGCACCTGGATGACAGCCTTCGCGGGATCGACGATGCGGTACCAGATCACCGCATTGACCTTGATTGGGACGTTGTCGCGGGTGATGCCCTCCTGCTGCGCGACATCCGTCGTCACGACGCGCATGTCGAGCTTGAGCTGCCACTCGACAAGCGGCAGGACGAGGTAGAGCCCCGGTCCGGCGGTGCGGTTGTACCTGCCGAGGCGAAAAATCACGCCGCGCTCGTACTGATTGGCGACGCGAATGCTGCGCTGCAGGATGATCACGACGACGACGACAATGGCCGGCACGATGGCGGAGGCGATGTCGATTGGATACATGCGTTTCCTCCTGGCTCGTCAAGCTGCGGTCAACGGCGCCAGCTCGGCGGCATTCTCCGATAGATTGAGCGAAACGACCGCATCCCACAACCGATCGGACGCGCCGCAAGCCGAGAACTTGTTGCGCATCGCCGCCGGCGACAACGGCCGTGCAGGGCTGCCGAGCACCTCCGCGACGTCGCAGGCGATGGTATGGCCGTTGGTGAGGTCGAGTTCCACGCGGACGGGGATCATCGCATTCGGATCGGGGTTGTCATCGGCGGCGATATCGAGCCGTCCGGCGAGGGCCTGCGTTTCCAGGTTGACGAGCGCCGCTGCGCTGAAATCATTGAGCCTGAGCGCTCCGCGCCGCAGCGTCACCGCGCCGCAATATGCCAGACACAGCCGGGCATGGGCGACGCTCATCCCCGGTTCGGGCCGGCGGCCGACCAGACGGTGCGTCAGCGGCGGCACGAGAAAGCGTCCTGCCGTCACCTGGGCCGCGGTCACGCCATGCGCGGCGATGAGGCGCTGCAGCCCGTCGATGCCGCCATGCGTCGCGCGCCCTGACGGAAAGGGCTTGTGCGACAGTTCGCAAATGCGCCAAGCGCGGCCGAGCTCGCCAAATGGCGTTGGATCGGCGACGCCGTCGAACAGGGCGAAATAGCCGAACGGTCCCGAGATCGGCGCGCGCGGTCCCGGCATCCCGCGCCGCGCCAGCTCGACCGCGGCGATCGCATTGCGCGCCGCAAAGCCCATCTGCATCGCCAATTGTGGTGAGGCTTCGATATGCGCCTGCATTGTCCCGGCGCACTCGCCGTAATAGATGCCGAGCGCGTCGCGTGTCTGTGCCTCGTCGAGCCCGGCGACTAATGACAGCGCCGCGACCGCGCCAAACCCGCTGCAATTGGCCGGCCGGAAGAAACGCATCGGCGCGCGAGAGCAGAGGCCTAAGGTCGCCGCGACGTCGGCGCCCGCGATGACCGCGCGGATCAGCGCGTCTCCGGTAAGGTTGCCATAACGCTCCGCCCAGCCGAGCGCGCCCGCCAGCACGGCGGCCAGCGGATGCACCACCGCCGCTTCGTGCACCGGGTCAAATTCCTGCGAATGCACCTGAAAGGCGTTGACCATCGCCGCGGCGGCGAGCGGTAGCCGCTCGCATGACCCCCACACCCTCGCTTCACCGGGGCCGCCCATCGCCATGTCGAGCACTTCGCGCCGCCACGGCGCCTGAGCGCCGGCGATCCCGACGGCGAGCGTATCGGCGATGAAAACCTTCGCCGCGGCGATCACCGCCTCGGGCAGCTCGTCCGACGCGACCCGCGCCAGATGCGCGACGATCTTGTCGACGACGGGGTCGCTGAACAATGGAGTCGAGGCTACTTCGCCGCCAGCCTTGTCAGCACGCCGACATCGCCGACGGCATCGAGTTCGGCAATCGTCTCGCGCAGCTCGCGGGCGCGCGCCGCACCGACGACCGGAGTGGCGAGCGCATCGAATTTCTCGGCCAGACGACGGCCCTGCGCGGCGATATCGGCCATTGGGATGCCGGCGTCAAAGCTCGCGCCCAGCTTGCGGCCGTCTTTCAGCTCGACCTCGATCTCCGCCCCGGCTTCCGGCAAATCTTCGCGGAAATCGAAGTTTACCCGCTCGCGCAAGCCGATCAGCGCCGGGTCGGTCGCGGTGGCGACGCTATAGGCGCCGAGGCTCGCGGTATCGACGCCACTCAGCGCCATCGCCACGGTCTGCCGCAGGCTGAATTTTGCCTCCAGCCCGTCGGTCGGCGCTGGAATGTTGCACACCTGGTCGATGGCGAAATGCGCCGCGAGCTTGATCGCCGCGATCTCGACCGGCGCGACGCCCTGCTCGCGAAGCTGTCGGCCGCACTCGATCGGCGCGTGCGTCATGTAGCAGGCGGCGTGGTACTTGAAGAGATTGTTGAAGATATGAAAGCCGCGCTTCGGCTCGGCGAGCGCCTTTTCCGGCACGAAATCCGGCGAATGCGTCCCCGCGAAGCCTTGCGCGCATTCGATTAGGTCTGGTCGGCTCGAAAATCCGCGCGCCGCGAGCCGAGCGGCGAGCAGCCCGTTTTGCGCGGCCTTGCCGGCGTGGAACGGCTTGCACATCGTGCCGAATTGCGACTTGAGGCCGGCCGACTGCGTGCCGGCGATGCCGAGCGCGCGCGCCGTCGCTTCGACATCGAGGCCGAGAAGATGCGCGCAGGCCGCCGCCGCGCCAAACGCGCCGACCGTGCCGGTGGCGTGAAAGCCGCGATTGTAATGGCCGGGCCGCATGGTCATGCCGATCCGACAGCAGGTCTCGTAGCCAGCGACAAAAGCGGCGATCACCGCCTTGCCGGACGCCTTCTTTTCCTCGGCCAGCGCGAGCAGCGCCGGCAGAATCGCGACCGACACATGCCCGGGCATCGCCAGATTGACGTCGTCATAATCGAGCGCATGGGTGATCGCGCCATTCACCAGCGCCGCCGCCGCGATTGGCAGCCGTGCACCGTGGCCGATGATCCCGGCTTGCTCGGCGCCGCCGGCCTCCGCGAGTTCGTCGAGCAGGATGCGGGCAAGCTCGTCATCCGCGCCGGCCAGCCCGACGCCGAAATAATCGAGCACGCATTGCCGGGCCAGCTCGCGCACCGCCTCGGGCAGCGCCTCATAGATCACGGCGCAGGCCTGCTCGGCGAGGGTACGGGTGAGGTTTGTTCCGCTGTTGATCGCTCCGCCGTCCATCGTTTCCTCCTAGCGTCCCCTGAATACCGGTTTGCGCTTTTCGTTGAAGCTGGCGATGCCTTCGCGGCGGTCCTCGGTTGGGACCATGCGGTTGTAGGCCTCGATCTCCAGCATCATGCCGGAGGCCAGATCCATCTGCAGCCCGTAATGGATCGAGTGCTTCGCCTGCCGCACCGAGATCGGCGCGTTGTCGGCGATGCGACGCGCGGTCTCCAGCGTCTCTTCCAGCACCTTGCCCGGCGCGCAAAGCCGGTTGACCATGCCCCAGTCATAGGCGTCCTTGGCCGCGAACGGCCGGCCGGTGAAGATGATCTCCTTGGCGCGCCGTTCGCCTACCGCGCGCGGTAGGTTCTGCGTGCCGCCGGCACCGGGCATGATGCCCAGCGAAACTTCGGTCAGCGCGAAGCGCGCCGTCTCGCTCGCGTAGATAAAGTCGCAGCACAGCGCCAGCTCGCAGCCGCCGGCATAGGCGGCGCCGTTGATCGCGCCGATCACCGGCACCGGGCAGGCGATAAAGGCGCGGATCGCGCGTTCGAAGAGTAAGTGCTGCGCCTGCCAGGTCTCGTCCGACATGCCCTGGCGTTCCTTGAGGTCGCCGCCTGCGCAGAACGCCTTATCACCGGCCCCAGTCACCACGATGCAGCGATACGGCAGCGGGTCGGCATTGACCGCGTCGAAGAACGCCAGGAGGTCGCGGCCCATCTGCGTGTTCATCGCATTGGCGACTTCGGGACGGTTGAGGGTGAGGATGGTCAGTCCGCCGCCTTGATCCGCGACGCTGATGGTTTCGTAGCTGCCGCTCATCGCTGCCAACTTATCATTTCGCCGCTAGCTTATACTCCGTCGTCACCCTTCGCGAGCGCCGCCGATGAAAACCATCCACGGAACCTGGAACGACTCGCCCGATGCGGTCCCCCTGATCGACGCGCATCATCACCTCTGGGCGATCGGCCAGAACAAGCATCCGGGGCTGCGCGGCGATCGGCACGATTTCTTCATGGGCGATAACAGCGCGATCCGCCGTGATTATCTGCCCGCCGAGTACCGGCGCGACGCGGCTGGCCACAACGTGCTGACGACGGTGCATTGCGAGGCGGAGTGGGAGCGCGACGACCAGCTCGGCGAGACGCGCTGGATCACCGAGATGCACGAGCGGCACGGCATCCCCGGCGCGATCGTCGCCCATGCCTGGTTTGACACGCCCAACGCCGAGGAGATCGTCGCCGCGCAGGCGGCCAACCCGCTGGTGCGCGGCATCCGCTCAAAGCCGGTGACGGCGGGTTCGCCGGACAAAATGACCCCGGGCGCCCCCGGTACGATGCAGGACGAGCGCTGGCTGCGCGGCTTCGCGCTGCTCGAGAAATACGGGCTGTCGTGGGATTTGCGCGTCCCGTTCTGGCATTTGGAGGAGGCCGCCGCGGTCGCCCGCGCCTTCCCGCACACCAGGATCATCCTCAATCACACCGGCTTTCCCTGGGATCGCAGTGGCGAGGGCCTCGCCGCCTGGCGGCGCGGCATGTCGGTGCTGGCGCGTGAGCCTAACGTCTGGGTCAAGGTGTCGGAATTCGGGCTCAAGGATCGTGCCTGGGATTACGAGGACAATCGCCGCGTCGTGCTCGACGCGATCGCGATTTTCGGCATCGAACGGTCGGTGTTCGCGACGAACTTCCCGGTAGCGAGTTTGCGGATCAGCTACGACGCGTTGGTGCGGGCAATGAGCCGGATGCTGGCCGATCGAAGCCGCGAGGACCGCGATAAGTTCTTCTGGAAAAACGCCGCTGATTTCTACCGATTGCGAATCGCTTGAAACATTCGGCCAGCACAAGCCCTTGTGGTGTTTTCTAGCGATGCGGCCAAGCTATTGGAAATTCTGAGGTTTCGCAGCCTGAAGCCGTAAGCAACCACTGCGCGCCGGGGCGACGGTACTGTTAAGCCGTCTCGTCAGCCCCTAGGGGATGCGCCAGTTGGCTTCGCAGCTGGTGGTCGTTGTTGATGACAGCGCCACCAATCTTAAAATTCTGGCCCGGCTCGCAATGTCGTTGGGCGAGGCGGTTGCCGTGCAGGCATTCGCCGACCCGGTTGTGGCTTTGTCCGCCTGTGTCGAACAGCGCCCGGATCTCATCGTCATGTCGGGCGAAATGACCGAGCTCGACGCGGCCATCTTTATCGGTCGGTTGCAAGGCGAAGCGGGCTGTGCCGAGGTCCCGGTTATTGTCGCCACTGGTTTTGACGAGCGGGCGGCGATCGATCGCGCGCTTGATGCCGGCGCGGCCGATTACATCTTCACTCCGGTCGATCATCGCGAGTTTCGCGCCCGCGCGCAGAACCTGCTGACGTTGCGGCGCTATCAGCAATCGGCGCGCGACGAGGCCGAGCCGCGCGGCCCCAACGGCCTGTCGCGCGCCCATGAGCGGCTGCTGCGGGTCATCGATGCGGTGCCGGCGCTGGTCTGCGCCACCGACGGTGATGGTCGCTACATCTTCTGCAACCACCGCTTCGCATCGTTTGTCGGGCTGCGGCCCGGGCGGCTGATCGGCCGACGGCCGCTGGAAGCGCATGACGACGCGCTAGGCCGCCGTCTCGTAGAACAGGATGCGCGTCTGCTGGCGGGCGAGATCCTGCCGCCCTCGTTCGAGGAGGAGATCGTCGACCACGACGGCAATTTCTGCGACCTGCTGACGACCAAGTCCGTCTACCACGATGGCGACGGCACAATGGTCGTCACCGTCTCGCTTGATATCACCGCGCGTAAACGCGTGGAGACGGATCTATTGGCGGTGAAGGAGCACGCTGAGGTCGCCAACCGCAGCAAGACCGAATTTCTCGCCAATATGAGTCACGAGCTGCGGACGCCATTGAACGCGATCATCGGCTTCTCGCAGGTCATGGCGTCGGAGATGCTGGGGCCAATCTCGACGACCCGCTATGTCGGATACTCCCGCGACATCCTTTCGAGCGCCGAGCATCTGCTCGGCATTATCAACGACATTCTCGATGTCTCGAAGCTCGAGTCCGGCAAGCTCGATCTCGCCGACGAGCTGATCGACCTGCCAAAGGCGATGGCCGAGCTCATCGTCCTGGTCGATGGCAAGGCGAAGGCAAGCGAGATCAAGCTCGTCGCTCGCCAGGAAGGCGAGCTGCCGCTGCTTCGCGGCGACATGCGCAAGGTCAAGCAGATCGTTCTCAATCTCGTCACCAACGCAATCAAGTTCAGCCGCGCGGGCGGCGATGTCGAGATCGTGCTGAAGGACGACGCCGGCGCCGTGATGATCGATGTCATCGATCACGGCATCGGCATGGATCCACACGAGGTCGAACTGGCGATGACCCGGTTCGGCATGGTCGCCGGCGCGTGGACCCGCGATCATTCCGGGACCGGCCTCGGTCTACCGCTGGCGATCGGCCTCGCCGAGTTGCACGGCGCGACATTGGCGATCAGCAGCACCAAGGGGGTCGGAACGATCGTGACGGTCACGTTCCCGTCCGCGCGCTCCCACACACCCCAAATCGAGACGGAGGCCGCCCAAGCGGCTGGCTCGCGATGAAGACACCTTTCCGCAAAGAGGAACCGGCCATGCCGCGCACGTCCCTCGACCCGTCGGGCGCGGCCTCGTCGAGGTTGCCGTCCGTCGGACCGTCGCTGTTTCGCGCACGGTCTGATCCCGTGGTGCAGCCGCAACCGGTCGCGCCGGCATCGGTTTCTGACCAGCCGGAACTGGCCGTTATGACGCGCGCGGCGCGTCTCGCCGTGATCGGCCTCGGAATTGCCGGCGTGGTGCCGCCGCTGGCTTTCACCGCGCGGCCCGCCGAGCTCGGGACCGTTCTCAGCCTACCGATCCCGATCGTGCTGACCGCGTTGTTGATCTTGGCGCCGGCGCTGGTCGGCCTGATGGCGGCGATGATCGGCCTCGAAGGGGTTCGTGAGAGCGTCCGGGCGCGTGGCGACAAGGAGTATGAACAAGCGGTCGTGCGGATCTTCGTCGCGGCGTCGGCGGTAATTTACAGCTTCGCCGTCGCAGGCCTCGGCGAAACCGCCGCCTCCGCCCAGGTCGTTGCCGCGCTGGGACTTGCCGGCGCTTGGCTCTTCTTGCTGCTGGCGATCCTCGACCCGCTTTCGTCGCCACTGCGCCAATACGCCGGGACGGTTTATGACGCCGCCATGCTGACGGCGTTGCTGCATGTGGGCGGGGTGCTGACCGCGCCGTGGTTCCCGTTATTCCTACTCGCCACGTTCTACGGTGGGTTCCGCTTCGGCCCGGCGGTGCTCGGGACGGCGGCGATCGCCAACTTTATCGGCTTCGGTCTTGTCGTGCTGACAACAGCCTTCTGGCAGCAGCAGGCTCTGCTGGCCTTTGGGCTGCTGATCGCGATGGTCATCCTGCCGATTTATGTCGGCAGCATGGTACGTGAGGTCGCGCGGTCGCGCGCGGCGGCGGCGGCGGCGCAAGCGGCGCGCACCCGGTTTCTGATGGCGATCAGCCAGACGTTGCGCACGCCGCTCAACGCCATTCTCGGCGGCAGTGGCGCGGCTGAGCCAGTTAGTCGTGACACCGATGTACCGCCTATGCGGCCCTCGGCACGGGCGCTGCTGTCGCAGGTCAACAACATCCTCGATTTTTCGGCGATCGAGGCCGGCGCCTTCGTCCCGGAGACTGAGGCGTTCGACCTGCACCAGCTGATCAACAAGACGCTGGCCGACCGGCGCACAGAGGCCAAATCGCGCGGGTTGCAACTGCGAGTCCATGTCGATCCGGCGATGCCCTACCGCTTGTGCGGCTGGCCGCAGCAGTTGGGACAGATTCTCGACTTTCTTGTCGCGCGGGCCATCGAGGTGACGGGCAGCGGTGCGATACGTATCGCCATCGACGCTGCGGACCGCACCGGCAGTACGATGACCTTGCGGGTCGTGGTGCGAGATGAAGGGGCGCCGATCTCGTCCGCCGACGCCGAGGCCTTCTTCAACCCGTTCGCCGGGAGCACCGCGCGGGCGTCGGGAGGCGCGGAGGGTGGGTTCGGCTTGGCCGTGGTCAGGCGTCTCGTCGAGCTGATGGGCGGCCGCGTCGCGGTCGACAGCGGCGCGGCGAAAGGTGGCGCCTTAATGATTACAGTGCCGCTTGTCATCGATGAAACAGAGATCGACAAGGCGATCGATCTCGGCCGCTGCCTGGTGCTGATCGCGACCGAGGACAGCCAGTTCGCCAGCGACCTCGCCGAGCCACTCAACGCCTGGAACGGGGACCCGCGGTGGATTGAGGGGTTCGGCGGCACGCTCGGTTTCGAGAAGCGCGAGGACGGCGCTTGCAGCGTGCTGATCGTCGACGGACGCGACCATACGCTGGCGGCGCTCAGCTTCGCGCATCGTGCGTCCAATGGAGAGTCCGCGCCGACCTTTTTGCTGATGGTGGCCGAGGCGGGGCAGATGCATGGGCTGGTCGAACTGGCTGACGGCGCGCTCGACGGCGTTCTTGCCGCGCCGCTCGACAACCGGCTCCTGGCCAATGCGCTGCATTCGCTGCCGCTGTGGCGCGGGGCGTCGCCGCGTCCGGTCATGGTGCCCGAGACGATCGATCCGGAGGCGGAACCGGAACCCCCGCCGCCTGTCGCGCTCGAACCCGCGTCACCGGAACCAGAACCGGAATCGATCCCCCAGGTGACGCCGATTTCGGCGCATCCGCGCTTTGGCGCCGAGACGCAGGTTATCGATCCGCGCGCTATCGCGGCGCTGCGCGGATTGGGCGACGGCGATGAATTTCTCGCCGAGGTCATCGACAGCTTCCGCGCCGAGACCAAGGAGATCATGAACCGGATCGTCCGCGCCGCGGCTGCGGCGGACGCCGGCAATTTCGCGCGCGGCCTGCACGCGCTCAGAAGCTGCGCCGCCAACCTCGGTGGGACGCGGCTCTGCGAGTTGCTGCTGGCGATGCGCGACATCTCGCAGTGCGAGCTACGCGAACAAGGTAGCGGTGTCGTTCAGAAGCTTGGCGACGAGCTCGATCGGCTTGATGCGGCACTACTCGAGTTCTTGCCCGAGCGCTCGGGCACGGTCGCGCGTCTCGGCGCCTAGCTGTCAAGCGCCATCCGCAGCGCCTGCCACAGCACCAGTTTCTCGGCAAAACTGCGGCTCGCATGCGCCGGGCTGGTCGACGGCAGATGCAGATAGGTGAGACCCGGCCGGCGTGTGAAGTGCCGATCGTAAAGCCGGCGCGCGGTGCCGCCGTTGAAGGCGACCGTGCGAATGTCCGGGTTGGCGTCGAGCAGCTCCCCGATCGTGTTCGGTACCTCGCGCTTGATTTCGGTGTCGAGGCTGGCGCGCCGCTCGGCTGAAGCGCACACATCCCACAGCGCGATCCGCTGAGCGATCACGAAAGCAAGCCGCTCTTCGTAAATGTCAGAGGGTGTTGCGCCGAACAGCGCGTGGATGATGGGCCAGAACAGATTGCGCGGATGCGCGTAATAGCGGACCTGGCGCAGTGACTCCTGACCCGGCAGCGTCCCAAGCACCAACGCGCGCGGGTTGGCCCCAATGATGGGTGGAAAGCTGCGTTTGGCGATCGCGAGGGGAAGCGCGCTCAGTCGACGTAGCGCCCGAGCCGCACTGCGGTTTGCCCGCGGATCAGCCGCCGTGACGGCATGATCAGCACGCAATTGTCATAGGGCGTGCGCACGTCCTGGTCGCCGTCGTGGCCGATCACCGTGCCCTGTTTCGCGATCACCTCGAGGCCGATATAGGGCTCGACGAATTCGAAGCGGTTGCCGCTGATCGTCACCGCCTGGGTGACCTCAATGACCTTCTGCTCTGGCGTTGCGTCGAAGTCGGGACCGCCGAGCGCAGCAACATCGTCGCGCGTGACGACGCCGAGCGTGATCAGGAAGCGCAGCATTACGTCGGTTGCGACCTCTGCGGCGCGCTTTTCCCAATGCTGGCCGGCTTCGATAAGCAGCGCCGTCTTGGGCGAGGCGGGGTCGCCGAACCCGCCATAGTCGCGGATGCGAGGTCCGGCAGCGTGGCCGGCGTCGCACATGATGATCTCCGGGATGCCGACCTGGCGCGCTAGCGCGCGCGACTTGTCGAGCAGCCCCGCGAGCATCAACGGCGCCGTCGCGTACTGCATCGAATGCAGGTCGAGCAGGTAATCGGCGGCATCGATAATCGGCCGCATCGCGCGGGCGCGCTGCAGCTCGGCGGAATTGCGCGTGCCGTCGAGCATCGCCGGCGACCACAGCCGGTTGAAGTCTTCGTCGATATAGCGCGAGGCGATCGGATAGCGCGCGTCGAACTCCTGGAACGCAGCGACATTGTTGAAGCCGAGCGTCAGCGTGCCGCGGCGCGGCCGGATATTCGCGCGGAACAATTTGTCGATGGCGATCGCGCCACAGATCTCGTTGCCATGCGTGAGGCCCAGCACCGCGACATGCGGGCCCGGCTCGCTTGCCTTGAAGCTCGTGACGTACTCGACCCCGGTATTGCCGGCCCGGTATCCCGAGATGTCCGGGGGGACGAGCTCTACATTGTATCTGAGGTCGGACACGGTGCGTCGCTAGCTTTGAGAGACTCTGTCGATGAGACGCTGCAGAAACGCCTCGCAGCGCGCGATCTGCTCGAGCGCGACGAACTCGTCAGGCTTATGCGCCTGATCGATCGAGCCGGGTCCGCAGATCACCGTCGGGATACCGGCTTCCGCGAACAGGCCCCCCTCGGTCGCGAAACTGACCTTGGTGGTGCCGTTGCTGCCCGACAGCGTGGCGGCGAGCTGCGTCGCCTCGTGGTCGATCGGGGTCGAGAGCCCGGGGGCGGCGGTCATCTCCTCGATGAGGATGCGGGTCTCCGGATCCACCGCGTGCATTTCCGGCAACAGACGCTTGGCGGCAAATTCCTTTAGCTCGGAGATGACCGCGCCCACGTCGTCGCCTGGCAGCTGCCGCATCTCGAAATCGAAGCTGCATTCGCGCGGCACGATATTGAGCGCGGTGCCGCCGTGGATCACCCCGGTATGGACCGACGAATAGGGCGGCTGGAAATCCGGGTCGAACGGGCCGTGATCGCGCTTGCGGCGCGCGATCTCCTTCAGCTTGGAGACGAGTTCGGCCGCGGCCTCGACGGCGTTGACCCCTTGATGCACCAGCGATGAATGCGCCTCGTGGCCGTGCACGGTGCAGCGAAACGAGTGCTTGCCCTTGTGTCCGACCCCGACCTGCATGTTTGTCGGCTCGCCGATGATCGCGAAGCGCGGCTTGTTCGGTCGGTCCTTCAGTACATCGATCAGCGAGCGCACACCGATGCAGCCGACCTCCTCGTCATACGAGAAGCATAGGTGGATCGGCTCGCGCAGCTTCCGTTTCACAAGTTCCGGGACCAGCGACAGCACCGTCGCGATGAACCCCTTCATGTCCGCGCTGCCGCGTGCGTAGAGTCGATCGCCCTTTTCGGTAAGCTTGAACGGGTCGGTGTGCCAATCTTGATCGTCGACCGGCACGACGTCGGTATGGCCCGATAGTAGAATCCCGCTTTGGTCGTCACGGCCGATCGTCGCGTAGAGATTGGCTTTTTTGCCACTGGCGTCATGCACCAGCTCGCTTTTGACGCCGTAGCCGTCGAGATAGTCGCGGATGAACTCGATAAGCGAGAGATTGGAATTCCGGCTTGTCGTGTCGAACGCGACGAGCCGCGTCGTCATCTCGATCTTATCAATTACCGCGCGGGCCAATCGGCCCTCCATTCATCCGCGAAAGAGCGCGCACGATAGGCTGCATTCGGGTCTAAATGCCAGCGCCTTGCCGTGCCGGCATGTTTCCTGCGACGCCCTGCGCGGCGGGTTTGTCTCTTTTCTCGGGGCCGGGCTTATGCGATGGAACTGACAGCACAATTAGCAAGCGGCGCGATGAACGGAGGCGAGCCCGACTACGAAATCCCCGGCGTTTTGTGGCGCCGCGATCCCGCCGGCGAGGCGTTGCCGCTGGTGTTCGACTCGCCGCATAGCGGCTCGCTCTATCCTGAGGATTTTTCGTTCTGCTGCCCGCTGCCGATCCTGCGCCGGGCCGAGGACGCGTTTGTCGACGAGCTGTTCGACGTCGCGCCGAGCTGCGGCGCGACGCTGATCGCGGCGGTATTCCCGCGCAGCTACCTCGACGTCAACCGTGCTGCCGACGATCTCGACCCCGGCCTGCTGGCGGCCGCCTGGCCTAGCCATCTGCAGCTGCGGCCGGCGACGCGGGTCGGGCTGGTGCGGCGTTATGCGCAGCCGGGCATCCCGATTTATGACCGCAAGCTTCCCCCGAAGGATGTGCTGGCGCGCATCGAGCGCTACCACGCGCCGTACCATCGTGTGCTCGACGAGGCCTGCGACCGGCTGCACGACGAATTCGGCGCGGTCTGGCACATCAACTGCCACTCGATGCCGTCGACCGGCAATCGCAAGCTTGGCCGCAAGGGCGAGCACGGCGATTTTGTGCTCGGCGACCGTGACGGCACGACCTGCGACGGCGAGTTCACCGACTTTGTCGCGCGCACGTTGCGCGACATGGGCTATGAGGTGCACGTCAACGACGGCTACAAGGGCGTCGAGATCGTGCGCCGCCACGGCCGCCCCGGCGAGCGCCGTCACTCGCTGCAGATCGAGATCGATCGCGCGCTTTACATGGACCAGCGCACGCTCGAAAAGAATGCCGGGTTCGGCCAGCTGAAGGCCGATCTGGCCGCGTTGGTCGAAGCCTTGCGCGCTTTCGTCGCTGCCCGGGTGTGAGGGAGAAGACGATGGAATTGGCGGTCCGCCCGCTGCATCCGCTCTTTGTCGGCGAGGTATCGGGCATCGACGTCGGCAAGCCGATCGACGCCGCCACGGTCGCGGCGCTCAACGCGGCGATCGACCGCTATGCGGTGTTGATCATCCCCGGCCAGGATCTCGACGACGAGCGACAGATGGCGTTCGCCCGTAATTTTGGCGAGCTTGAACTGCCACGAAGCGGCGCCGCCAACGTCAAGCGACGGCTGCCGCCGGCGGTCGCCGACATCTCCAATCTCGACGAGGAAAACCGGCTGCGCGGTCGCGACGACCCACGCCGCTTCGACCAGCTCGGCAATCGGCTGTGGCATACCGACGGCTCGTTTCGCCGCATCCCCGCCGCGCTGTCGATGCTTTATGCGCACCGCGTCCCAGGGCCGAGCCAGAAAGGCAATGGCGAAACTGAATTCGCCGATATGCGCGCCGCCTACGACGCGCTCAACGATCAGCAGAAGGCGGACATTGCCGATCTCGTCGCGCTGCACGACATCGCCTGGTCGCGCGGCCAGCTCGGTTTTGCCGACCTGCTGTTCGGCGAGAAGCAGGTGCTACCGCCGGTGCCGCAGCGCATGGTGCGCACGCATCCGGGCTCTGGGAGCAAGGTTCTTTATGTCGCCGCGCACGCCTCGGAAGTCGTCGGCTGGCCGGTGCCGGAAGGGCGGTTGCTTCTGCGCGAGCTGATCGAACACGCGACGCAGCGCGAATTCGTGTATCGCCATGACTGGCGGCAGGGCGATCTCGTCATCTGGGACAACCGCGCGACAATGCATCGCGGGCGGCATTTCGATGAGACAAAAGTCCGCGACCTGCGCCGGGTGACGACACGCGACGTGGCTTCGACCTTGGATCAGGTCGCTTGAACAACGGGGAGGCTCAAACGATGGCGAAGATTCCGAAAGTCCTGCACGAGCACATCGACACCGCGTTTCCGGCCAATGTCTGCCTGCTGGGCTCGGTGCTGCCCGATGGCTTCGCGCAGATCACCCCGCGCGGCGGGACGATGGTCTATGACGACGATCATATCGGGCTGTGGGAGCGCGGCCGCGGCAGCTCGGCGGCGGCGATGCAGGACGGCACCAAGCTGACGATCTATTTCCGCAAGCCGTCGCTGCGTGAAGAAGGCGTGCTGCCGCTCGGCGGTATCGCCCGCTTCTACGGCACCGCAACCATTTACCGCTCGGGGCCCGTATACGAGGAAGTGTGGCGACGCCTGGTCCAGCCGGAAAAGGATCGCGACCCCGATAAGAAGGGGTACGCGGTGCTGATCAAAATCGAGCGGGCCGAGGATCTTGGGGGCGCGGCGTTGAAGCTGGAATAGGGGGAATTTGCCGATGCAGTCGAAAATTACCGGCACGACGATGCCGGTGCTGGAGATCGGTCTCGAGCAGGGCGACATGATCATCGCCGAGCCCGGCCAGTTCTCGTGGATGACCGATAATGTGCGGCTCAAAACGACGACGCAGACGGCGGGTGCGGGCGGCTTTTTTGGCGCGATCGGCCGCGCGCTGAGCGGCGGCGGGCTGTTCATGACCGAATACAGCGTGGAAGGCGGTAACGGCGTCATCGCGTTCGCCGCCAAGCTGCCCGGCACGATCTTCGAGGTGCCGGTTCAGCCCGGCCAGGAATACATGATCCACCGCCACGGATTTGTCTGCGCGACGCAGGGCGTGACGTTGTCGACCGGGTTCCAGCGGTCGCTCGGCGCGGGACTGTTCGGCGGCGAAGGTTTTTTGCTGCAGCGGCTCTCGGGCTCGTGCACCGCCTGGGTAGAGCTCGGCGGCGAGATCGTGACCTACGATTTGCAGCCCGGCGAGTCGATCCAGGTTCACCCGGGTCATATCGGCATGTTTGATGCCGCCGTGAACTTCGACGTCGTCTTCATGCGCGGTATCAAGAACGCGCTGTTCGGCGGCGACGGCCTGTTCATTGCCCGGCTGACCGGTCCCGGCAAGGTCTGGCTGCAATCGCTGACCGTGCCCGGCTTCGCGCATGCGCTGCAGCCTTATCTCGGCGCTCAGCCGGCGGCCGCCTCAACGGCCCAGACGATCGAAACAGGCATTGTTGGCGGCGTCGCCGGCTCGGTGCTCGGCAGCATCTTCGGCAACCGCGACTGACGGCGCCGGCGGCGCCTCAGGTCATGAACTGCTCTTTGAACACGCGTTCCTGAAGGTTGGCGTCGCGGTCGAACAAGAGCGTCATCGCGATATCGCGGTTTTCCGCGATTTCGACCGCGGTGATGTCGCGGACCTCGGTGAAATCGGCGACCGCGCTCATCGGACGCTTCTCCGTTTCGAGGCAGTCGATCCTCACCCGGGCGCCGCGCCGAAGCAGCGCGCCACGCCAGCGCCGCGGACGAAAGGCACTGATGGGCGTCAGCGCGAGGATTTCGGCGTCCAACGGGATGATCGGCCCGTGCGCAGCAAGGTTGTACGCGGTGCTGCCGACCGAGGTCGCCAAAAGAATGCCGTCGGCCATCAGCTCTTCGAGCCGCACCACGCCGTCGACGCTGATCTTGAGCTTCGCGGCTTGCCGCGTCTCGCGCAGCAGCGACACCTCGTTGAACGCGATCGCGCGCGTGACCGCGCCGCTTTCTTGCGTCGCGGCCATTTCAAGCGAGTAGAGCGTGACGCGCTGCGCGGTGTCCAGCCGCTCGGCGAGGCCATCGAGCTGATAGGGGTTCATCAGGAACCCGACGCTGCCGCGATGCATGCCGAAGATCGACACGCCCTTGCCGGCAAAGCGATGCAACGTTTCGAGCATGAAACCGTCGCCGCCGAGCGGCACGATGATGTCGGCCTCGGCCGGATCGATCGTGCCGTAGGTGCGGCTTACATCGGCGAGGGCCTGTTGCGCCGCCTCCGCGTCCGAGGCGACAAAGGCGACGCGCGGCAGGCTCACCCGCCGGTCACGCTCATATGGCGGGCTATGGCCGGCCGCTGGTGGCGACGGTCGATGATGAAATCATGGCCTTTCGGCTTGCGGTCGATCGCTTCCCGGATCGCCCGCTCGAGCGGCTCGTCGCTCTCGGATTGCCGCACCGGCGTGCGCAAATCGGCGGCATCCTCCTGGCCAAGGCACATGAACAACGTGCCGGTGCAGGTCAGCCGCACCCGGTTGCAGCTTTCGCAGAAATTATGGGTGAGGGGCGTGATAAACCCGAGCCGGCCGCCGGTTTCGCGCACGGTCGTATAGCGCGCCGGACCGCCGGTGCGATAGTCGCTGTCGTCGAGAGTCCAGCGCTGTTCGAGCCGGGCCCGCACCAGCGACAACGGCAGATACTGTTCGAGGCGAGTCTCGCCGCCAATATCGCCCATCGGCATAACCTCGATCAGCACGAGGTCGAACCCTTCGCTGCCGCACCAGGCGACGAGATCGTCGATCTCGTCCTCGTTGATGCCGCGTAGCGCGACGGCGTTGATCTTGACCTTGAGCCCGACGCGCTTCGCGGCGTCGAGCCCCGCCATGACCTGGTCGAGCCGTCCGCGGCGCGTGATCGCGGTGAATTTCGCCGGATCGAGAGTGTCGAGCGACACATTGACCCGCTCGACCCCGCACGAGCGCAACTCTTCGGCATGGCGCGCGAGCTGGCTGCCGTTGGTGGTCAACGTCAGCTCGTCGAGTTCGCCGCTATCGAGATGGCGGCCGAGCGAGCGGAACAGGCCCATGATATTCCGCCGCACCAGCGGCTCGCCGCCGGTCAGCCGCAACTTCCTGACGCCGAGGCGCACAAAGGCGCTGCACACGCGGTCGAGTTCTTCGAGCGTCAGCAATTCCCGCTTCGGCAGGAATTCCATCTCCTCCGCCATGCAATAGACACAGCGAAAGTCGCAGCGGTCGGTCACCGATACGCGCAGATAGGTGATGTGGCGTCCAAACGGGTCGATCATGCCAATATCAACGCTCTGCCTGAGCGATACGTTGGACCATATATAAGGACGAAGCGCGCGAATGTCGCCCCTGCTGTCGTCATGGGTAAGGTGCGGCGGCGCGCTATTTGTGCGTCGGGATGTCGAGCGGGGCGCAATTGGTGCGGCCCGACATCAGGCAGTCTTCTCGGTTCCCCTCGTCGCGCAGCGAATTGACGAGATAGTACGCGGCCACCACAAGCACCGCGCAAATCAACAGCCCGATCAACGCGGCGCGCCGCGGGCCGCCGCCGTCGTCATGCTGATCCGGCCCTTGGTCGGCATCGTGCGTCATCGCCGCACACTGCCGGGCCGGTCCTGCTTCGGCAAGCGCCTCGGTATCCCCGCATAGCACCATCTCTCTTCCCGCAAGTGTTACGGACGGAGTAGTTGTTGCGCGAATCCGGCGGAGGAAAAACCGGTGCCCGACTCGAAATCGTCCCATCCCTTGTCGCTCCCGGTGCGCGAAGCGGCGCGGCAGATCGCCGCCAAGCGACTCGGCGTCGTCGACTATGTCGAGGCCTGGCTGGAGCGGATCGCGGCGCGCGAGGCCGAGGTAGGTGCCTGGCAGCATTTCGACCCCGAGCTCGTGCTGGCGGCGGCGCGCCGCGCCGACAACGAGCCGTCGCGCGGTCCGCTGCACGGTATCCCGCTGGCGGTCAAGGATGTGATCGACACGTTCGATCTACCGACCGGCTACGGTTCGCCGATCTACGCGACGCATCGCCCGGCCGCGGATGCGGCGTGCGTCGCCTTGTCGCGAGCATCCGGCGCGATCGTGCTCGGCAAGACGGTCAGCACCGAATTCGCCTATTTCACGCCCGGCAAGACCACCAACCCGCACAACAAGGCGCATACGCCCGGCGGCTCGTCGAGCGGCTCGGCGGCGGCGATTGGCGCTGGCATGGCGCCGCTGGCTTTCGGCACGCAGACCGCCGGCTCGATCCTGCGGCCGGCATCCTATTGCGGTGTCGTCGGCTACAAGCCCAGCTTCGGGCTGGTGCCGCGCAGCGGGGTCAAGGCGCTCGCCGACAGCCTCGATACGGTCGGTGTCATGGCGCGCAGCGTCGAGGACGCTGCGTTCTTTATCGGCGTGCTAACCGACCGTCGCGCATTGCGCGACATCTCGGAGGCCGCACCGCTGCCGCCGCACTTCGGCTTCTGCCAGACCGCGATGTGGGACGAGGCCGAGCCGGCGACCATTGCCGCTCTCGACCGGGCACGCGGCGCGCTGCTTGCCGCCGGCGCGCGGGTCGACGATATCGCGGTTCCGGCCGAGCATCGCGGTCTCGCGGCGGCGCAGGACACGATCATGAGCTACGAGATGACCGGCGCGCTCGCCGACGAGCGTATCCGCCACGGCGCGCAGATCTCGCCGCGTCTGGCGCAGCTTTTCGATCACGGCATGACGATCGGCGCTTCCGCCTACGACGCCGCGATGGTCGAGGCGCAAACCGCCCGGCAGCATTTGCTCGAGTTCTTCGGCCCCTGCGCCGCGATTGTCGTACCGGCCGCTCCGGGCGAAGCTCCGGAGGGCCACGCCTACACCGGCAACCCCATTTTCCAGCGCATGTGGACGCTGCTTGGTACGCCGGCGGTGACAATCCCGGCGGGCAAGGGGGCCAACGGGTTGCCGGTCGGCATCCAGCTTGTCGGCCGGATCGGCGACGACGCGCGGCTGATGGAATGCGCGCTCTTTGCCGAGCGGGCGCTGGCGGCATGATCCCGCGCTACCTGCCGGCGTTGCTGCTTGTCGCTGCTTTGTCCGGGTGCACGGTGCTCAGCCCCTTTGCGACCAATCCCCCGCCACTCGAACCCGGTGTCGTCGAGACCGATCTGCGAGTCGCCATCTGCTACAACCCGGCCAAGACGCCGCCCGAAAAAGTTCAAGAGCTGGGGCAGGCGCAATGCTTCGGCGATTCCGTCGCTCAGCAAACCGGCACCGACTATCTGCTCCAAGATTGTCCGGTGCTCACGCCTAAACGCGCCACCTTTGTCTGTAGGTCGAAGTCGCCGCCGAAACCTGCTTCGAGCCTGCCCACGGCCCCATCCGCGCCTACGCCCGCATCCATTCCCACGCCCGTGCCGCCACCGGCGCTCCCAACAAAGTGATCGCCGGGCGCGACACACCGCGCAATGGTGCATCTCTCTGCCTATATGGTACTTTTGGTTCTTCCCTGGCGATCGCGATGACGATGGATTTCGACAGTTTTTTCAAAGAGCGGCTCGACACGCTGCACAGCGAAGGGCGTTACCGGGTTTTTGCCGATCTCGAGCGACGCCGCGGCGATTTTCCGCGCGCTTTTGATCATCGGGTCGGCGTCGAAGTGACGGTGTGGTGCTCGAACGATTATCTCGGGATGGGCCAGCACCCGGTGGTGCTCGCTGCGATGGCCGCGGAGATGGAACGGACCGGCGCGGGCGCGGGCGGCACCCGCAATATCTCCGGTACCAGCCACGCGCATGTGCTTCTCGAGCGCGAGCTCGCCGATCTGCACGGCCGCGAGGCGGCGCTGGTCTTCACCTCCGGTTTTGTCGCCAACGAAGCGGCTTTGTCGACCCTGGCCGGCAGCATGCCCGGCATGGTCGTGCTGTCGGATGCGATGAACCACGCCTCGATGATCGCCGGCATCCGCAACAGCCGCGCCGAACGCGTCATCTTCCGGCACAATGACCTCGATCACCTGACCGAGCTGCTCGCCGAACTGCCGGCCGAGCGGCCAAAGCTCATCTGCTTCGAGTCGGTCTATTCGATGGACGGCGACATCGCGCCGATCGGCGCGATCTGCGATATCGCTGACCGTTTTGGCGCGATGACCTATCTCGACGAGGTGCACGCGGTCGGGCTCTACGGCGACCATGGCGGCGGCGTCTCTGAGCGGGACGGCGTCGCGCACCGGTTGACCGTGATCCAGGGGACGCTGGCCAAGGCTTTCGGCACGATGGGCGGCTACGTCGCCGGCTCCGCGCTGATGTGCGACTTCCTGCGCGGCCATGCGCCGGGATTCATCTTTACCTCGTCGATGCCGCCGCTGGTCGCGGCGGGGGCGCTTGCCGCGATCCGCCATCTGCGGGAAAGCAAGGCCGAGCGTGCCCGGCATCAGGAGCGGGTGGCCACGGTCAAGCGCCGTCTCGGCGAGGCCGGGCTGCCGCTGATGCCGTCAACCAGCCATATCGTGCCGGTCGTGGTCGGTGATGCGGCGCTGTGCCGGACGGCCTCGGATCTGCTGCTTCAGCACCACCAGATCTATGTCCAGCCAATCAATTATCCAACCGTGCCACGCGGCACCGAGAGGCTGCGCGTGACACCAACGCCGCTGCACAGCGATGCCGACATCGATGCGCTCGTCGCGGCGTTGGAGGATGTGTGGCAGCTGCTTCAGTTGCCCAAGGTTCGCAAGACCACGACGATCAGTGATTGAGGTCCTGGCGCGGCGGCAGATAGTTGTTCGCCAGACACTGCTTCATCGCATTGTCGCGCTTGGCGTTTGATTCCGGCGTGTAGTCGGGAAACTGCCTTTGCGCGGCCGCGGAGCAGCGATCCGACGC
>DATMLO010000194.1:0-7049 GCA_035570495.1 Allostellaceae bacterium | reverse complement strand
AGAAACTGGCGGAGGCCGGTCGGCAGCTGCCGGGTTCCTGCCTCGACGAAATCGTGAGGCGAGTCCTCCGGGCGATCGCCGAAGTTCCAAGCATTCTACTCGAACCCGCGTTGGATATTGAGGTGGATTCGTCGGCTACGCGATCCTCGGCGATGAAGACCCGCGCGGGCAGCAGGGAACGCGAGAATGAGGCAGATTTTGGCCCGGCACGGCGTGATCGAGGGGAGCGACTACTTTCGGCATCTATTGGCAGCTCGGCAGCTTCCGAAGGCTTGTGTCGATGAGATTCTGAGCGAAACCCTCTCGTTTTTCGACTTCGTGGGTTGGGACACCCGCGACCGCTGGATCAAGGCACTCGATATTCACGCGCGGCTCGTCTGGTACGTGTTGGACGGCGGTTCCGCTGATCCTGAAAAGGAAGCGCTTGCCGAGCCTATGCGCGCGCTTTTGTTTCGGCATGGCGTGTCTTTTGTGGAGCGCTGAACAACATTTTCGGCCCGGCGTCGCTCGGATCAGGCACTCAGCGAACCTGCTCGCCAGGGGCGAGGACACCGCGGCGGATCTGATCGCGCTCGATCGATTCGAACAGCGCGCGGAAATTGCCCTCGCCAAACCCGTCATTGCCCTTGCGCTCGATGATCTCAAAAAAGATCGGGCCGATCACCGTGTCGGTAAAGATCTGCAGCAGCAGGCCCTGACCCTCGCCCGGGGCGCCGTCGATCAGGATGCGGTCGCGCCGCAACCGGGCGAGGTCCTCGCCATGCCCCGACACCCTGGCATCGGCCGCCTCGTAATAGGTGTCGGGGACCGACATGAACGAGACGCCGCGCGCCTCGAGCGCCTCGACCGTCGCATAGATATCGTCGGTGGCCAGGGCGATGTGCTGGATGCCCTCGCCGTGATAGGCCGCCAGGTACTCCGCGATCTGCGACTTGTCGTCGGCGCTTTCGTTGATCGGGATGCGGATCTTGCCGTCGGGGCTGGTCATCGCCTTCGACCGCAACCCGGTCAATTTGCCTTCGATGTCAAAATAGCGAACCTCGCGAAAATTGAACAGGCGCTCGTAAAACTCGGCCCACAATCCCATGCGGCCGCGGTGCACATTGTGGGTCAGGTGATCGATGCGGACGAGCCCGACCCCGCGCGGCGCCTGGTCCTCTATCAAGGGCACGAAATCGACGTCGTAGATCGAGTGCTCGCCGTAGCGGTCGACGAGGTAAATCAGGCTGCCGCCGATCCCTTCGATCGCCGGGATGTTCAATTCCATCGGGCCGAGCTTGCCGTGCACCGGCCTGGCGCCCAGGGCGAGCGCCCGCTCGTAGGCTTTGGCCGCATCGGCGACGCGAAAGGCGATCGCGCACACCGAGGGCCCGTGCAGGCGGGCAAAGGCCTGCGCGAAGCTCTCAGGCTCGGCGTTGACAATAAAATGAACGTCGCCCTGCTTATAGAGGGTGACGTTCTTCGAGCGGTGGCGCGCCGCGGCGACAAACCCCATGCGCTCGAACAGTGCGGTGAGCGCCCGCGGGTCGGGGCCGGTATATTCGACGAACTCGAACCCGTCGGTTCCCATCGGGTTGTCCCAAAGATCGCGTTCCTGGCGAGCCGCCGACATCAGGAGCCTCCGAGCGCAGTCATCGCAGGCTGATGTGGTCGGCCCAACCCGGATCGCCAAGGACGGGGTCCGTGGGTGCTTCGACGCTCACCCGAGCCGAGGCCGAATATCGCGATTGGCCCGGCTCCCGGCAAAGGGCTACCGGCGGCGGCCGGGGCAGAGAGTCAGAAATAAGGTTTTAAGCGCGGCGAGTTAGGCAAAACGCCGGACCGCGCGCGCACTGCCGGGTCGTCTGGCCGAAATTCGAAGCCTGCGACTGTCGTATCATCCGACCACGTGTGGGGTGGCGGCTCCCGGCAAACGACTCCTCTTGCTGCGCTCCAAGAGCCGGGCACCGAATAATAAGCCGCCGACGGCCAGAACGCCGGGAAGGCCACTGTCGATCGGCGGAGCTGGCGTGGCGTAGGCCTGCCCCTGGATGCCCGCCAGCGACATCAGCTGACCGGCAGTGCCGCCGTAGGACTCGGCGGCGGTAATCGTGTTGTTGATGTCCCCCGTTGTGAAATTGCTCGAGGTGACGGTCAGGGTGTTGTTGCCGTTGATGCCGCCATTGTACTCGACGGTCCAGATCGCCGATTGCACTTCCGCGGCGGCGAGGGCGCTCGGGCTGGTCTGCATCAGGTTGTCGCCATAGTTTACCAAGTCGCCGATCTCTTGGATCTGCGTGCTGGTGAGCGCCGTGGGATTCAAGCTGTTGTCAGTGGTCAGCGACCCAACGCTGTAAGTTTCGCCGCTGCTGGGAACGACGATGTCGTGGAAGATGTCCACGCACCAGGTCGGGAGCGTGTACTCGGTGCTGCGGTTGGCGGAGGTTCCTGGGTTGACGGTCAGAACGACCTGGACGGCAGATTCCGTTTCGGGTCCGACGGACGTTCCATCGACTGTGCCTTGGAGCGTTACGGTGCTGTCCACACTACTGCCGAGCGGGGGGTTCGTCGCCACGTTGTCGACGTAGAGCATCGGATCGGCGAATGCGGGTGCCGCGAAGCCGGCCAGTCCGATGAAGCCTGCCGCGGCCAGGGATGCATGCGTGAACCGGCACATATTGCCACCTCCGCCGACTGGTTAATGAGCGACCCATCCCCTAGGGATGATCGCCAAAGGATTTCGCTCAAACTTTTCCAAATCCGAATGTAAATCTTTTTTGGGGTGTCGAACGCACAAGTTTTAGTTAACGGTGATTTTTTTCGTAAACCGGATGTGTGGCGCGGCGCATTTCCGCTTGCGCGGACAGGTGGAGGGCGCGGCAGGACGATTTCAAAAATTCAAGGCCGCGGGTAGTCCTTGCCATCCTCAAGCAAATGGCTTTGATGAAGATCAAAGAGAATTGGGAGCTTTCTTCCGGTTCATGATGAAGTATCTGGTAGAAATCCTGACGCCCGAAGCAAAACTCTGGGTGGAGCAAAGGCGTTAAATTGTCGGGATATTTGGCGTCGAGCCGCGGCTGCGGGGATGCCGTATTGGCTCATGGCGTCTGACGCGGCGGTTTCGACTTCCGAGAGCGAATCGCGTTGTGAGATGGCAAAGAAGCCGCTGGCGCGGGGTCAGGCGCCGGCGATGAACGAGCGCAGGGAGTGGGCTTCGTACTCGATCTCGTCGAGCCGGTTCTTGACCAGATCGCCGATGCTGACGATGCCGACGAGCTTCCCGTCATCGACCACTGGCAGATGGCGGATGCGGCGGTTGGTCATCAGGGCCATCAGATCGGCGACGCTGTCCGAAGGATCGCAGGTCGTCACCCGCCGGGTCATGACCGCGGCGACGTTCAGCGACAACAGTGCAGCGCCGTGCTCGGCGAGGCCATGGACCATGTCGCGCTCCGATATGATGCCGTCGACCCGCTCGCCGTCGTCGCTGACGACGAGGGCGCCGATATTGCGGTCGCGCAGCGCGGTCAATGCCATCGCGATCGTCTGATCGGGGCGGATCGTGGCCACCGCCCGGCCCTTGCCGCGCAGGATTGCTTCGACGTTCATCGGACCCTCCGCCTGGTTGGGCGCGGCCCGGATCGGCCGCCGATCCAAATCAGCATAGGGCAAAATGCCGCATCGGGGCAGCCAAAAAATCTCCGCCGCAACGCCCGGCCGGCGCCGCTTGCGCCGACATGGACCGCGACGCCGATGATCGCGATACTGCGGCGACGATTTGACGACGGCAGAGCGCAGACCGGGAGGGCACGGAATGGCGGGCATCGCAATCGGCCGATATTTGCTCGACGGATCGGTCAACGGGGCGGGGCCGCCGCTCTTATTCCTGCACGGCGGCGATTATGTCGCGCAGAACGCCGCCTTTCTCGACCGGCTGGCCCGGCACTGGCGAGTGACGGCGCCACGCCATCCCGGTTTCGGCCACTCCGAGCGGCCCGAAGGATTTCGCACGGTTCACGACCTCGCCTATCTCTATCTCGACTGGCTCGACGATCAGCCGCCGGGAGAGGTCGTCGTCGTCGGCTCCTCGTTCGGCGGGTGGATCGCGCTCGAAATGGGGGTGCGCTCGGCCGGGCGGATCGGCCGTCTGGTGCTGATCGACGCGCTCGGGCTCAAATTCGGCGGGCGCGAGGAGCGCGACATCGCCGACATTTATGCTCTGCCCGATGACGAGCGGCAGCGCCGCACGTTCTGCGAGCCGGCGCGGGTTCTGCCCGATTACGCCTCGCTTGGCGAGGACGACCTGACCGCGATCGCGCGCGACCGCTCGGCGACGGCACTCTACGGCTGGCGCCCCTACATGCACGATCCCGGCCTGCGCCAATGGCTGCACCGGGTGCGCGCGCCGAGCCTGGTCTTGTGGGGCGAGAGCGACGGGGTGGTCGCGCCCGAATATGGCAAGAAGCTCTGCGCCGCGCTGCCGAACGCGCGGTTCGAGACGATCGAACGGGCCGGGCACTACCCGCAGGTCGAACGCCCGGACGCGGTCGCCGACGCAATCGAACGCTTTGCGGGCATGGAGGTGATGCGATGAAGGTCTGGCATTTCAGCGAGATGGCTTATCACCCGGCGTGGGAGCATCTCGGCGACTCGTACCGCGTGGTCATTCCAAGCCGGCTCTACGACCCGAAAATCGGCGCCGACCTCTATCACCGCTACCTCGACGAATGGGCGCTGTGCGACGAGCTCGGCATCAACATCATGACCAACGAGCACCATGCCACCGCTACGTGCAGCGATTCGGTGTGCACGATCCCGATGGCGATCCTGGCGCGCGAGACCAAAAAGGTCCGCCTGTTGGCGCTCGGCATGCCGATCGGCAACCGCAACGACCCGATCCGCGTCGCCGAGGAATATTCGATGATCGACGTGATCTCGCGCGGCCGGCTCGAGATGGGCTTTGTCAAGGGCGTGCCGTTCGAGATCTCGCCGGCCAACACCAACCCGGCCGATTTGACCGAGCGGTTCTGGGAGGCCTACGACCTGATCCTCAAGGCGATGACCAGCCACGACGGCCCATTCAACTGGGAGGGCACGCATTTCCAGTACCGCTCGGTCAATGTCTGGCCGCGCCCCTACCAACAGCCGCACCCGCCGGTGTGGACGCCGGTCGGCAGCGTGGAGAGCGCCACCGAGGCCGCGGCGCGCGGCATGGTGATCGGGGTCCTCAACACCGGCTGGGTGCGCACCCCGTCGATCTTCGAGGCCTATCGTAAGAAGGCCCGCGAGGCCGGGCGCGAACCGGCTCCCGACCGCCTCGCCTACATGGCCTTGATCGGGGTCGGGCAGACCCGCGAGGAGGGCCAGCGCCGCGCCGACCAGATCCTCGGCTACAGCCGCACCTCCGGCATTGTGGCGCCGCAATTCGCCAATCCGCCGGGCTATGTCTCGCCGCGTGCGGCCGCACAGATGCTGAAGGGCGGCGGGGCGATGGCGGCGCGCGCGACCCGGGTCCAGACCAGGGACGGCCGCCCGATCAACCCGCGCACGATGTCGGTCGAGGACGCGATCAACGCCGGCCTCGTCTTTGCCGGCACCCCCGACGACGTATGGGATCAGCTGAAGGCGTTCTACGACCATGTCGGCGGGTTCGGCCACCTCTTGATGATGGGCCAGGGCGGCACGATCAGCCACGACGATACGGTCGGCAACCTGACCCTGTTCTCAAAGGAAGTATTGCCGCGGCTGATGGAATTGGGGTGATCCCGGTGCGCAGTTAATACGCGCGCAATATTTTCAACGTATGTTCATAAGCGTAGGTCATGGTCTGCGCTGTTTCATGCAAGGCGGCTAGTGCGCTGAATCATACGGAGGATACAGGCAGACGGCTGAGCTTGGCGAGGATGGCGACCAGCCGCACCCGGTCTTCGTTGGAGACAATCACACACAGTTCCCCAGCCAGGCCCAAGCATAGCACCCTTCGACTTCAATTGTATCTTCTGACATGAGTGAGTCAGTGCACTAGACTGACAGTCTTGGGCGCTGCCGGCGCAAAATGCCAAAATCTTCTCAGCAGCAGCAGCAGCAGCAGCGAAGGCTGGCGCTCGCAGTGAACCGCGCTTTACTTCCAGTTTCTTAAGTCGATTGCAAGGGCAGGGATGGCCACATCCGGCCTGGCGTAATCGTCCCGCGTCTATCCCGGGGTTCTTCAATACTATCGGTGGTAGGCCGCCGTCCCGCTAAGCTTGGTGCTCTGCGCACAGGCAGTCTCGCCGCCCTTTCACTGGTCGAGAATGGTGTCGTCGGCGAGCAGGTCGAAGCCGAAGTCTTTCACAATGCCACTTGCCCCTCCAGCTGGACCCGGACGCGTGGTCCAGACATCCCTCGGCGTCAAATGGACGTTCTTGGCCAATCGGGCGCCCCTTGTTTCATGGTCGTGCTGTCTACGCGGCGCGGTTCTCGCTGAGCATGGTCATTCCGCCCAAGCCGCCTCCTCCCCGCCTTAGCCCCGGTCAAAGGCAAACCGGTAGGGGAATTTATCTCAACGGCGGCTCTCGCCCGATGACCGGAGACCAATCGCTCTGTCCATGAATGGATCGACAAACTGGAGCGATTGCCGATAGCCTTCCGCGATGATTTCGATCCGCGAACAGATCACGATCGCCTCGCCGCCGGAGGCGGTGTGGCCGTTGCTGTCCGACCCGGCCGTGGTCGCCTCGTGCATTCCAGGCGCGACCTTGACGAAGGCAGACGAAAACGGCGCCTATCAGGGCACCATGCGGGTCAAGTTCGGGCCCACTGTGGCGCAGTTCCGTGGCGAGGCAAAGCTCGCCTACGACCACTCGGCGCGCCGGTGCTCGATCGAGGGGCGCGGCATCGACGGCCGCGGCGCCTCGCGGGCCAACGCATCTGGAGCCATCGAGGCCAGTGGAACCGATACCACCCTGTTGAGGGTCGAGGGCAATTTCAACGTGACCGGGCCGCTCGAAACCTTCGCCAATGCCGGCGGGGTGCACCTCGCCCGCGCGATCCTCGCGGAATTCGCCGAGAACGTCGCCAGGTTGATGGCG
>DATMLO010000193.1:0-7125 GCA_035570495.1 Allostellaceae bacterium | reverse complement strand
ATTGTCATTGGCGACGACGCAAACGCCAAAACCATGCGTGCCCTCGGCGACCTCCCGTGCCGCCTCGATATCGAGCCCGAGCAGCGCCGCCATCGCCCCCTCACCCACCGGCACCGCCTTCTGCATCGCCTGGCCGCGCTGCTTGACAAGACGCACCGCGTCGGCGACCGAGAACGTCCCGGCCGCGGCATGCGCCGAATACTCGCCGAGCGAATGGCCGGCGACATAGGCGAGGCTCGATATGTCGAAGCCGGCTTCGCTTTCAAGCACGCGGATCACCGCGAGGCTCGCCGAGAGCAGTGCCGGCTGGGCGTTTTCGGTGAGGGTCAATTCGTCTTCCGGCCCCTCGAACATCAGCCGCGACAAATGCTGCGACAGCGCGTCGTCGACTTCCTCGAAGAGCAGCCGCGCGGCCGAGAAGGCCTCGGCCAAGTCGCGGCCCATGCCCGGCGCCTGCGACCCCTGGCCGGGAAAAACAAAAGCACGTTTCATGACGAGGCGCGTCCCCCTGCGTTCCTCGCCTTCGTCATAGACTCGTCGCCGGGGGAGTCAAGCGGGCGGCAGCCGACGCGGCCCTAATGGCACATGCGGAGGTTGTCGCGTTCGGTTTCGTAGTCGGTCATTGTCTGGTGGAGGATGTTGTCCTTGGGGAGCGCGTCGAGCGCCATCTGGATCTTTTTCATCGTCGTGTCGTCATAGGCGACCGGCACCGGGCAGCGGTCGACAAGACCGGGGCCGAGCGGCTTCGAGACAAGGGTCGGGTCGGCGTCGGCCGAGTTGGTCTTCTTGCCCATGCCGAGGAAACTCCCGCCGCACCCGGCGAGCAGCGCCGTGATGGCGAGCGCCGCCATCGTCCTTGCCACAGTCCCCGCCATGGTCCCCTGGGCCCCTTGAAGCCGCATTCGTCCCCCCGCTTCGCGCTTTTGCCGCACGATGGCGAGCCAGCGTCGTGCGATCAAGCGCGAATGGCGGTGTGCGGCCTCAGGTAGCGGAGGGCGAGCCGGTGGCGGGCGTCGCGGGCGTCTGGCTGGCCCAGGTGCAGCCGGCGCCGGCCGCGGTCGAGGCCAGCGAGGCGGCCGTGGCGGCGGACGGGTCGCCAGCGGCGGCGGCGATCACGCTCGCCAGGTTCGCGGCGGACTGTGCCTGACACATTGCCTGTTGCATCGCGGTCAGCACGACCTGGGCGTCGGTCGCGATTTGAGTCGCGGTCGGTGCGTTGGCGCCGGTGCAGGCGGTGAGCGAGCCGCCAAGCGCGAGCAGCAGCGCGATCATCTGGATCACGCCGCGCTCCTTGAGCAGCAGCGCCGCCAGCCCGCAACCCGCGGCGAGAAACTGAGCGAGCTGACCGAGATCGCTGTTGGAGAAATGCAGGCCGGCGAGCGCCAGGAGAGCGCCAAGGCCGGCATAGCTCGACGGCTCGCTAAAGCGGGCGAGCAGGTAGGAAATCGTCTGCATTGGATGATCCTTTCAATAAAAAAGACCGCGCGAGGCGGCCGGACACGGAGGGTGGAAGGGCTTCAGAGGTCGGCGATGTAGCCGGGGCTGCGGGCGGCGCCGGAGGGACGATCGGCCGGCAGTTCGCCGCTGCGGCCGCAGCGGTCGCAGATTTCGTGGTGCTGCCCGAGCAAGTCAAAGGGGTCGGGGCTGCCGTCGGCGCGCCGGCGCTGGATTCGTGGTGTCCGGCCGGTGCCCCCACAGCGCTCGCAGAGAGTGGTCGCTTGTGTCATGCGGCGGCCGCGGCGGCGCGGCGCTGATAGGCGGCGGCGAGCTTGCCGGCATAGTCGTTCGCTGCTTCGCCGGGGCCGTTGTAGCGCAACGCAAACCGCGACCAGTCGCGCGCAGCGAGCAGCGGCGTGAGCTCCTCGTGGGCGCAGAACGCGGCAAAAGCGGCAAGTTGCGCGCCCTCGCTGGCGCACATCGCCGCGACGTAATCCTCGACCCTCGCAAAGCCGCAGGCGGCGAAATTCATCCCGACGATCTGGAACATCCCCCAGCTCGCCGATTGCAGCGCGGCGGGCTGGTCGAGGGCGATTGCCTCGGCCAGCCGGTCGTATTGGTGTGCGCCCGACGCGCCGTGCACCGCGCTAAACGGCACGGCGGGGTCGACGACGCGGAGCGTTGCCTCGACCAGGTCGCCGCCATTGTTGACCTCGGCGACGATGCGGTCGGCATCGTGCGTTCGATAGGCGGCGATCGCCGCCTTGGCCCATTCGACCGGCGCGTAGCGGCCGGAGATATCGGCCAGCACATAGCCGTGCCCATCAGCCGATTTGCCGGCGACGACGATGCCGGTTTCATCGGCGTGTTCGTCGGTACTCACGGCCGGGTCGATCGCCACGACGATGCGCGTCAATGACGGTACGGTGTTCACCCGCGTGGCGTCGATCAGGCCGTGAGTCCACAATGCGCCCGGCACGTCGTCGAGGATCTCGGCGTCGAGCTCCTGGCGGCCGAGCCGCGTGCCCTCGTAGCGCCGGACGATCTGATCGAGAAACGCCGGCGCCAGATTCTTCCAGTTGTCGTAAGTCGAGCCGCGCGTCACGACGACCTTGGGGTCGGCGACGAGGGCCTTGACGAGCTTGGTCGGGCGCGGTGTCGTGGTGACCACGGCGCGCGGGTCGTCGCCGAGCCGCAGGCCGAACATCAGCATGTCCCAGGCCTCCGGGTAGCGCCACCCCGCCAGCTCGTCGCACCGGGCGAAATCGTGCTGCGGGCCGCGCAGCCGCTCCGGCTCGTCGGCCGAATAGGTCGTCGCGATCGCGCCGTTCTCCCAGGTCAGGCGGCGCTTTGACGGCTCGTATTCCGGGCGATCCCAGGGCGGCGCGATGGCGACCAGGCCGCTTTCACCCTCGACCATCACATCGCGGACATCGGCCGCGGTCGGCGCGACCAGCGCGATATGCCGCGCGGTGCGCATGCCGATCTCCCGGCGAACCATCTCCGCGCCGGTGCGCGTCTTGCCAAAGCCGCGGCCCGCGAGCAGCAGCCAGACCCGCCAGTCGCCCGGCGGGGGTTTTTGTTCATCCCTCGCCCGTGATCCCCATTCGTAGCGCAGCCAGGCCTGAGCCTCAGGACCGAGACTGTCGATCAGGGGGTCCCTTATCCATTTGGGCAGCGAGGCGATCGAGCTCATGGATAAGCGCGTCGCGGTGCTCGTTTCCGTCACGCGGGGGCTCATCCTCCTTCTGGGTCGCGAGCGGCGGCGGCACCATGCCGAGGTAACGCGCGATCGCGTCGAGCGCCGCCTTCTTGTCGTAGAGCTTGACCCGGTAGGGCTTGCCCTCCTTGGCGCTCTCGACGATTTCGGAAATCGCCGCGATGTCGTCGGGGTCGAGCTCGCCATCCGGCTTGAACTGCATGCCGGCATCGCTCCAGTGGACGATGTGGCTGAGATTGGCGAAGGCGATACGGCGGTATTCCTCGAGCACGCGCTCGGGGGTGATGCCGAGCCGCGCGGCGCGCGCGTTCATCTCTTCAAGAGCCGCCTGCGCGGCCTTGCGCCGCCGCCGCTCCTGCCACAGCGACTTGATCGTCACGACCGATGCTCTGCTTTTTGGGGGACCGGCGATGGACGGCGGCTCTTCGCCGCAACCCAATTCCGCCAGAGTTCGTGTTTTGTACTTGTTCGATCCGGATTTGTCAAGCACAAAATGCGATCATCGCAACTTTTTCTGGCGGAAATGCGTTTCGAGCGCGCCGAGCGCAGCGATCAGGATGCCAGCCGCGGCCTCCTGGCTGACGCGCCTGCCGGCCCAGCCCTGCTCCTGCGCCCATTCCTTCAGCGAGCGCTCCCAGCCGACGACGTGCCACAAGCACGACCCGGCCGGCGAGGCGATGCCGCCGACCGCGCGGATCGCCCGCCACACCGCGGCGCGCGCCGCCTCCGCGCGCAGCCCCGGCACATGCTCATCGCCGCGACGCTCTGGCTTGCCGCCGAGCGTGAGGCGCGCGATGTCGAGCGCGCGCAGCGGGTCGAGCTGCGCCGTCGCGAAACGGCGGCGGAAATCTTCGCCCGCCTGACGCATGCCAGCGGTGATCGAGCCGCGACGCTCCATCAGCATCAGCGTGTCGATCGCGCGATACGGCCGCGCCAGCCGCCCGGCCGCGTCGGCGATGATCGCCGGCACAAGCTCCACCGGGCCGTGTTGCTGGCGCTCCAGGCTAATGATGTCCCTGGCGACAGCATCGCGGTCTCGCTTGCGGCGGGTCATCGCTCTTCTCGTACAAAACGTGAACATCGTGGTCGCGCAAAACCGCGCGCGACATTTTCGAGGCGACGGAGCAGCGGGTCGGGCGGCAAGCGCCATAGTCGCCCGGTGCGGCCGCCAACAGCCGTCGCCAAATCCTCGGCCTCCTTTCAGCCGGCGGCGCCCGCGCCGGCTCTCCTCGGGCGCATGACACAGCGTGTGGTGATGCGGGCAATAAGGCGACTTCTGGCGTCGCGCGGCGCCGCAGCGCCCGCCCTCGTCGAGGATAAAGGCGCACCCCTCGTCCGCGTTGTCGGCCCCCTGTTCAAGCGCTCCCCGCAACCCACCATCCACGGTCCCTGGCACCGCCCTCTCCCTTGCCCTATTGCCATTATCACAATGGCGATATATCATCATGTTTGACATTGTCAATAAGGCAATATTGCGATGGACACGATTTGGTTTCATCAGGCGCTTGAACGGGCCGGCCATACCCAGGCCGACCTGGCGCGCCATCTCGGCCTGCCGCCCTCGGCGGTCTCGCGCATGCTGCGCGGCGACCGGCAGATGAAACTGTTGGAGGCGGTGCAGACCGCGCAGTTTCTCGATGTTAGCCAGGAAGAGGTGCTAAAGCGCGCCGGCGATACCGACGCGCCGCCGCCCGAGCCGGCGCGGCGCGGCCGCCCGCCGCGCGCGACGACGGGGCACGTTCCCCTGCCGCGCCACGACACGATGCCGATCAAGAGCGCCGGCCGCGGCGGCAATGACCAGCAGATGTTTCTCGAGGATGGGCCGATCGGCTACACGCCGCGCCCGGCCAACCTCGCCGGGGTGCGCGACGCGTATGCGATCTACATGGTCGGCGACAGCATGGAGCCGCGCTACAACCAAGGCTGGCTGCTGCACGTCAACCCGTTCAAACCGGCGATCCGCGGCCGCGACGTCGTGGTCTACAAAAAGGACCAGGCGGTGCTGATCAAGCAGTTCGTCGGCTGGAACGGCGACACGCTGGTGCTGCGCCAGTTGAACCCCGACGAGACGCTGCGCATTCCGCGCGGCGATGTCGTCGAATGCCACCTGATTGTCGGGGTAGACCAGGAGGCGTAAGCGCGCGGCCGCCCCTGCTTTAGAGCAAGGTCAAACCGCTCGACGCGGGCCGAAGCGTGGCGCAAAACTTGCGTCCTTAACGATAACGGGGGCAATCCCCGCCGGACAGGGAGAGATCAACCGATGACCACGCGCCGTGCCCTCATCACCCGTGTGCCTGCCGTCATGCTTGCCGGGGCGTTCGCCTCGCGGGCGGTTTTCGCGGCCGACAAGACGGTCAAGGTCGGCATTGACGTGTCGCTGACCGGCGCCGGCGCCGAGGATGCGATCCTCGTCAAGAACGGCGCGATGCTGGCGGTTGACGAGGCCAACGCCAATGGCGGGGTCGCGGGCTACACGATCGAGCCGATGATAACCGACGACGGCAGCGCCACCGCCGGCCAATTCGACCCGGCGCAGGCGGCGACCAATGCTCGCAAAATGGTGGCCGACCCCGATGTCGTCGCCGCGGTGGGCCCGCAGAACAGCGGCTGCGGCAAGGCGATGTCGCCGATCTTCAGCCAGGGCGACCTGGCGACGATCACGCCGAGCTCGACCAACCCCGACATCACCGACCCGAAATTCGCCCAGCAATTTGATCCCTCGGGCCGCGCGGTCTATTTCCGCGTGGTGACGACCGACTCCTATCAGGGGCCGGGCATGGCGAACTACTTCGCCCAGACGCTGAAGGTGAAAAAGGTCTATGTGCTCGACGACAGCGGCGCCTACGGGGTCGGCATCGCCAATACCTTTGAGGGCCAAGCCAAAAAGCTCGGTATCGAAGTGCTTGGGCACGACCAGCTCAACCCGCAGGAGGCCGACTACACGACCCTGCTGACCAAGATAAAACCGCTCAACCTCGATGCCTTTTATTTTGGCGGCAACGCGCTGACCGCCGCGAAGCTGGCAAAGCAGGCCTATGACATCGTGCCCGACATCATCAAGGCGGGCGGCGATGGGGTTTACAGTTCATCGCTGTTGAAGGGCGCCGGCTTCCCGGCGATGCAGGGGTGGTACGCGACGATCGCCGCGCCGTTCCTCGCCGAGAACCCGTCGGTGCAGCCGTGGATCAAGCGCTATACCGAGAAATACGGGCTTGGGCCCTCGTCCTACGCGATCACCGCCTATGACGCGATGCTGGTGGTGCTCGACGGGATCAAGACGGTCGCGGAATCGGGGAAGCCGGTGACGCGCTCGGCGGTGCGCGACGCGATCCAGGCGGCGCATACCCAGACGCTGCAAGGGGTCATCAGCTTTGACGACCACGGCGACATCACCGACCGGACGATCAGCGTGTTCCAGGCGCACGAAGACAAGAACTTCCCGGTCGAGCAGGTGCTGCACCAGTACAAATATCTCGGCACAGCGCCGCAATCCTCTTAAGTGCCGTCGGCGGCGCGTTCGATCGCGGCGATATCGATCCGCTTCATTGGCATCAATGCCTCGAATGCGCGCTTGGCGCGGGCGCGATCGGCGTCACCGAAGAGCCTGATGACCTGGCGGGGAACGATCTGCCACGACACGCCGAAGCGGTCTTTTACCCAGCCGCATTGCTCGGCCTCGGGAACCGCCGAAAGGGCGTCGGCGAACCGGTCGGCCTCGGCCTGGGTCTCCACCGGTATCTGGAACGAGATCGCTTCGTTGAAGCGGAATTGCGGTCCGCCATTCAGCGCGGTGAACGGCCGGCCCATCAAGCTGAACTCGACCAGCAGCACGTCGCCCGCCTTGCCCGATGGGTAGTCGCCCGGCGAGCGATGGACAGCATCGACATGACTGTCAGGGAACACCGAGACATAGAATTTGGTGGCCTCTTCGGCGTTGCCATCAAACCAAAGGCAAGGGGTAATGCCAG
>DATMLO010000192.1:0-38542 GCA_035570495.1 Allostellaceae bacterium | reverse complement strand
TCGACGACATCGAGCCCGATACCGCGGAATTCCTCGACCAGGCGGTCGCCCTGCGTCTGCATTAAGAGAACGGTCAGGCCGCCAACTCGCACCAGATGGGTGTGTGATCTGACGCGCGTTCCTTGCCGCGCGGTGACTTGTCGATATCGCAGCCGATCACCTTGTCCGCCGCGTGCGGCGATAGCAGCAGATGATCGATGCGCAGCCCTTCATCGCGCTGCCAGCGTCCCGCCTGATAATCCCAATACGTGTACTTGTGCGGCTCGCGATGGAAAACGCGGTACGCGTCGATCAGCCCCTGGTGGAGCAAGAAGCGAAACCGCGAACGCGCCTCGATGCGGCATAGCGCGTCGTCGCGAAAGCTGACAGGGTCGTAAACGTCGTCGTCCGTTGGACAGATGTTGTAGTCGCCCGCCATGACGAACGGAATTTCCCTGCTCAGCAGGTTGCCGGCACGCGCGCCGAGCCGGTCCATCCAGGCGAGTTTGTAGCCGAATTTCGCCGCATCGCCGCTGGGGTTGCCGTTGGGCAGATAGATCGTCGCGACGCGGACCTCCGCATCCGCCGGCCCGAACGTCGCTTCGAGGTAGCGCGCATGGTCGTCGCCATCATCGCCCGGCAGCCCGAAGACGATATCGCGCGCCGGCTCCTTCGACAGCAACGCCACGCCGTTATAGGCACGCTGCCCGAGCGCCTCGACCTTGTAGCCAAGAGCGGCCACTTCGAGCTGTGGGAAGTCGGCCGCGAGGCACTTGATCTCCTGCAGGCACAACACATCGGGTTGCGCGTTTTTCAGGAAATCCAACAGATGCGGCAGCCGGACCTTGACCGAGTTGACATTCCAGCTGGCGATTTTCATGCCGGTCTTCCTTTGGTGCCATCGTGAGAAGCCTGGAGAGTGACGCGGCAATCTCACGCTCCGCGGGCCAGGGCCGGATGAGATTGCTTCGCCGCGTCTGCAATGACAATCGAGGATCGCGTGGACGGCGCGCCGTCGGTCCGTGCGTCGCTTTAACAGAAGGCAGTCTCGGTTGATCTCGCAAGCCGGCCGTTACTGAAATATACTCTTGCAACTGAGTTTTACGCTGCGAATCGCTGCGGACGGCCAAGTATGCGTGACAACATCCTCATGTTCGATTCTGGTCTTGGTGGTCTGAGCGTCTTTCACGCCGTGCGGGAAGCACGGCCACAATCGGACTACATGTATGTCGCCGATGATGCGGCGTTTCCCTACGGCCCGCTCGATGAAGATGTTCTGGTCGCGCGGGTGTCGCAGGTGATGACGCATCTCATCAAAAAATTCGCGCCAGACCTCGTGGTCATTCCCTGCAACACGGCGTCGACGATCGTCCTTCCCCAGTTGCGCGGCAAGTTCGCCGTGCCGTTTGTCGGCATCGTGCCCGCGATCAAACCGGCCTGTGCCGCCTCGGTGACGCGGCGAGTCTCCGTCCTTGCCACGGAGGGAACGGTGGCGCGCGACTACACGCGCGATCTCATCCGCGACTTCGCGGGCGATTGCAAGGTGACGCTCGTCGGATCGAAAAACCTCGCCGCTTACGCGGAGGCCGAGCTCGCCGGGGAGCCGGCGACCGACAAGCAAATCCTTGACGAAATCTCTCCGTGCTTTGTCGATGACCGACGGCGCACCGATACGGTCGTGCTCGGGTGCACGCATTACCCGTTGATCATCGATCGCCTGCAGAAACTTTCGCCCTGGGCGGTGACCTTTGTCGATCCGGCGCCCGCCATAGCACGGCGGGTGATGGAGCTCTTAGGCCCTCCCGTTCTCCCGGAGCGAAGGGGTATAGCGCGCGCGGTTTTCACCTCAGGCCGCGCGCCGGTCGCGGCGATGGGCCGCTTTGGCATCGCGATCGGGTAACAACGAAATCAGGACTTGTTGAAGCGCCGCGGCGAGTTTCACCGCGTGTTGACGGTCCGTTAAGCGACCGAGAAGGAATTGCCGCAGCCGCAGGATGAGGCGGCGTTCGGGTTGTTGATGCGGAACGCGGCGCCCATTAGGTCCTCGGTGAAATCGACTTCGGCGCCGGCAAGGAGGTCGAGCGAGATTTCGTCGACCACGACGCCGACTCCATCGCGCTCGAAGACGCGGTCATCGGGGTTGGTCTGGTCGTCGAAGCTCAGCCCGTATTGAAAGCCGGAGCAGCCGCCACCCGACACCGCGATGCGCAGATTGGCGTCGCCGACCTGTTCCTGGTCGCGCAGAAAGGCGATGCGCTTGGCCGCGCTCGCAGTCAGCGTGATGCCACGCTCGCCGACGTTGCTGATTGCGTCACTCATGGGCCGTGAACTCGATTTGCTGGCGGGTCGCCGCTTTATGTAATCTCTCCTTGGCGATCATGCCAGTGTGGCATCGCTTGAACGGGGCGAACGGCAGCGAGGGATGGGGGCAATGGACCTTGTCAAAGGACGAGTCCATTTGGGGCCGATGACCCGTGATTTCTGGTTTCGGCCGGACACGTCCGACGGCCCGATGCTGCAGCAGATCTTCGTCCAGAACGAATACAATTTTGACCATCTCGCGCGCTATCCCGAGCTGAAGGACTACTACGACCGCAAGTCGGCGCAAGGAAAGCGCGGGCTTATCGTCGATGGCGGCGCCAATATCGGCGCGTCGGCGGTGGCTTTCGCGCTGGGCTGGTCGGGGTCGCGGGTCACCGCGATCGAGCCGGATAAGGGAAATTTCAAGCTGCTGACGAGCAATACCGGCGGTCTATCGATCACCTGCGTTCACGGCGCGTTGGCGGCCTCACCGGGCAAGGCGAAGGTTGTCGATATCGGTCATGGCGAATGGGCCTACCAGACACAGCGCGTGACTGACGCGGAGGCGGAGGACGACTCCGTTCCCTACATCACGATCGACGAGATTTTCCGTAACAACGCGAAGCGCTGCTTTCCGTTTATCGTGAAGATCGACATCGAGGGCGCCGAGGCCGATGTCTTTTCCGCCAATACCGATTGGATTGCCGCCACCCCGTTGATCGTCGTTGAGCCGCACGACTGGCTGATGCCGAAAGCCGGCACGTCACGGGCATTTCTGCGCTGCCTTGCCGAGCACGACCGCGATTTCCTGATCTGTGGCGAGAATATCTGCTCGATCTCCAACCAGCTGACGACGCTGTAATCTCAGGAGACGTCCCGCCAAGCCTATCGCGCGCGAGGCGCCCGGCGGTATATGTAACCGGCGATGGCCGATCATACTGCCTTGCAGACGCGAACCGTGGAGAGGGCGCCGGAAGACCGGCTGGCGCTGCTGCGGGCGCTCGAGAAGAAGGTGCTGTGGCTCTCCACCTGGATGATCCACAACGCCAACCATCTGCGGCCGAGCCGCGACGGCCTCAAGGTCGGCGGCCACCAGGCGTCGAGTTCCTCCGTCGCCACCTTGATGACCGCGCTCTACTTCGACGTGGTGCGGCCGCAGGATCGGGTCGCGGTGAAGCCGCACGCCGCGCCAATCTTCCACGCGTTGCAATATCTGATGGGCCACCAGACGCGCGACAAGCTCGAGCGCTTTCGAGCGCTTGGCGGCGCTCAGGCCTATCCGTCGCGCACCAAGGACGGCGATCATATCGTCGATTTCTCGACCGGCTCGGTCGGACTTGGCGTCGGGGTGACGCTGTTCGCCTCACTGGTGCAGGATTATGTGCGGCTGCACGGCATGGCGCCCGAAGGCCGCGAGCCCGGGCGCATGATCGCGCTCGCGGGCGATGCCGAGCTCGATGAAGGCAACATCTTCGAGGCGCTGCTCGAAGGCTGGAAGCACGATGTCCGCAATCTGTGGTGGGTGATCGACTACAACCGCCAGAGCCTCGACGCGGTGGTATCGGACCGGCTGTTCGGACGGATCGACGCGCTGTTCGAGCTGGTCGGCTGGCGGGTCGTGACCCTCAAATACGGCCGCAAGCTCGAAGCGGCCTTCGCCCGGCCCGATGGCACGCATCTGCGCGAATGGATCGATGCCTGCCCGAACTCGCTCTATTCGGCGCTCGTCTACAAAGGCGGGGAGGGATGGCGCGAGCATCTGATGCGCGACCTCAACCGCTATCCCGGCATTCGCGCGATCCTCGACGAGCATGACGACGACCAGCTGCAGGCGCTGATGACCAATCTCGCCGGTCATGACATGGAGTCGGTGCTCGACGCGTTTCACAGCATCACCGACGATCGTCCGACTTGCTTCATCGCCTACACGATCAAGGGCTACGGCCTGCCGCTCGCCGGCCACAAGGACAACCATGCCGGGCTGATGAATCCGGATCAGATGGCCGTGTTTCAGAAAAGGATGGGGGTGCTGGCCGGCGAGGAATGGGAGCCGTTCGCCGGCCTCGATCTCCCGGCCGAGGCGCTCAGCGCTTTTTTGCGGTCGGCGCCACTGGCGGACAGTGCGACCCGGCGGATCGAAAGCGCGCGCATCGCGGTTCCCGACGACATTCCGCCGCCGCGCGCCAAGCGGCAATCGACGCAGGAGGCATTCGGCCGCATCCTCGGCGGTATCGCGGCCAGCGACAGCGAACTGGCCAAACGAATCGTCACCACGTCGCCCGATGTCACCGTCTCGACGAATCTCGGCGGCTGGGTCAACCGCCGGGGAATTTTCGATCGCACCGAGCGCCAGGACATATTCCGCGAGGAGAATGTCGTTTCGGCGCAGCGCTGGGTCATGTCGCCGGGCGGACAGCACATCGAGCTCGGCATCGCCGAGCATAATCTCTTCCTGCAGTTGGCCGCGCTCGGCTTGGCCGGGCCGCTCTTCGGCGGCCGGCTGCTGCCGATCGGCACGCTCTACGACCCGTTCATCAAACGCGGCCTCGACGCGCTCAACTACGCGCTCTACCAGAGTGCACGCTTCATCCTAGTCGCGACCCCCTCGGGCATCACGCTGGCGCCGGAAGGCGGCGCGCACCAGTCGGTCGCCGAGCCGTTGATTGGCCTAGCGCAACCCGGCTTGCTGTCGTTTGAGCCGGCCTTCGCCGATGAGCTGGCGATTCTGCTGTGTTGGGCATTTGCCGAGATCCAGGAAGACGATGGCGAATCCGTGTATTTCCGCCTTTCGACGCGCGTGATCGAACAGCTCGACCGCAAGATCGATTCGACGCTGGCGGCGGGTATTGTCGGCGGCGGCTACTGGCTGCGCGAGCCCGGCGACGATTGCCCGTTGGCGATCGCTTATTGTGGCGCCGTAGCGCCTGAGGCGATTGCCGCGCTCGAGGCCCTGCGCGAAGACCTTCCGAACGCCGGGCTGCTCGCCGTCACCTCGCCCGACCGTTTGCACCGCGATTGGCGGGCGACGGCGACTGAGGGCAAAGCAGGGCTTGCCGCGCGATTGCTTGCCCGGCTGCGGCCCGACGCGGCGATCGTCACCGTATCCGACAGCCACCCGGCGACACTGTCGTGGCTCGGCAGTGTCGCCCGGCATGGGGTGGTTCCGTTAGGCGTCGATCATTTCGGTCAATCGGGCGATTTGCCTGATCTCTATCGTTCGTACGGTATCGACCAAGAGGCGATTTTGGACGCCGCCGCAAGGGCCTGCCTGCGCGACCTTTCGTCAGCGAAAATCCCTTAACCTATTCAAGTTTACGATGTTAGGATGCTTCGCGAGGTGCGTCGCGGTTGGGCACCTGGCTGTGTTTGCAGCAAGGAAACCATCAACCTGACGTTGTTTCAACATGTTACAGCCTTCTTCTCCCCGGACCCAGCGCGGATGTTTCAAATATAATCAAATCCGCTTGGTCGACGATAACCGGAGCGATATACCCTTTCGAGCCGAACGATAAAGCGGACTTACTCACGCAAACGTGGTGACTGTAGGCTTATGGATCGCGACGACGACGTTGAGCATTTGTTTTCGTGGCTGCAGACGCCGGATCTCCGCTATCGGGAGTTTGCCGGTGCTCGCGAAATTACTGATTCGGTGGTGATCTTTCAGCAGCAGCGGGCAAGCAACACTCCAGTGCCGCAGGACGAGCCGGTCGGCGCGCCGCGCCACGATACGCAGCTCAACGAAGAATACCCCGAGGACCAATTTCCCGATCAGGGCGAGACGCGGATCGAAGTACTGTCCGAAGCGCCGCACGCGACGCGCGAGAGCCCCCCGGTCGTGATACACGAAGAACCGTCACCGGTGACGGTTCGCGAGGATGCGAGGGGCGCAGGACGCGGGCCGCTCATCATCGCTCCGGAGCAGACGAGCGCTGATGGCGGGCAGCAGGCGCCGCCGGCTGCGGGCGGGGGGCTGCTGGGCGGCGCGTATCGCGAGAATGACGCGCCCGAGCATGGCGCGCGCGGTAGCGAACCGCAGCCATCGCCAGCGCAAGATAGCGAGCAGCGCGGTACGCGCTCGCTCGACGCGGTATTCGGGCGTCTCGCCGAGGTTCGCGGTCGCCTTCCCGACCCTCGCGAGCGTCCGCGCAACGTTCCTGGGGGCGGGTCTTCATCGGGCCGTCCGCGCTAGACATGTTGGTCAGGTGAGTGAGGAGCAGGCATAGCAGGACGGACGGTATGAAAATGGGGGAACACAAAGCGCCGTGGCAAGGTCGCTGGGTAGACGCGCTCGGATCGTCGGGCCGGACTTTTGGGGTGGGGTGCTAGCCTTGGGGGAGAAAAACTAACGATGCTCGGACAACTGAGGCGCATCGGCGAATCGGAGCTGGCCGGCCAAAGTCTAGTTTTGGCGGTGCTCACCGTCATTGGCGTCTTCTTCCTTGGCATTGTCGTGATCACCCCGCTCGACCTGGTCTCGCAGGCCTTGTTCGCGGTGCTGACCATCCTTGCGATGCTGGTGATCCGCGGTCAGCCGTCACGTGGCGTGACTCTGATCCTCATCACATTGTCGATCGCGGTCTCAACCCGCTACATCTGGTGGCGGGTCACCGAGACGCTGCAATTTCCCTCGCAAATCGAGGCGTTTCTCGGGATCGGTCTGATCCTCGCCGAGCTTTACGCCTGGCTGGTGCTGGTTCTCGGTTACATCCAGACGGCCTGGCCGCTGCATAGGCCCCCGGTCGCGTTGCCGGAGGACATCGCCGAGTGGCCGACCGTCGATCTGTTCATCCCGACCTACAACGAGCCGCTGTCGGTGGTGCAGAACACCGTGCTCGGGGCCCTGTCGATCGACTATCCGCTCGACAAGCTCAAGATTTACATTCTCGATGACGGCAGGCGCGAGGAGTTTCGCGAGTTCGCCGAGGCGTGCGGCGTCGGCTACATCACCCGCGACAACAACCTCCACGCCAAGGCCGGCAACCTCAATCACGCGCTGGCGGTGACGGACGGCGATCTGCTCGCGTTGTTCGACAGCGATCATGTGCCGACCCGTGCGTTCTTGCAGCTGACGATCGGGTGGTTCCTGCGCGATCAGCGGTTGGCGCTGGTGCAGACCCCGCATCATTTTTATTCGCCCGATCCGTTCGAGCGGAACCTGCGCGCCGGCACGACGGTGCCGAATGAGGGGCAGCTGTTCTACGGGTTGATCCAAGACGGCAACGACCTGTGGAACGCGGCGTTTTTCTGCGGCTCGTGCGCGGTGATCCGCCGCGAGGCCGTCGAAGGGATCGGCGGCTTCGCCATCCAGACGGTGACCGAGGACGCGCACACCGCGCTGCGTCTGCATCGCGCGGGCTGGAACTCGGCCTATTTGCGTTTGCCGCTCGCGGCCGGGCTTGCGACCGAGCGGCTTGCCATCCATGTCGGCCAACGCATGCGCTGGGCGCGTGGGATGACGCAGATCTTCCGTGTCGACAATCCGCTGCTCGGCCGCGGTCTCGGTATCGGCCAGCGCGTCTGCTACCTGAACGCGATGCTGCATTTCTTCTTCGGCCTGCCGCGTTTTGTGTTCCTCACCGCGCCGCTGTGCTTTCTGATGTTCAGGCTGAACATCATCGCGGCGAGCGGCTTGATGGTGATCGTCTATGCGGCGCCGCATCTGATCCATTCGACAGTGACCAACTCGCGCCTGCAGTCGCGTTATCGCCACTCGTTCTGGGGCGAAATCTACGAAAGCGTGCTCGCCCTATACATCTTGCGACCGACGCTCGCGACGCTGATCAACCCGAAACGCGGCAAGTTCAACGTCACGGAAAAGGGCGGTTTGCTGCCGCGCGACTATTTCGACTACAAGATCGTTCGGCCGCATCTGATCATCATGGGACTGCTTATTGTGTCCCTGGTTATCGGCGTCGCCCGTTGGATCCTCAGCGACTTCATCGATAGCGAAGTGCTGATGCTCAATGTGGCTTGGGCGGTCTTCAATCTGCTGACGATCGGCGCCGCTATCGCGGTGGGCCGGGAAACCCGCCAATTGCGCAGTTCGGTGCGCCTTGGGCTCGAGATGCCTGGGGTGATCACGCTGCCCACCGGGCAGTCGCTGGTGAGCCGGTCGCGCAATCTGTCGACGACGGGCGGTATGTTTGTGGCGCCGCGCCCAACCGACGTTGAGCCCGGCGATATTGTTCAGATCGAGCTGCCAGTAGGGGATCGCACGGCGGTATTGCCGGCGCGGATCGTGGCATGGGATGAGGAGGTTCTGCGCGTGGCCTTCGAGCAACTAACGCTGCGCCAGCAGCGCGACCTGGTTCGAGTGGTGCTGTGTCGTGCCGATGCCTGGCTCGATTGGGAAGAGCACCCAGTCGACCGGCCGCTGCGCTCGGTCCGCGAAATTCTGAGCAGCATCGGCGGCTTGTTCGTGTCGCATAATTTCCGCGCTGCGGCGCCGGCCGAAACCCGCCAGCGTCAGCGCGAACGCGTCTCGGGCCTGTTGCTCGCGGTCGGATTGGGCTGCAGCGCGCTCCTGCTGGGCGGTCCTGTTTTGGCGCAGACGAATGCGCCGCCAAGCAACTCGCCCGGATCGAGCGCACCGCCGACCATGGGCGTCGGGCCGAGCGGAGCGGGTCCGCTGACCGGCGGAGCGGCCCCGCCGCCGCAAGGATCGCAAGTGCCGTTACCGGGGCCGGCGGTCGCGCAGCCCGGGCCGGTTGGAACCGCGCCGGCCAGCACGACGCCGAGCACCAACCCGGGCCTTCCTGGGCCCGCAGCGACGCCGGCGGCGTCGAATGGCGCCGGCCTCGGAAGCACGCGAACCCAAGAGCTCTCGCTGCGAGACCTGGGCGCCAATTCGCCGATCCGCCTGATCGGCGTGCAGGGCGAGGGCAGTTTGCCCTTTACGGTGCGTCGCGATGAGACGGTCACCAGCGGCAAGATCAACCTGACCTTCGCCTATTCACCAGCGCTGATCCCTGAGCTGAGCCATCTGACGGTACTGCTCAACGGCGAGGTCGTCGGCAACATCCCGCTGCCGAAAGATCAATCCTCCGGCGATACCGCCGAGCTGCCGATCAACCCGGTGCTGATCCAGCAGGATAATCGCATCCTCTTCCGCTTCATCGGGCATTACACGCTCGGCTGCGAAGACCCGTTGCATTCGAGCTTGTGGCTGGTGCTGAGCAACAACACAAAGATCACCACACAGCTGCAAAAACTGCTGTTACCGAACGATCTCTCGCAGCTCCCGGCGCCGTTCTACGATTCAAAGGATATGCAGGGGCTGAACCTGCCATTCGTCATGGCGTCGAAGGTCTCGACCTCGACCTTGCAGTCCGCGGGCATCGTCGCGTCGTGGTTCGGCGCGCTTGCCTCGTACAAAGGCGCAACCTTCCCAACCAGCCTCGACACCATCCCCAACGGCAACGCGGTGCTTTTCGCGACAAATGCAGAAAAGCCGGCGGGTATTACGTTGCCCGACATCACCGGGCCGACGGTCGCCGTGGTGGCCAACCCGAATAATCCCGAGACCAAGCTGCTGTTGGTCCTCGGGCGCAATCCCGACGACCTGCGCGCCGCCGCGGAGACTCTGACGCTCGGCTCGCGGGCGCTGAGCGGCCCGACCCAGACCGTTGGCGCGCCTGAGATTCCCGCGCGCAAGGCTTATGACGCGCCGCGCTGGGTGCCGATCGACCGGCCGGTGCGCTTTGGCGAGCTGGTGCAGCCGACCGACTTGCAGGGCAATGGGCTGGTGCCGGGCCTGTTGACGCTGAATTTCCGGACCGCGCCCGATCTGTTCGTCTGGGGCAATACCGGAATTCCGCTCGACATCCGCTATCGTTACCCGGCCGGCACGTGGATGAACTTCCGCGAGTCGCGGCTGGACGTGTCGATCAACAACTCCTACCTGCGTAGCCTTCCGCTGACGCAAGAGGGGGTCGTACAGCACGTCAAGGACATCATTTCGCCTGACTTCGTCATGAACGAAGAGACGGTGCGCGTGCCGCCCTACTACGTGTTCGGGCAGAACCAGCTGCAATTCTATTACGACCTACGGCCGGTCAAGATCGGCGAATGCCAGGACGTCCTGCCGAACAACATCCAGGAGTCGATCGACCCCGATTCGACGATCGACCTGTCGAAGACCGACCGGTTCACTTCGCTGCCGAACTTGGCTTTCTTCGTCAATTCCGGTTACCCATTCACGCGGATGGCGGATCTGTCCGACACTGCGGTCGTGATGCCAGACCAGATCACCTCGCAGGACATTGAGGCCTATCTCGAGCTGATGGGCATGATGGGTGACTCGACCGGCTTCCCGGTGGTGCACGCGAACGTGGTGGCTGCAAACGGTGTCGATCAGGTCGCCGACAAGGATCTTCTGGTGCTTGGGTCGATCGCGCACCAGCCGCTGATCGCGCGGTGGGCCCAGAACAGCAAGCTGCGCGTCGAAGGCGGTCATCTGCGCGTCGGCATGACCTCGGCGCTCGATCGCGTCTACACCATTCTCGATCCCAACACCCAGGCGGAGCGCGCACGCGTCGACCAGTTGCTTGTCTCGCAGGGCGACAACCTCGCCGCGATGATCGGCCTCGAATCGCCGATGCATTCGGGTCGCACCGCGGTCATCATCACCGGATCGAGCCCCGATAAGCTGCTGACCGTCCTCAACTCGTTCCGCAACCGCGAGCTCAATCCCCTGATCCAGGGCGATTTGATGATCACCGGCGCGGGGCGGGTTACCAGCTTCCGGATCGGCGACGAGTATTCGGTCGGCCATCTGAACCCCGTGACCAAGCTTCGTTGGTGGCTGGGGAACTCGCCGTTGATCTTGATCCTATTTACGCTGATCGGTGTGCTGATTATCGCGCTGGTCGCGTACTGGCTGTTGCGCCGGCTGGCCATCGGACGATTGGGGACCAGATCGGTAGGTTGAACGAACGGACAGGTCGGCCGATGGGGTGGGGTTGGGTGCCGGGCCTTTTGCGGGGCAGCGGATTGAAGAGATGCCGGGGGTGCGCTGTCGCCTTCGGGCTGTTGGCGGCCGTGCTGCCGGGGATCGCTATCCCGGCCTCGGCGCAAACCACTCCGGCGCAAGCCCCGGCGACTCAAGCTCAAACACCACCGCAGAACGCTGGCCCGCCGGGGACGCAGTCGCCGGCCTCGCAAACGACGCAGCCACAAGCTGCGCCGGCTGCCCAGCCGGAGGCTGCTCTACCGCCGGGCGGCCCGCTGAACGCCGAACAGGTGCTGATCGAAAAGGCCAATTACTGGCGTCTGAAGGACCGCCCTGATCTCGCGGCCGAGGCGCTAAACCAGCTGCTTGCGATCAATCCGAACAGTCCCGAGGGGCTGTACCAATACGGCATGCTGTCGGTCCAGGAGAACAAGCCGGCCGACGCACAGCGCTACCTCGCGAAGCTCCAACAAGTCGCGCCCAACGATCCGCACATCGCCGATCTGCAGTCGATGATTCGCACCGGCAAAGTCGGTCCCACTGATATCAACGAAGCGCGCCGCCTGGTGCAGGCGGGTCAGCTCGACGAGGCGGTCAAGAAATATCAGGAAATTTTCCGAGGCCCGCCGCCATCGAGCTACGGCGTCGAGTACTACATGACGCTCGCGGGCACGCCGCAGGGCTGGGACGAGGCGCGGCAAGGCCTCGAAAAGCTGTCGCAGGAGTCGCCGAGCGATCCGCAGCTGAAGTTGGCGCTCGCGCAGGTTTACACCTATCGCGAGCCGACCCGGATGCAGGGTATCGCGATGCTGGTCCAGCTGAGCAAGAACCCGATCGTCGGCGTCCAGGCGGCCCAGGCGTGGAAGCAGACGCTGACTTGGCTCGGCGGTTCACCGAACGCCAAACAGGCGCTCGAGCAGTACCTCTCGCAATATCCCAACGACACCGACGTCCAGCAATTGCTGGCGGATCTCAAAAACCAGCCCGCGGGTGGCGGTGAGATGTCGCAAGGCTTTGTCGACCTGAAGAAGGGCAGGGTCTTTGAAGCTGAAAAAGAGTTTCTCGCCGAATTGAAAGCCAACCCCAACGACCCACAGGCGCTGGCCGGACTTGGTCTGGTTCGCCTGCGTCAGCAGCGGTTTGGCGAGGCGCACGAGCTGATAGCGCGGGCGCTGAAGATAGCGCCCGACGAGCGCAAGGATCTTGGCGCGGCGCTCGACAGCGCGAATTTCTGGGCGCGCGTCGAAGATGCCAAGCGGGCGGCAGCGGCGAAGAACTATGCCGCGGCGCGCGCCATTCTGGCGCCGCTGTTGGCGCATCCCCACCCGGACCAGTGGGGCGCGCTGATGGTGCTCGGCGACGTCGAGACGAAATCTGGAAACAACGCGGCGGCCGAAGCCACCTATCGCGAGGTTTTGCGCCTCCGTCCCGGCAATCTGGATGCACTGGCCGGGCTGGCGAACGCGCTGCGCGCCGAGAACAAGACCGCGGATCTCGATCAGCTGAAGAGCCGCCTGAGCCCGGACGAGCGCGCGCGGCTGGAAAAGCTGATGGCCGCCGGCGGTGGCGGCATCGCGGACAAGCTGCGCAACGAGGCCAAGGAAGCGTCCGCGAACGGCGACAATGCGACGGCCGATGCAAAATTCCGCGCCGCGCTCGCGGCCGACCCGAAGGATCCGTGGATACGCCTCGACTATGCCCGCTTCTTGGCGGGCCAGAACAATATGCCTCAGGCTTTTGCCGCGGTCGATCCGGCAGCGACCGGTAACACGCCGACCAGCATCCTGGTGGCGTCGATGTTCGACGCGCAGCAGGACCGTTATGTCAACGCGCTCGATCTGATCAACAGCATCCCGGTGGCTCAGCGCACTCAGGACATCAATAACTTCCGCGACCGCATTTATGTGCGCGGCACGATCGACAAGGCGAAGCAGTTGCTCAAGAACGGCGACGCCGCCGGCGGTAAGGCCATGCTGGTGAAGCTCTACAGCGATCCCAACGTCAAGACCGATGAGAAGCGGCAGGCGCCTTTTGTCATCATGAAGGATTTTAACGATCCCGACACCGCGGTGCAGGTCACGCACGATGCCTACATGCGGGGTGGACCCGATTCGACCAAGGCTGGCGCCGACTACGCGATGATGTTGCTGCTGAAGGGTGGCCACGACGAAGAAGCCGCCCAGGTCATGGCACAGATCAATTCGAGCGGGATGGTCAATGATTCCAACCGGGAGGATTTGACTCCGGTCAACATCACGATCGCGGTGCGAAAGGCGGACAAGCTGCGCCTGAGGGGCAATTACGCTGACGCCTGGGACCAGATATCGCAATATTTCAAGGATAACCCGGACAGTACCGACCTGCTGTTGTGCGCCGGTCGGATTTACGCGTCGGCGGGTCGCTCAAAAGACGCGATGGAGCAATTCCAGAAAGCGTACGATCAGGATTCGGGCAACATCGATGTGCTGCGCGGGGTGATCTCCGGGGCGATTCTCGCACACGAATACAGCGCGGCCGAGGACTACCTCAAAAAGGGGATGCAGGCCGACCCGCAAAATCCCTGGCTCTTCTACCTGCAGGCGCAGGTCCAGCAGGCGGAAGGGCGCAACGGCGCGGCGATCGAGTCGCTACGACAGGCTCGCGCGTTGAACCTGCAGCAGAACCCCGATCAGGCGATCATCAGCAGCGGCCAAGGCGCGCCGACTTCACTTACGCCAGGCGCGGCGCCGCCAGGAGCACTTCCGCCTAACCCGTTCCGCAGGTCTGAGGCTATATTACCGGCTCGGCTCTTCACGGTGAGGTTATGAGGCGATCGTCGGGCAAGTTCGCGTTCGGGTTGCTGCTGTCGGTGGCGCTGCCGGCGGGCGCCGCGATGGCCTCGGACCCGGCCGAGCAGCTGATGCTGGAGCGGGCCGATTATTGGCGCATGCAGCACCGCCTCGATGTGGTGAGCGATATTCTCAACAAGATTCTCGCCGCCAATCCGCGCCAGCCCGACGCGCTCTACCAGCAAACGCTGCTGGCGATGGAGCGAGGCGATCGCGGCGGCGCCCAGCAATATTTGGATCGGTTGCAGCAGTTGGCGCCCGCGGACCCGCGCGCCGCGGAGCTGATCGGCGAAATCGCACAGTCTGAGACGGTCGCTGCCGCTGCACCGGAACAGGCGGCGGCCTCGGCTGCGCCCGCTTCATCGACGGCGCCGGCAGTGCCGCATGCGGAAGCGCCGAATTTTGCTCCTACCTCCGCGGACAGTCCTGATTTTGCGTCAAGAAAGCCGCCCGCGCCCGCGTTCGCCGCCGCGAAACCCCCCGCGCCACCTCCAACATCGCCGGCGCCCCCGCGCCCAGAAACGCTGGGCGTTGTCCCAGCCTCGGCAGATAGCGAGGACCTCGCGCCGAGAAAGGCCGCGGCTCCGGTGCGTGCGCTCGCGGCCGCGTCGCCGCGAGTCGTCCCCGGGCCGTCCGTAGCGCAAGCGGGGACGGTCTCACAAGATACCGTCTCCGATGCCGTGGCGCCCGCCGCCGCGCCCGTCGCGGCGGCGGCATTGGCCGGGGTGAGCAATCTTGGTATCACCGCCCGCCAGGTGCAGGTCGCGCAGGTTGAGATCGAGCCGCCGCCGCCTATTGTCGGCTATCAGCCGCTCGGCGCATTAAGGCCGTATTCGCCAGCCGATACATTGGAAGTGGATATCGAGCGCGATCTCGCGAAGCTCGAGCAGACTATCAACCCGACGCTCACTGTCGGGCTCGGGTATCGGACGCATAGCGGCACCGAGGGGACGAGCAGCTTTAACGAAGTCGGCATGCCGTTCGAGGCGTCGTTCTCGCCTTGGTACACCGGAATGATGCGCATCGACGTCGTGCCGGTCTATGTCGATGCTGGGACGCCGGCGAACATCAATCTCGGCCGGTTCGGCGCGAACCCATTGACCTATCTGAGCGCGGCGGGGCCCGTTCAGGCGGGCGGCCAGAACGCGACCGGCGTCGGCCTCCAAGGCAGCTACACCTGGACGGATTTTAGTGCTCAGGTGGGCACCACACCGCTCGGTTTCCCGATCACCAACGTCATCGGCGACGTGGCGTATACTCCGAAATTCTTCGGCGACGAGCTTGCCGTGCGCATCGAGGGGCTGCGCCAGCCCGTGACCGACAGCGTGCTATCCTATGCCGGCACGCATGCCGACTTCTCGAAGTCGAACGTTGTCGCGCCGGGCGCACTCGGTAACAACCCGCTGTGGGGCGGTGTGGTCAAGACCGGCCCCCACATCTCGGTGTTCTACGACAACCAGTTTTTCGGCGCGTATGGCGGCGCCGGCTACTCGTGGCTTGATGGTACCAACGTCGCCCACAACGAGGCGGTCGATGCGTTGCTCGGGGCGTATTTCCGGCCGATTAAGACTGACGATTGGGCACTGCGGGTCGGCGTATCGCTGTACTATACGAGCTACGACAAGGATCTGTTCGGCTTTGCCTATGGTGAAGGTGGATATTTCAGCCCGCAGAATTTCGAGGGTGTTGGCTTCCCGATCGAGGTGACCGGCCATACCGGGCCGTGGACCTATCTCGCTTCGACGACGCTCGGCTTCCAGCACTTCAATCAAGATTCAAGCCCGACCTTCCCCAATAATCCGTCGGCTCAAGCGGCGCTCGTGGCGACGTCGCCGAGTCTCGCTACCCTGACCGGTGTCAATAGCGGCATCGGGTTCGGCTACAACTTCAAGGGGCAGGTCGAATACGCGATTGATCCGACGGCTTCGCTTGGCCTTGCCGGTAGCCTCAATAACGGCAACGGATATACGGAAGGCATCGTCCAGCTTTACCTGCGCAAGACCTTCGACTGGTTTGCGCCAGTGGCGATCAACAACAATCCGGAGTCGATCGCCGCGCGCGATATGCCGGGCAGCCACCTCTAGCCTTCGCCGGCGCGACAACGCGCCGCCCCTGAAAACGACGCCGTCGCGCAGCCAAACGGCCAGGCAAATGAGTTCGCGCTGACCGGCTGAAGCCGGTGGCGCCACCCGCATTAAGGATTCTTTTTATGCTATCGTGGCATCCGCTCTGAGCGGATCTTGTTTTCCCTCAGGAGGAACGATGAACGGGGCGCTTGCCGGACTGGCGATACTGGTGTTGGGCGACAGCCATATGGCCGGGCCGAGCTATCTGATTTCGTCGCTGCATGATGCGCTCGTGGCGCAAGGTGCGCAGGTCGACAGCTACGGCATGTGCGGCGCCAACCCGGATGCCTGGTTGCAAAAGACGACGGTCTCGTGCGGCACCGCCGAGCGGCATGGCAGTCAAGCCACGATGGCGACCAACGGCAAGCAGGAGACGACCTGGCAGATCAACGATCTGCTCAATAAGCATCACCCCAATCTGGTGGTCGTAGAGTCGGCCGATGCGATGGGCGGCTATGGCTCGCCGCAATTGCCTAAGGCGTGGATCTACGAGCAAACCCATGCGCTGGCGGCACGCATTCACGCCTCGGGCGCATCCTGCGTGTGGGTTGGTCCGGTCTACGGCGATGTCAATTCGCCCTATCACAAGGCCGACGATCGCGTGCGAGAGCTGTCGGAATTCCTCTCACAGTCGGTCGCGCCATGCGTTTATGTCGATTCACTCAGATTCGAGACCAATCCACGCGAGTGGCCGACGACTGACGGCCAGCACCTGACCTCTGTCGGCTATCGGGCGTGGGGCGCTGACATCGCCAACGCGGTAATCAGTCTCAAGCAGCAGGGCCAGCTGAAGTGACGGCTGCGAGACGCGTTGCTTAGCCGCGTCTCGCGACTTCTCCAACAGGCATAAGCGCTTTTAAACGTCGCTCCGCCATAAGGCAGGGGGCGTCCGGTTTCCCTTCTAGCGCCCGCGAACAAAAGGATTGTTCCGTGGTCAACTCCGCCCTCGCGGGACTGGTCATCTTGATCATCGGCGACAGCCACCTGGCGAACAAAGACTTCCTGTTGAGCTCGCTCCAGGACGATCTGGTGAATGAGGGCGCGATCGTCCACTCCTATGGCGTTTGTGCCTCGCAACCAAACGACTGGGTCAAGCAGACTGAGCTGACCTGCGGGAGCGGCGAGCGTCACAACGCCGATGCGCCGATCATCGACCGGAGCCCGAAGGTCAAGACGTGGTCGCTCGAAAAGCTGATCGAAGAGCACCACCCCAACCTGCTGATCGTCGAGCTCGGGGACAATATGGGGGCCTATGGCATGCAGCCGACGCTGCCCAAGGAATGGATTTCGTTCGAGGTGCAGGAGATGTTGAAACCGATCGAGGCGCATCATCTGCCTTGCGTGTGGGTCGGTCCGCCCTGGGGTACGGAAGGCGGCACATCGAACAAGACCTTCGCCCGGGTCGAGGAATTATCGTCGTATCTGTCGCTGAACGTCTCTCCGTGCCGCTATGTCGATTCGCTGCGCTTCTCGCAACCCGGCCAGTGGGCTACGTTTGACGGCGAGCATCTGACCCCCGACAGCTACCGCATCTGGGGCGCTGACATTGCCGACGCCACCGTGCGGCTGTCGCGCGAGATACTGTCCCGGCACTGACGAATTTCCTCGATCGCGGGCACGGTAAGTCGCCGTGTCACGAATGCTTTTGGAATTTCCGGTTGGCCTTGATCGCGGAGAGAAAACTCGCGGTGTTAACCATGGGTTAGGTGGGTGCGCTTAGCTTTACCACTGCTGGGGAATGCGTTAACCCAACGCCATCCGAGTGAGTGCATCGAGGAGATAGGGCGGTTATGGACGCGCTTCTGGCGGGGTTGACGATACTGGTCATCGGCGACAGCCACATGGTGACCCGCGACTACTTGATCACGACGCTGCATGACGACCTGATGGCGCAGGGCGCGAATGTCGACAGCTACGGGATGTGCGGCGCCAATGCCGGCGATTGGGTTTATCCCTCGACCGTATCGTGCGGCAAAGCGGAGCGCATCGGTAAGGAAGCGCCCGTCATCAACCGCGCGCCGAGCACGCCGACCTATCAGATCGATCAGGTTATCGCAAAGTCGCATCCGAACCTGATCGTCATCGAGATGGGCGACACGATGGCCGGCTACGGCCAGAAGGATTTCCCGCAGGGCTGGATTTATCAGCAGGTGCATGCGCTGACCGGCCGCATCGCGGCGCAGAACATCCCGTGCGTCTGGGTCGGCCCGCCTTGGGGTAGTGAGGGCAGCACGTATCACAAGACCTTCGACCGGGTGAAAGAGATGTCCGAATTCCTGTCGACCGCGGTGGCGCCCTGCAAGTTCATCGATTCGACGCAGTTTTCGAAGCCCAACGACTGGCCGACGATCGACGGGCAGCATCTGACGAACGCGGGCTACAAGGCCTGGGGCGCCGACATCGCTGCGGCGCTCGACCAGATTGCGCCGCGGCCGGCGGCAAAACAGTGAGATGCCGATGATCCGATCGATCCGCCGTGTCTTCAGCGGAGCCGCACTGCTCACAGCGCTGGCAGCGATGCCGCAGGGTCAGGGCGTCGCGGCCGAAGGCCGGCTCTACCCGAGCGGCCCGCCGAACGGCGTCGCCTATTTGCGCTTTGTCAATCTGGCGCCAAGCGAGGTCACCATTGTCTCGCCGGCGGCGAAAATCGTGATGCCAGCGGATGACGCGCATCGGGTCGGCGAATTTGATCCGGTGACGCCGGGCGTGGCGCTGACCGGCTCGGCGCAGCTTGGTGCGGCGACAAAGCCGATCGACATCACGCTGACGGCCAACGAATTCGTCACCGTCGCGGTGACGACCAGCGGCGACGGGATATCGCTGACCGTGTTTCGCGAGACCCCAAGCGATTTCAACGCGCTCAAATCGTCGCTCGGGCTGTTCAACGCGGATAAGGATTGCGCCAAGGCGCAGCTCGTCGCCGGCGACAGTCATCAAACAGTGGTCGCCGATGTCGCGCCGGGTGCGACCGGGCGGCGGCTGGTCAACCCGGTGAATGCCGAGCTTGCCGTCGCTTGCGGCGGCCCAGCGCAGGCCGTGCCGGCCAAGCTCGACCAGCTCAATGCCGGTGACCGCTATAGCGTTTTTGTCATCGCCGGCGCGTCGGGCCCGCAGGTCGTTGCCCAGCGCGACGAGCAGGCGCCGTTCCAACCCTAGGCGCAGCCTGACGCCATGGTCTTCTCGTCGGTCGAATTCCTCGCGCTGTTCCTGCCGCTGTTTTTTATCGCCTACCTGGCGACGCCGGGCAGCGCACGCAACGCGACGCTCTGCCTCGGGAGCTGGATGTTCTATGCCTGGTGGAAGCCGGTTTTCCTGCTGCTGATCGTCGGCATCACCTTTGCCGCCTGGTATCTCGGCCGCGAGATCGAGCGCGCGATGGACAAAGGGGAGGATCGGCGCGAGCGGCTGATCCTCGGCGGCGGCATCGTCGTGATCCTCGGCTGCCTCTGCTGGTTCAAATACGCCAACCTGATGGTGCACACGGCCGATGAGGCGCTCGCCTCACTCAGCGTCGGGCCGCTTCCGTGGACCAATGTGATCCTGCCGATCGCGCTGTCCTTCACGGTGCTGCAGTCGGTGTCGTATCTGATCGACGTGCGGCGCCGCACCGTTATGGCCGAGCCGAGTTTTGTGAGCTTCGCGGCCTATCTCGACATGTTTCCGCACCTGATTGCCGGCCCGATCATTCGCTATTCCTGGGTCGACAAGGCGCTCATCCAGCGCGACCTGACCTTCGAGGACATGTCGATCGGCGCGCGCCGCTTCATGATCGGCTTTGCGGTCAAGGTGCTGATCGCCGATACGCTGGCGCCAGTCGTCGAAGCGGCCTTCGTCTTGCAGCACCCGACCTTTGTCGATGCCTGGCTCGGCAATATCTGCTTTGCGTTCCAGATCTTTTTCGATTTTTCCGGCTACAGCGCGATGGCGATCGGGCTCGGCCGGATGCTCGGCTTCAAGTACCCCGAGAATTTCCACGACCCGTATCTCGCGGTGTCGATCCAAGATTTTTGGCGGCGCTGGCACATCAGCCTGTCGTCCTGGCTGCGCGATTATCTCTACATTTCGCTCGGTGGAAACCGGTTCGGCGACGTCCGCACCTACACGAACCTGTTCCTGACCATGGCGATCGGCGGATTGTGGCATGGCGCGAGCTGGTCGTTCCTGCTGTGGGGCGTGATCCACGGCGTGGCGCTGGCGATCGCGCGGTTCTGGGGCCAACGGAACTTGTGGTGGCCGAGCGTGCTGTCCTATCCGCTGACCTTGCTGACGGTGCTGTTCGCCTGGACACCGTTCCGCGCGACCAGTTGGGACGGCACGCTGGCAATGCTCGGCGGCCAGATCGGCCTCAACGGCTTTGCGATCAGCAATCAGATGAGCTTGGTGCTGCGCCCGCTGCTTTTGGTGTGGATGGGAATCGCGGCGGCGATCGTGTTCTGGCCGGCGATCAAGGCGCGCTTCTTCCCGCGCCTGGAGAGCGCCGGCGAGTGGTGGGAGGCACTGTGGCCGATCGCGCTTTTTGTTTATGCGATCGCGGTGATGATGGGCCACCAAACCGTGCCCTTCCTGTATTTTCAATTCTAAGGCGAGGCGATGACAATCCCGATCGATCCGCTTGCGCCGTCCGGTTCGCCGGACACGGGTTCACCCGTAGGGGCGTTGCCGTTGCGGATCCGTCCTTCGATGCTGCCCGGCCTAGCCTTGCTGGCGATCCTGTTGATCGGGCTCGCCGCGAGCCTCTACACGCTGGTTTTCAAGCACGCCGAGCTGCCAACAAAGGATGTGTCGTGGTCTGATGTCGCCGACGGCAAGACCACGGCCGCGATCGCCGACTTTCTGCAGCATGCAAACCCACTCGAAACTCCGCTGGTCACGGTCGACCGGGTGACCGCCTACATGCTGACCGATGATCTCGGCGCTCGCGTACGACGCGGCTGTGACAACTGGTTGTTCCTCACCGACGAACTGGTGCTGCACCGTGACCGCGCCGCTAATGCGGCAGCGCATATCCGCATCGTCGAGCAGGTCGCGGCTTATCTGAAGAGCCGGAACATCGGGCTTGTCGTCGCGCCGGTGCCCGACAAGTCCCGTGTCCAGGCTGCAACCCTGTGCGGTGTCGACCGGCCGTCGCAGATTGCCGGGCGGCTCGGTGATTTTGAGGCGCAGCTCAAATCGGCAGGGGTCGGCGTCGTCGATCTGCTGGGACCGATGAGCGCAGCGAGCGGCGAGCTTTATTATCGAACCGACACTCATTGGAACGAGCGTGGCGCCAGGACAGCCGCCGACGCGGTCGCCGCGACGCTGGAACAGGCCGGTTTCGCGCCGACGCAAAAGGCCGCGTTCAAAGTCAGCGAGGGCGCGGAACACGAGCGGGTCGGCGATCTCATCCGCCTGGCCGGCCTCGACAACGTGCCCTACCCGCTGCGGCCGCGCGGCGACGAGGAAGCGCCGACCGCGATCGAGGAGTCCGCGGCGGCCAGCGTTGGGCTGCTTGACGAGACCCCGCCGCCTGAACTTGTGCTGCTCGGTACGTCCTTTTCGCGCCGGGCCAATTTCGCGCCATTCCTGTCGCTCGCGCTGGGATCGGCGGTCGACAACCATGCGGAAGATGACGGCGGCATTACCAAGGCGGCTATCACGTATTTCTCGAAGCCCGAATTTCAGAAAACACCGCCGCGCGCGATCGTCTGGGAAATTCCCGAGCGGATGATCGAAGAACCGGTGGTTGATTCCGACACAGACTGGGCTGCGACGCTCGGGACCCACGGGCGGTGAAATAGCGCTGGTATTGTGCCAGTGCCGCGCGCTATCTGTTTGGCCGAGAAGGAGGCGAATGATGGCTGGCGTTGCCCTGGACGAGGACCTGATCTCTCTCCACTACTACGCACGGCAGCAGTGCTCCCGGCAGTGGGTGCACTTCATGGCCGCGATGTTCGCCGAGTTCGAGGAGCGCGTCGATCCGGCCGAGGCCGACCAGTTTCTCGAGGCGCTTGGCCTCAAGATGGCGCGGCTGTTGCCGCTGCGCCGCTGCGCCAGCCTCGAGGAACTCGAGGACGACATGAACAGCGTCTTGGAGGGCATCGACTGGGGCTGGACGCGTATTCGCGAGGCCGAGAATTTTATCGAGATCACGCATGGCGCCTATCCGCCGGTGCCGCAGGACGAAAGCCGGCGGAGCTGGCTCGTGCCGATTCTCGAAGGCCTCTATAGCGGCTGGCTCGGCGAGCAAGGCGGCGATACATCCTTTACCGCGCGGCTGGGCAGTGAGCCGCAAGGGGCGGGGACGCTGTTGACCTTCCGCTACGGCCGCCACGCATAGGCTTCTGCCGCGCCGGTTCGAGCCCATAGGCGGTTCGATGCGCGTTTTTGCCGTCGCCCGGATCGCCATAGTCTCCGCATTACTATTTCTCCCGGCGCTCGCTCGCGCCCAGGACGCGACGCTTGCGGGCGAATGGCTCAAGTTCCGCGACCGCTTCGTCGGCGATGACGGGCGGGTGCGTGATAGCGGCAACAAAAACATCAGCCATACCGAAGGTCAGGGTGTGGCGATGTTGTTCGCCGAGACGTTCGACGACCACGCAACGTTCGACCACGTGTGGAACTGGACGCGTGACAAGCTTCGCCAACATGACGGCGCGCTGTTTTCGTGGCGCTGGGATCCCGACGCCAAGAACCCGATCGCCGACCCGAACAATGCGACCGATGGCGACGTGCTGATTGCCTGGGCGCTGGCCCGCGCGACGCAGCGCTGGCGCACCCCGGCCTATGCAGCGGAGGCCCGTCCGATCATCGCGGCAATCCGCGAAAAGCTCATCGTCTCTGCTGCCGGCGGGTTGGTGTTGCTGCCCGGCGCCGACGGGTTCATGCGGAAAGACGGCACGGTCATCATCAACCCCTCGTATTACGTCTATCCTGCACTGGAGACGTTTCCGCGGCTCGACCCTTCGCCGAAATGGGCGCGGCTACGGTATGACGGGCTGCGGCTCCTGGCGAAGGCGCGGTTCGGTACATGGAACCTGCCGCCCGATTGGATCACGATCGACGCGGCGGGGAAGCTTTCGCCGTCAGCCGACCCGCCGCCGCGCTTTGGCTACAACGCGATCCGCATTCCGCTCTATCTCGTGTGGGGTCACGAAGCGACGCGCCAGCGGCTCGCTGCCGAGATGCGATTCTGGGACGGGTTTGGCGACAAGCCCGTCCCCGCCTGGGTCGATGTGACCAACGGCGCGGTCGCGCCATTCCCGGCGCCGAGCGGGTTTCAGGCGATCATCGATCTGGTTCGTGCGCGGCTCGGGGGCAAAGCCGTGCCGCTGCCGCAGATCGCGGACGCGGACGATTACTACTCGGCGAGCCTCATCCTGCTCGCGAACATGGCCAACCGCGGCGATTAGGGCCTACTGCGGCCCGGCGCGCAGCGAGGCCGGCTGACCGGGCAGCTTGAAGCGCTTGCCGGTGTCGGTGACCTGGGCGCCCATCACCTGCAGCACCGACAGGTCGGAATTCATAAAATTGCCGACATAGATGTGGCTGCCGTCGGCGCTGAAGGCGGCGCCCTCGGGCAGCCCGCCGACGGTCACTTCGCCCGCCCTGGTCACCTTCTTGCCGTCGATGCGCAACACGCTGATCGCCCCGCCGGGGTGGTAGTACCAGGTTTCCTTGCTGCGGTTCGAGCCGCGCGCCTCGACGGTGACGGCGATATTGCCCTTGGGGCTGATCGCCAGTCCCTCCGGCGAGTCGCCGACGGTGACGTGGTCGATGATATGGATCGGCTTTGCGGTCATGTCGACGACGCTGACCGTATCGGCGTCGCCGTCCGAACTTCCGCCGCCGCCTGTATTGGCGATGAGGGCGAGCTGACCGTTGGGCGTGATCGCCACATTGTAGGGATAGTTGTTGGCGGGCAGGTCGTTCTTGGCGTCGTAGGCGACCTTGCCGTTGTCGATGGTCAGGACGGCGACCTTATCGCTGCCGGCCTTGACCACCAGCGCGGTCTTGCCGTCGGGGCTGATCGCGACGGCGGAAATCTTGTCGGTGGCGGCGCCGATGGTCGCGGTATCGGCGATTTTGACGTCCCTGCCATTGATCGACAGCACCGAGACCGTCCCGTCGTCGCGGTTGCAGACCAACGCCCATTTGCCGTCCGGCGAGATCGCCAGCCCGGTGGGTGCGTTGCCGAGGGTCAACGTGCTCGCCAACACCGGCGGGTTTGCGGTCAGGTCGATAACAAAGAGCCGATTGTCAGGCGCGATGGCGAATGCGTTGTCCTTGGGAACGCCTTTCATCGTATCGGCGACGAGGGCGAGGTCGCGCGCCGGCGTGATCGCCAGATTGGTCGGCGGGCCGACGATCGTGTTGTCGAGCGGGATCGTCGCGACGATGCGGGGCGCCGCTGGCTTTGCGATGTCGACGACCGACAGCGTGTCCTTGCCGGGCTCGCCCATCGTGACCTTGCCGTTGTCGAATTGCGGCTTCTGATCGTTGCCGACGATCATCAGCTGTTGCGCGTGGGCCATGCCGCCGGACGCGGCGACCGCCGCCGCTGCAAATACGCAGCCGGCAAGCCTCAGTAAACGCATGCGTTCCTCCCCCAGCGCTTTTCCGGGCCGTTATCGGCCTCGACGGGCGATGCTGATCCGTTCGCCCGCTTGCGGCAAGCGGTTTACGGGCTCAGAACGGCTCGCAACCCTCCGCGATGGTGACGAGCCGATCGGCGTCGTCCTGCAGCAGCAGACGCTCGGCGACGAGCGCGGCCGCCGCGTGGCGCAGCTGGTCGACGTATTGCGCCTTTGTACCGTAGCGCTCCTGCAGCGAGGGGCGGGGATCGCCGGCCGCTTCGCGCTCGGTCTTGCTGCGTGCGAAGGCGATAAACGAGCCGTCGCGATCGGCGAGCTCGTCGGGCTGCGCCTTGTAGACATTCCAGCCGGTGAACGTGCCGAGTGGCACCGCGACCTGCGGCAGGCGGATGCCGGCGACTTCGTTGCCGTCGCTGTCGACGGCGGAGACAAAGGTCGTGTAGGGCGCGGGCGGCGAGGCTTCGGGCGGGTCGGCCCAATCGACTGGGGGTAGCACCGGGTTGTCGCCCGGCGGCACCGCGAAACCGGGCATTCGCGGCATCTCGACGAATTTGGCGGCGACAGCGGTGCCATCGGCGATCGACGGCACACGGCTCGGCGGCGGTGCAATATCGCGCACGACCCAATCCTCGAGCGCCGCGAAGAGGGCGCGCAGCGCCGGTGTGGCGCTGTGCGGGTTGCGCGGGTTGACGCAGGGGCCGGGGCGCGGATCGACCCCCGGCCGCCCGCCATGCTGTGTACCGGCGATCAGGTAGGCGCGCGCGTTGTCGGGGAGCTTGAGGTCGCGGCGCAGTCCCGGGTCGGTATGGATCAGCGACGCGCCCTTCTGCCAGTACTCGGTGGCGCTGTTGGTCTCGATGATTTTCGGGTCGTGCGCGGTGCCCGAGAGCAGCGCGGCGATGCGGCCGGATACCGGGTCGGCGGTCTTGGCGGTGCTGAACGGGAACCAGTTTTCGGGATAGAGCCGGTCTTCGTGCAGTGTCGCGGTGCGGCCTGGCATCGAGAAGCTGTGATTGGCGAAGACCTTGCCGGCGCCCGCGACGTGGCTGAAGACACCGTCGAACACCTTCTGGCCGGCCTCGTCGCCGTTCATGCCGAGTTCGAGGAAATGCCGCAGGAAGCGCCCGCTCTGTGATACGCCAAAGGCAAGGGCATGCCTGATCTTGCCCGTGCCCAAGGTCAGCGGGTTGGAGAGCCTGTCGCCCGACGGCGCGTAGCGCAGCAACGACACCAGGTCGCGCACGCTGGCATAGCCGATGCCGAGCACTTTCGATCCCGTGGCCTCGTACCACAGCTCGTAGATTTTGACCGGCGCGAAGTTGCGGCCCTGCGGCAGGAGGCGGATCGAACGATCGTCGATGAACTCCCATTCGCCACGTGGGATTTCGGTGCGCCGGTCGCTTTCGCGATCGCGCACGGTGAGCCGCGCGGCCGGCTGATCGGTCGAGGCGGCTGGATAGGAGAGGCGGCGCACGCTGCCGTCGCCGGCGGCGCGGGTGCCGAAATGAAATTCGTCGCGAATCCGCCGGACGATTGGCTCGCCATTTTCGAGCGCTGGTGGAAACGCGGCGCCCAACTCCTTTTCGGCGCGACGCGCGCCTGGGTCCCAGCCCGACCAGACGATCGAATAGCCGCGCCCGAGGAGGAAGCCGAGCCCGGCGTCTTCCTTGGTTCGCGGGTCGTTGCCGCCCGGCTGACCCGGCAGGACGTCGTCGAGCAAGGTGAAGATGCGTTTCGAGCCGCGATTGGGCACGTCGTAGACGAGAATGCCGGAGCCGCGCAGCGGATTTTCCGGGCGCAGGATGTCGAAATCCGTCGCGTATTCGACAAGGCCCTGCGCATTGCGCGGCGCCTTGTCGAGATCGACGATGCCCGCATTGCACGCCGCGGCGGGGTCGATCACGCCCTTCGCGACGCCCCGGACTCGCTCATAGCTCCCGACCGCCGCGCTGAACACATGCCGGTCGGCGAAATCGGTGACGTCGGTGATTTCGATATCGGTGATCGCCATCGCGGTTTCCTTTAGATGGGCGGCGGCGCCGGTTGGCCGAAGCGATGCTCGCATTCGATGAGGAACGCCAATTCCTCTTCGGTCGACTCGCGGCCGAGGACGGCATTGCGGTGCGGAAAGCGGCCGAAACGCTCGATGATCTCCAGATGCAGCCGGGACATGTGACCTTCGGTCGGGCGGCCCTCGACCGGCGGCAGTGCCAGCAAGAGGTCGAGACCGCGCTGCTGGTCGGCCAGCACTTCGCTGTGCTCGAGCGGCAAATAGAAGAAGAGCCGCCACCCGGCGGGCACGGCCTGGTCGAAGCCATGGGCCAGCGCCTGGTTCGTCGCGGCGAGGGCCAAGTGGTCGCTGGCGAAAGCGCGCGGCGTCGAGCGGAAAATGTTGCGCGGCACCTGGTCGAGCAGCATGACGCGCGCAAGACAGCCCAGCGGTCTGGCCTGCCAAGCGTCGCAATCGCCCCGCACCGCCGCCTCGTGGTCTGCGGCGAAATTGGCGCGCACCGCCTCGTCGAATTCCGCCGTGCTGCGAAACCAGATCTGCTTGTGATGAAGTCGCTTCGGGTGATCCGGCGCGCCAAACCAGAAATCGAGCAGCGCCTGCGCGCGGGCGGGGAGAGATGAGGTGTCGATGTCGAACGGCATGCGCGCATCCTATCGGCTTCCAACGAAGGTGCGAATAGTATCGGCGAGACGACAGAGGAGACGGTAAATGACAGTCAGAACCGGTGGATGCTTGTGCCGCGCGGTGCGCTACGAGGCAGGTGGCGAGCCGTTATTCTCGCTGCAATGCCATTGCCGCGATTGCCAACGCGCCAGCGGCGCCGCGCATGTCCCGGCGGTGCGGCTCCCTTCGGCCGAATTCCGCATCACCAAGGGCGCGCCCAAGACGCATATCGCCAAATCGGATGCGGGTAACGACATCAGCCGCGTCTTTTGCGGCGAGTGCGGCACCCCGCTTTACGTGCAGGTGTCGACCCGGCCCGACATGGTCGGATTGCGGGTGACGACCTTTGACGATCCGAGCTGGTTCCGGCCTGACGCCAATATCTTCACCAAAAGCGCGCAGCCCTGGGACCACATGGACCCTGCGGTCCCGGCGTTCGAGACCTATCCGCAGGGGAAGTCGTATTCGCGATAACGCTTTTCTGCCGGGTCTTTTATCAGGTGGTTACCGCCTGTTATCCGCCTGTTATCGGTGAAATTAACAGGCGGTGACGGCCGCCTATTTTTGATGGAGCGTTCCGCCGCGCTTGCACCACTCCCATCTATGAAAAATAGATAGTTCGATCCGGATTGGTGTCAAGAACGCAAAAATAACTTTTTCACAATTCGGCTGACGCCCCATCGAGGATGCAAACGATGTGGCGGGCGCGGCGCTGGGCGCCGTCGGCGATCTGGTGACGGCAGGAGGTGCCGCAGGCGGCGAGCAGCGTGCCTTCGGGCGCGGCGCGCATCTTGGGCAGCACGCCCAGTTCGCCGATCGTTAGCGACATCTCATGGTGCTCGGCCTCGTAGCCGAAGGCGCCGGCCATACCGCAACAGGTCGAGTCGAAGGTTTCGACCGTGAGCTGGGGGATGAGCTTTAGCGCATCAGCGGCGGCGCCGGCGGTGCCGAACGCCTTCTGGTGGCAATGGCCGTGCAGCAGTGCGGTCTGGCCGGGCATTGCCTTGAGCATCAGGTTGAACCGGCCGGCCTTGCACTCGCTCTCGACAAATTCCTCGAAAAGCTGGGCGTGTGCGGCGAGCGGCTTCGCCACCTCGCCGAGCAGGGCGGGATACTCGTCGCGCAGGGTCAGCAGGCATGAGGGCTCCAGCCCGATGATTGGCGTGCCGGCGGCGACCGCATCCTCGAGCGCCGCGATCATGCGGCGCGCTTCGGCTTTGGCTTCGTCGACAAGACCCGCCGCGAGAAAGGTGCGGCCGCAGCATAGCGGCCGACCGACATTAGGGTCTGGCATGGTGACGTTATACCCAGCGCGGGTCAGGACACGCTCGGCGGCCTCGGCGTTCTCAGGCTCGAAATAGCGGTTGAACGTGTCGACCAGAAGGACGACCTCGTAGCCCTCACCGGAGCTGCGCGTGCCGCGATAAGGGCGAGACGACCAGCAGGGCAACGGGCGTTTGGCGCTGAAGCCAACCAGCTTCTCGCCGAGCCGCGCCAGAAAACTGCCTGGTGTGCGCAGGTTGAGCAGGCCGGCAAAACGGCTCGCCCAGGGCGCGTAGCGCGGCAGGTAGGCGATGAGCTTGTCGCGCAAGGTCAGCTTGTGGCGCTTTCTGTACTGCACGAGGAATTCGAGCTTCATCTTCGCCATATCGACGCCGGTCGGGCATTCACGGCGGCAGCCCTTGCACGACACGCAAAGCGACATGGTCTCGGCCATCGCGTCCGAGGTCAGCGCATCGGGGCCAAGCTGACCCGACAGTGCGAGGCGCAGGGTGTTGGCGCGGCCGCGGGTCAGATGCTGCTCGTCGCCGGTGGCGCGATAGCTCGGACACATCACGCCGGGGTCGGATTTGCGGCAGGCGCCGTTGTTGTTGCACATCTCGGCGGCGCTGGCGAAGCCGCCCCATTCCGACCAGTCGAACGCGGTCTCCAGCGGCACCTGTGTGTAGCCCGGCTTGAACCGCATCAGCGTGCGGTCGTCCATCTTGGGCGGGCGGACGATCTTGCCGGGGTTGAACACCCCATCGGGGTCGAACTTGTCCTTCACCTCCTCGAAGGCGCGGACGATGCGGGCGCCATACATCGGCTCGAGAAACTCGGAGCGGACGATGCCGTCGCCATGCTCCCCCGAATGCGAGCCCTTGTATTCACGCACCATCGCGAAGGCTTCCTCAGCGATCTCGCGCATCTGTTTCGCGCCGAGGTCTTGCTTCAGATTGATGACCGGGCGCACATGCAGCGTGCCGACCGAGGCGTGTGCGTACCAGGTGCCATTGGTGCCGTGCTTGTGGAAGACCTGGGTGAGGCGGTCGGTGTATTCGGCGAGGTCTTCGAGCCGCACCGCGCAATCCTCGATAAAGGAGACCGGTTTCCCGTCGCCCTTCATCGACATCATAATGTTGAGGCCTTCCTTGCGCACGTTCCACACCGCGCTCTGAAAGGCCGGGTCGGTCGCCTCGATGACGGCGCCGGGGAAGCCGAGATCGCCCATCAATTCGACGAGCTGCTTGAGGCGGCGATTGTTGTCGTCCGGGTCGGGGCCGGCGAATTCGGTGAGGAGGATCGCCTCCGGCTCGCCCTGCACGAACCGATCGACGGTGGCGCGGAACATCGGGATGTCACGCGCCAGCTCGATCATCGTGCGGTCGACCAGCTCGACCGCCGCCGGGCCGAGCTTGACGATGTGCTGGGTCGACTCCATCGCCTTGTAGAAGGTCGGGAAATGGCAGATGCCGAGTACGCGGTGCGGCGGGATCGGCTGTAGGTCGAGCTCGATCTCGGTGAAGAAGGCGAGGGTGCCTTCGCTGCCGACCAGCAGATTGGCCATATTGTGGCCCGAGTCGGGGCCCTTGGGCTTCAGCATATCGATGTTGTAGCCGCCGACCTTGCGCAGCAGTTTGGGGATGCGGGCGTCGATCTCCTCGGCCTCGCGGCCGTACAAGTCCCGCATGTCGCTGACGAGATTGCGGTACCGATCGGGTTGCACGTCCTCGCCTAGATTGCTGGGGACTTCACCGAAATGCGCTTGCGTCCCGTCGGCGAGGAGCGCGTCGATGGCGCGGACGTTGTGCACCATGTTGCCGTAGCGGATCGAGCGCGCGCCGCAGGAATTGTTGGCGGTCATCCCGCCGATCGTCGCCCGGTCGCCGGTCGAGACGTCGACCGGGAACCAGAGTTTGTGCTGGCGCAGCCGCGCGTTGAGCCGCTCCATGACGACGCCGGGCTGCACCTTCACGCGCTTTGCTGCGGTGTCGACCTCGCCGACTCCCTGCATGTATTTGCTGCACTCGACGACGAGCGCCCGGTTGACCGTCTGGCCACACTGCGAGGTGCCCCCGCCGCGCGGCAGCACCGGCACGCCTTCCTCGCGCGCGATCTGGATCGAAGCGGCGATGTCGTCCTTGCCCCGGGCGACGACGACTCCGAGCGGCTCGATCTGATAGATCGACGCGTCGGTCGAGTAGCGACCGCGCGTGAATGGATCGAACAGCACATCGCCCTTGATCTCGTGCTTGAGGCGGGTTTCGAGACGGGAGGCGGGCGGATTATCGAGAGGCATTGGGCAGTTCGCTTTGTGGAACAGAGGGGATGATATGGCCTCAGCAACTTGGCATGTGCAAGAAATCGCCACTGCAATGCTGGTCGCCGCGTAGGACGGATCGGCGGTCTGATGACGGCGATGCGCACCGCGAATTGTGGCGATGACGATGCCGCGCTAGCCGGGTAGCGGCGGAGATTTCGCGGCACGCGGGCTGGTGGCCGCCACAATTTGATACCAAACGTTACCGTTCCGGTTGGGAGCAATCGCGCCTGAACCCGTTTGCTTTTTGACGATTCTGCTCCCACCGGACACTTCAGCCTTCAACTGAACCGGTAGGCGGCGCGAGTGAGCAGCGCGCCTCTACCGAAGAAACGAGACCCTCGAACAGAGGGTGGAGGCCAATGAACCTACCCATCCAACCTATCAAGAACCGGCTGCTTGCTGGTCTGACAGCGGAAGACCTGGCGCAGCTCATCGAGCACCTCGAACCGGTCCTGCTCCCGAAGAAGCGGGTTCTCTACGAGGTGGGCGCTCCGCTCGACCACATCTATTTTATCGAGGAAGGACTCGCGTCGGTGCTGACCACGATGGAAGACGGCGCCAGCAGCGAAGTCGGGATGGTCGGCCCGGAGGGGCTGATCGGCGTCTCGGCTCTGCTCGGCGGCAGCGTCTCAGCGCAGCACGTCGTGATGCAGCTACCGGGGCGCGGCCACCATATCGCCGCCAAGCGCTGCAAGAGCGTGTTCGACGAGAGCCCGCGAGTTCGCAGGGTGCTTCTGCGCTTTATCGAGGATTTGCTGAACCTCAGCTCGCAAACCGCGGGCTGCAACCGGCTCCATTCGGTCGAGCAGCGCAGCGCACGCTGGCTGCTGATGGCGAGCGATCGGGTCAGTTCTAACGTGCTGCCGCTGACTCAGGAATTTCTCGCCGCGATGCTCGGCGTGCGGCGATCTGGGGTCAGTGAGGCGATGAGCGAGCTGCAGCGCTCGGGGCTAGTTCGCTACCGCCGTGGTGAGATCACCATCATTGATCGCGCTGGGCTCGAAAGGACCGCCTGCGAGTGTTATGGGCTCGATAAGCGGCGGGTCCAGCGTCTGCTTTAGCTGTCGCCTAGCGCGAAATGGCGACGGCCCGTCGCACCGATACACCAGGTGTGGCACGCACCGCCTCGCGGGTCTCTAACTCCTTGGCCTTATTCGCTTTCTTTTTTCCTTTTACGTCCGGTACCGGACGATCCGCGCCAGCTACTTCCGGTAGATTAGCCCCGATGGCTGCGCGCCCATTTTAAAGAGGCGCCGGGGGACACTTAATGGCTTTGCCGCAGAGGATAAGAAATCGTGTGCTGTCTTCATTATCCTCTGCCGATCTCGCCGAACTTTCCGACGATCTTCAGCCCGTCAATCTGGCGAAAAATCAAATTGTCTACGAGGTAGGGTCGGCGCTCGACCACGTCTATTTCATCGAGGAGGGGGTGGCCTCGGTGCTGACCATCATGGAGGACGGTGGCAGCAGCGAGGTCGGGATGGTCGGGCCCGAAGGAGCGATCGGTCTGTCCGCGCTGCTGGGCGGACGCGCATCGGCGCAGCAGGTCATCATGCACGTGGCCGGGTCCGCCCTCAGGATGGCCGCCCCGGCGTGCAGGGCGGTGTTCGAGAACAACTCCCGGATTCGCGCCGCGTTGCTGCATTTTATCGAGGACCTTCTGCACCTGAGCGCGCAAACCGCCGGCTGTAACCGACTGCATTCGATCGAGCAGCGGAGCGCGCGCTGGCTGCTGATGGCGAGCGACCGGAGCGGCACGAACGTGCTGCCGCTCACGCAAGAATTTCTTGCCGCGATGCTCGGCGTGCGGCGATCGGGGGTGAGCGAGGTGATGAGCGAATTGCAGCGCTCGGGTTTCATTCGCTACCGCCGCGGCGAGATCATGGTCGTCGATCGCAGCGGACTCGAAAAGACGGCCTGCGAGTGCTACCGGCTCGACAAGCAGCGGATCGAGCGGCTGCCGTAACTTCAACTATTTGGAAACAAATTGTAACTGTGCCCGCCGGCGGACAGATTACTTTTTGAGCAATGGAAATGCTGCGGTGTCGACGTCCTTCGCCGACCTTTGGGGAAATATCGCAGCATGTTGCTCGTCGAGATCGAGAAACCGGCCAACCAGACGCTTGCCGCATGGTTTTCCGAGATGCGGACCTGGCTTGACCTCAATCGTTACGCATCGTCGGTTTTTACTCCGGCCGGCCGGCGGATCGATCGGCTGATCTATCGCATCTCTTTCGAGAGGGCGACGGAAGCGCACAAGTTTTCAACGGCGTTCGCGGGCTATTCGCCGACGGTTCGTCTGGCGAACCGGATCGAACGCGAGCAGCTGCGGGTGCTGGAGGGGAGCGTCGCCGCCGAATAGGGCTTCGCCAATCCGCTTGTCGGCCCCGTCGTTCGTCGCCATTCTGCGCGCGACGCAGCGACGAGTTTCTGCCCAATGAAAAACACCGCCCCTGTCCATACCGGCCGGCATTTCTTGCAAATCCCGGGGCCGACCAACGTGCCCGACCGCGTGCTGCACGCGATGGCGTTTCCGACGATCGATCATCGCGGGCCGGAATTCGCCGAGCTGGGCAAGGAAGTCATCGCCGGCATGAAGCAGGTGTTCAAGACCAAGGGTACGGTCGTTGTGTATCCATCGTCAGGCACGGGCGCGTGGGAGGCGGCGCTGGTCAACACGCTGTCGCCCGGCGACAAGGTGCTGATGTTCGAGACCGGCCAGTTCGCGACGCTGTGGCGGCAGATGGCCGGGCGGCTCGGCATCGAGATCGAGTTTGTGCCGGGTGACTGGCGGCATGGGGTCGACCCGGCGCTGGTCGAGGAAAAGCTGACCGCCGACCGCGAGCACCAGGTCAAGGCGGTGTGCATGGTGCATAACGAGACCTCAACCGGGGTCACCAGCCGCGTCAACGACGTGCGCGCAGCGATCGATCGCGCGAAACACCCGGCGCTGCTGATGGTCGACACGATCTCGTCGCTCGCCTCGATCGACTACCGGCACGACGAATGGAAGGTCGATGTCACCGTCGCCGGCTCGCAGAAGGGGCTGATGCTGCCGCCGGGACTCGGGTTCAACGCCGTGTCGGACAAGGCGCTGGCCGCGTCGAAGACCGCCAAGATGACGCGGTCCTATTGGGACTGGGCGGCGATGCAGGAGAGCGGGACGACCGGGTTCTTCCCGTACACGCCGGGCACGAACCTGCTCTACGGGCTGCGCGAGGCGTTGAAGATGCTGCTTGAGGAAGAGGGGCTCGACAATGTCTTCGCGCGACACCGGAGGCATGGCGAGGCGACGCGGCGAGCGGTGGCCGGCTGGGGACTGGAGACGGTCTGTCAGGACGAGCGCGAGCACTCGAATTCGCTGACCGCGGTGCTGGTGCCCGAGGGCGTCGATGCCGACAAGATTCGCGACGTGATCCTCGACGCGTTCGACATGTCGCTCGGTACCGGGCTCGGCAAGATGAAGGGCAGGATCTTCCGCATCGGCCATCTCGGCCATTTCAACGATCTGATGCTGTGCGGGACGCTGTGCGGCGTCGAGATGGGCCTCGCGAAGGCCGGGGTGCCGCATAATCCCGATGGGGTCGCTGCGGCGCTTCAATATTTGGGCGAGGCGTAACGGAGGGTGCAAAAGGCGCGGTGCGTCCTTCGAGGCTCCCTTCGGATGAGGGAGGTCTGCGGAAGGATGCAGGGAGCTGATCCGATCGTGTAGGAGGACATGGAATGACCCCTGACCAAGTCGAACGCGCCGCCGGCGCGCTTGTCGCCGCCCGCAAAGGCTCGGCGATCGCCCAGCTCCCGGACGGCGCGATCCCGCGGAGCGAGGCCGATTCCTACCAGGTGCAGGACGCGGTGATCGGCAAGCTCGGCGAGAAGATCGGCGGCTGGAAGGTCGGCATCTCGCCGCTCGGCGGCCATTTCGCCGCGCCGATCTATGCCTCGACCGTGGTGCCGAGCCCGGCGAGTCTGCCGGCGCGAAACTTCAAGATTCTCGGTATCGAATGCGAGATCGGCTTTCGCTTCAACAAAGCGCTGCCGGCGCGGCCGCAGCCCTATTCACGAGACGAGGTGCTGGCCGCCGTGTCGCTGCATCCGACGATTGAGGTCGTTGACTCGCGCTACCAGGATTTTCGCGCGATCGACCGCCTCATGGTGCTGGCCGATAACTTCTCCAACGGCGCGCTCGTTTACGGGCCGGCCGCGGCGAATTGGGATGGCATCGACCTGGCGCATCCGCCGATCGAGGTGACGGCCGACGGCAAGCAATTCGCCGACTGCACTGGGCTGCGTGCCGGCACGCCGGTCGAGCTGATGCTCGCCGCGGCCGAGCACGCAAACGGACGGGGCGGGATCGCCGCCGGCACGGTGATCACCACCGGCACTCATACCGGGCTCCTTTTCACCGAGCCCGGGGTCAAGGTCGTCGCCGATTACGGCAGGCTCGGCAGGGTCGAGGTCACGTTTCCCAAGTGACCGGTGTGGCGGGGACATAGCGAATGCTCCTCCACCTCGCCTGGCGCCGCAATCTCGACAGCTTTGATCTGGCGCTGGCGGCCAACCGGCTCGCCTCGCGCGGTGCGCACCTGTGGTGGCTCGGCGCGAGTGGGCCGAGGCATGAGCCGGGCGATTATTTGTGCGAGGTCGATGCGGCTTTCGCCGAGCGCCTCGCAAGCTTTGGCATCGACGCACGAGCTTGGGACGAGGCGATGCCCCCCGATGGGGTGGCGATCGCGCATCCGCGGATCGCACTGTTCGCCGCCGCGGCACATGACCCGTTCCTTGCCCATTACGCGATGGCGCTGGCGCGACTGGGTTTTGATTTTGAGCTGGTCGACGGCACGGCGATCGCCGGCGGCGCGCTCGAGCGCTTCGATCTCCTGGTGCTGCCGAGCGGGTTGTCGGTCTGGGGCCTCGATGCGGCAGAAGGGGCCGTCGGAGCCGACGCCGCGGTGCGGCAGTTCCTCGCCGCCGACGGCGCCGCGGTCGGCTCGGGTAGCGGTGCGTTCTATCTGTCGTCCGGCCGGCCGGGCTGGACCAATGCCGCGCTCGCGCGCCCGGTCTTCACCCACGAATATTTGCGCACCGGGGTCGGGGTCGTCAGCCTGAGCCTGGGCCCCGACAGCATCGCCTTTGGCTGCCCGCCAACGCTCGAAATGCCCTATTACCACGGGCCGGTTTTTGCCGAGCTCGACCGCGCGGTCTCACCCGCTGGAACCTTCGATCGGCTGGTGATGCCGGGGCATCTGTTTGTCGCCAACCCGCTCGATGACGGCTTCTTCCGGCAAGAGATGGCCGGGCATACCGCGATCATTCGCGCTGAAACGCGACGTGGCCGGGCGGTGCTGTTTTCGGCCAGCCCGGAAATGGGCGATCTCATCCGCAAATACATCGCGCTCGACAGCTACGTCGCGCGCTATCTGCCGATCCGCGGCGAGGCGGCGATGCACGACGCGCTGCGGCATTACCGGCCACTCGACCCGCCGGCATGGCGGCTCATCCTCAACGCGATCCACAGCCTGATGCTACGCTTCGAGCCGCCCGCCGCGCCCCCGGCGACGTCGGTGCTGCCGCAGCCGCCGGCGCCGAGGGTGCGGTTGACGGCGTCGCTCGATGCGGCGCTGCGGCGGATGAAGCTGGTCGACGATATGCCGAACCGCGCGCTGATCGATGTCGTGCGCGACGACCTGCGCGCGCGGGGTAAGGCGCTCGGCGAACGCCTGGCGGTCGTCGAGGCCGCCTTTGCGGCGCTCGACCCGCCCGCACCCGGCATCCGCTATTTGTGGGCCGGCTGCGAGGCGGCGGCGCTGGCGGCCGTGGCCGACGCGACAAAGGGCGAGCGCGCGGCGGCCGAGCAGCTCGCCGAATTGGAGGCCGCATTGGCGCTGGGCGAGGCGTGGTGCCGGCTGGCGGAAACCGAACGGCATTTCGGCAGGAGCGAATGAGCCCCAGGGTCGGTGATAGGGCGGTCTATGACCCGACGACGCGGCGCCTGCATTGGGTGAACGCGGCTCTCGCTCTCGTGACGATCCTCTTGGCGTTGTGTCTCTTGGATGCACCGCGGCATGGCGAGGCGCGGGGTTGGTTCCTGATGCTGCATGGATCGTGCGGCATTGCGATCCTTGCGCTCATGCTGGTCTGGGCGGGCTGGCGGCTGCGTCACCGCGCGCCGCCCTTGCGGCCGGCGCTGCGACGAGGCGAGGTGTTGCTGGCGCGCACGACCCAGATCGCGATGTTCCTTCTGTTCATTGCTATGCCGGTGACCGGCTATCTCAGCCTTGCTGCGGCGGGCCGGCCGGTAAATCTGTTTGGTCTCGCCGCCATTCCGCCGTTGATTGCAGAAAGTCGCTGCCTGGTGCAGGCGACGTATGCGCTGCATCTGTTCGGTGAATTTCTGATTTATGGCCTCGTGGCGCTGCATACCGGCGCCGCGCTGCTGCACGGCTTTTATCGCCGGGATGGCGTCCTCGAGCGGATGCTGCCGCGCCGGCCGTGAAGGATCAGCCGAAGCCGGCAGCGACCAGCGACAGCTTGCCGCGGAAGAAAGCCAGCGCGTCGCCCAGCGTCGAGCCGGCTTGCAGCCGCTGACGCCCGCTCATCACGACAAATTCGGGCGGGCTGGCCGACGAGGGAGCCGATTTGACGATCGTGTAAAGCGCGGCTTCCTGTGAATGGCGAAAGACCGAGAACAACGCGTGGCCTTCGCGATAGTCGATCGCATAGTCGCGCCACACGCCGCGCGACACGTTGCGACTGTAGAGGCCTAGAAGCTGGTTCAATTCGGCGCGCGTGAAGAATTGCGGACGGCGTTTCGCTCGGTAATCTCGCAGAGACGATACCGTCGCGCTTTTTGTGCTCATCGCCGCCCGCCGCCGATTGTCGCGCGTCCCGTGTCACGCAATTGCAATTTTGACCATTTCCGGCGGAGCGTCCAGCCGTCTTGCGGTCTGCCGCCGCAGCCGCGGCACTGCGGCGCTGTTTGGCTCGCCTCAGCCCAGCAAATATGTTAGCCAACCGCTCACCGCGGCAGGCCGAGGTATTCGTGAGCGAAATTTTCCGCGAAATCGACGAAGAGCTGCGGCGCGACAATCTGCTGAAGCTGTGGAAGCTCTACGGCCGCTACGTGATCGGCGTGGTGGTCGTGGTGATGTTGATCGCCGCCGGGATCGTCGCTTGGCGCAACCATCAGCTATCGCTGCGCCAGGCCCAATCCGAGCGCTACCAGGCGGCACTGGCGCTGATCCAACAGGGGAAGGACGCGGAGGCGGCGAAAATCTTCGCGTCGGTTGGCACCGAGGGCGGGTCCTACGCGCAGCTCGCCGCGTTTGAGACAGCTGATCTGTCGGCCAAGTCGGGCGACGCGAAAGGCGCCATCGCTGAATACGACAAGCTCGCGGCGTCGACCGATCTCGACTCGGAATTGCGCGATGTGGCGACGCTGCTCTCGGTGATGAATGGTTTTGCCGACACTGATGCGCAGAAAATTATCGACCGGCTGAAGCCGCTCGCCGGTGGCGACAGCCCGTGGCGCTGG
>DATMLO010000191.1:0-4531 GCA_035570495.1 Allostellaceae bacterium | reverse complement strand
TCTTCCAGGTCGGCCCCGACATCTCGGGCGGCGAGGCTCAGCGTGCCTGTCTCGAACAGCTGCGCAAGATCGCGATCGACACCGGGCGGCCGATCATGTTCGGCATGCTCGCGACCAAGCAGGGCATCGACCCCAACCCGTGGGATTTTCAGACCCGCTTCATGGACGAAACCGTGGCGCTCGGCGGCCGCATGTACGGCCAGGCGACGACGCGCTCGATCAATGCCGTCTTTTCGCTGCGCTCCTATCTGCCGTTCGACGTGTTGCCGGCGTGGAAGGAAATCCGCGCGCTGCCGCTCGCCGAGCAGAAGCAGCGCCTCGCCGACCCCGAGATGCGGGCGCGCCTGATCGCGGCCGAGGCGACGATGAAGCCGCGCGAGCGCACCCTACAAGGCGGCGGCGCGGCGACCACCGACCCGCGCAAGCCCAATTACGACAACCTCTTCCCGATGCTGAGCGTCGATTGGGACGATCCGAGCGTCGGTGAACTGTCGCGCCGCCAGAACAAGCATCCGGTCGAGGTCATCATCGACCTCGCGCTCGACAATGAGAACCGCATGTTCGTCCAGCCGATCGTCAACGAGCAGCCAGCCGACGTGCTGAACCTCTTGAAGCACCCGCGCACGCTCGCGACCTTCTCGGATTCGGGCGCGCATGTTTGCCAGGAGATGGGCTCGTCCTTGCAGACGCACCTGCTCTCCTACTGGGTGCGCAACAAGCAGCAATTCACGCTCGAAGAGGCGGTGAGGATGCTGACCTTCGACAACGCCTCGGCCTGGGAGCTGCCGGATCGTGGGCTCATTCGCACCGGCTACGCGGCCGATCTTGTGGTGTTCGACGAGACGGGCATAAAGCCACAGCTGCCGACCGTCGAGACCGACCTGCCTGGCGGCGCGCGGCGCCTGGTGCAAAAGGCCGACGGCATCGCCGCGACTGTGGTCAACGGCACCGTGGCGATCGAAAACGGGCAGGCGACTGGCAATTCCGGCGGCCAAATGCTGAAAGGGCGATTGGCGGCGTGAACGACCCCGATCTCGGCACGCGCGAGGCGTTGCGGCTGATCGGCCCCGATCCGGCGAATTGGGTGCCGGATCGAGAAGGTGTCGACCACAACGTCATGATTGTCGGCGGCGGGCAGACCGGTTGCGCGTTTGCGTTTGCCTTGCGCCGCGCTGGGGTCGGCAAGGTGTCGGTGATCGACGCGGCACCCGATGCCAAGCGGACGGGCATCTGGGAAAACGGCGCGCGGATGAATGTGCTGCGCACGCCGAAGACGCTGACCGGCCCGGAATACGGCATCGCCGCCTTGAGCTTCCAGGCGTGGTACGAGGCACGGCAAGGTGCCGAGGCATACCAGGCGTTTGAGCGCATCCCGAAGCAGGATTGGGTCGACTACCTCGCCTGGTATCGCGAATTTCTCGGCATCGCGGTGCGCTACGGCACGCGGCTGCTGCGCATCGAACCGGTGAAGGGGCATTTCCGGCTGCACCTCAACAGCGGTATCGAAACCTGCCGCAAGATCATCATCGCTACCGGGTTCGAAGGGTCGGGCGGCCTCGCTGTGCCCGATTTCCTTGTCGGCCTGCCGCGCTCGCTCTTTGCGCATACCGGCGACGACGTCGATTTCGCGGCGCTGAAGGGCAAGGACGTCGCGGTGATCGGCGGCGCGGCGTCGGCGTTTGACGCGGCAGCGGTTGCGCTCGAAAACGGCGCCAAGTCCGTGCATCTCTTCGCTCGCCGGGCAACACTCGCGGCGACCCCGGTCAATCGCAGCCGCGGCTATCCCGGCGCCTACGACAATTACTACACGCTGCCCGACGCGGTGCGCTGGCACCAGGCGATCCGCTATCGCCGCGCCGGCTCGACCGCGCCGCAGGACGCGATCGAGCGCGTGCTGCGCCACGACAATTTCTACCTGCATCTCGCGGCGCCCTGGGTGTCGGCGCGGGCGGAGGCCGGCGGGATTATCGCCGAGGCGGGCGACGCGGCGGGTTGCCTGGCGGACGGTGCGCTGACCTATCGCTTCGATTTCGCGATCGCCGGCACCGGCTATGTCGCCGACCCCAATCTGCGACCCGAATTTGCCGATTTCGCGCGCCATATCCTGCTCTGGCGCGACCGCTATACGCCGCCGGCGGACGAAGAAGACCCGTTTCTTGGCGCGCATCCCTATTTGGGGCCAGGCAACGAGTTCATGGAGAAGACACAAGGCGCGGCGCCGTACCTCGGGGACATCCACTGCTTCAACCCGGCCGGGTTTGTCAGCTTTGGCGTGCCGATCGGCGATGTGCCGAGCATGAAGCGCGGCCACCCGACCGTGACGGCCCAGATCAGCCGCGACCTGTTCCTCGCCGATTTCGACGACCATCAGCGCCGCATGACCGGCAAGGTGCCGGCCGATTTCGGCCCGGAGCTTTACCAGAAGGTGGTGTGGAAGCGCCGCTGACCGGCGCTACTTGAGCTGATCCTGGATTTTGTCGACGCCGGCCTTCGCACAAGCATCTTCGAGTTCGGCGCCCGGCGCTCCCGCCGCGCCGATCGCCCCGACCACCTCGTCACCAGCCTTAATCACGATGCCGCCGCCGAACAGCACGAGGTTCGGCAACCGGTTGAGCAGGTTCGCCAACGCCGGTGCTGTCTTCGAGCGCTCGACCAGCGCGCTCGTGTCGCTCTTAAACGACGCGGCGGTATAAGCCTTGCTGAACGCGCTATCGAGCGTGTGGCTGCCGGCGCGATCGCCGCGCAACACCGCCTGCCGCACGCCATCGGCATCCACCAGAACGGCGGTCTCGGCATAGCCCTGGCTGGCGCATTTCGCGACGGCGGCGGCGACCGCCTGATTGGCGAGATCCGCGGGGATACGATGCGTCGTCAGCAAGCCGTCGGCGCTCGCCGGAGCCGCGATGGCCAGTGCGAGCAACACGAGCACCGGCAGCTTGATAAAGGACACGGCCTGACCTCTCCACACCGTTAGGCGAGATGCTTCAGATACTGCGCGACAAAATCGCAATCGACGAATTTCGCGTAAGCATCGCTGATCCGCTTGGTGACGGGACCGGGGAGCGGCGCCGGCAGCACGCGGCCGCCGAGGCTGCGCACCGGGCAAATGCAAAGGCTCGTCGAGGTCATGAAGATTTCGTCGGCGATGCCGGCGTCGTAAAGGTCGAGATCGGCCTCGCGGCAGGGAATGCCGAGCTCGCCGCAGAGCTCGATGACGGTCTCACGGCTGATCCCCGGCAGCACGAATTCGCCGCGCGGGGTCAATACCTCGCCCTCCGACACCAGGAAGATATTGCTGCCGATCCCTTCGGACAGATGCCCGTTATGGTCGAGCAGCACCGACCAGGCCTCTGGATCTTGCGCCTTGGCTTGCAGATCGGCGGTGATGAGGTTGAGGTAATTATGCGTCTTGGCGCGCGGGCTGAGCGCGTCGGGCGCGGTGCGGCGGATCGGCGGCACGACGATGTCGATCCCGTCGCGGAACAGGCGGGCTCGCTTGGCGAGCGGCAACGGGATGCATTCGACGATGACCGTCGGGCCGGTTTCCTCCCAGCCCTCGTCGCCGACCGCGTCGACCCCGCGCGAGACACGCTGCGCCAGCCAGAAATCGCTGTCCTCGTCGAGGAAATGCGCGTTCTTCGCCAGCACCTCCTCGCTGATCCCGACCATCTCGTCCGGGCTGAGGCCCGGGTCGATGCGGAGATATTTGAGCGAGCGGTAGAAGCGGCCGACATGCTCTTTCAGCTTGAACGGCCGGCCGTGGAACGTCCGGGTCATGTCAAAGGCGGCGTCGCCATATTTGAAGCCACGGTCGCGAAACGGGATGCGGACATCGCGCTCAGGCATGATCTGCCCGTTGAAATAGGCGACGCGGTGATTGGATCGAGCTTCGCTCATGCAATCCTCCTTTCGGCGTCATTGCGAGCGGAGCGAAGCAATCTCGATCCGCTTTGGCCCCCTTAGGGAAGGAGATTGCTTCGTCGCTGCACTCCTCGCAATGACGATGCCTAAAGACCCCCGAACAGCGGGGCGCGGGTCTCGGCGAATTCCTCGACCGCGCCGACGAGCTGGTCGGCATCGTTGTCGTCGAGCGCGATCGACAGCGCCATCATCCCGCGCTTGGCGAACCAGATGCCGCGCGCGGTGAGGTCGAAATAGAACAGCTCCAAGAGCCCGGCATGGCCTTTCGCCGCGTCGGCGGCGTTGGCGATCGTGCCGCCGCGCATATGCACGCCGATCATCGAGCCGATGCCGGTGAACTGCATCGCCAGACCCTTGCGCCGCACCACCGCGTTCAGCCGCTCGCGCAGCCCGTCACCCCAATCGTTGAGTTTTTTCGCCGCGGCCGGGGTGTACACCTCGGTCAGGCCGACAGTGCCGGCGTTCATCGTCAGCACATTGTTGTTGAACGTCCCGGCATGCTGAAAGCCGTTGTGGTTGCGCGGGTCGAACCATTCCATCAAATCGGTCCGGCCGCCGAACGCGCCAAAGCTCATGCCGCCGCCGACATATTTTCCCAACGTCGTCAGGT
>DATMLO010000190.1:0-61271 GCA_035570495.1 Allostellaceae bacterium | reverse complement strand
CAGCCGCCGCGGTGAGCAATCCTCGGAACCACGCTTGCGCCGGTTCGCTTGAGGCGCGGCGGTGCCAGGCGATCGAGACGGTGGCGGCGTGGTCCATCGGCAGCGGCATTGTGACGATCTCGGCGTGGGCGGCGATGAGCGCGGCGGCGCGACTCGGGACGGTGGCGATCAAATCGGAGGCGGCGAGCGCGGCGGGGACGGCGAGATAGGTCGCCACCAACAGCGCGACGCGGCGGCGCTGGCCGTAATCGACGAGGAGGCGGTCGAGGGCGCCGGTGCTCTGGCCGCGCGGGCTGACCAGCACATGATCCTGGGCGGCATAGGCCTCGACGGTCAGCGGGGTTTGCGTGAGCGGGTGGCCCTTGCGCGCGACGACGACAAACGGATCGCGAAACAGCAAGGCCGTCTCGATCGTCGGCGGCAGGTTGCGCAGATGCGCGACCGCGACATCGACCGCGCCGCGCTCCAATTGCTCGCCGGCGTCGGCGCCGTGCAGCGACAGGAGACGCAAGGTCGCGTGCGGCGCGGCGCGCGAAAACGCGCCGGCCAGCCGGCCGACCAGCGCGACCTCGGCATATTCGCCCATCCCGGCGGTAAAAGTCGCGGTGCTGGTCTCGGGGTCGAACCCGGCGCCGAGATTGAGCGCCGCCTCGATCTGCTCGATGGCCGACGACACCAAAGGCGCGATCTCGCGCGCCCGCGCGGTCGGCTCCATGCCGCTTGGGGTGCGCACAAAAAGATCGTCGGAAAAGAGGTCGCGGAGGCGGGAGAGCGCATGGCTCATCGCCGGCTGGGACAGGCCGATGCGGCTGGCGGCGCGGGTCACCGCACGCTCGGCCTGCAGCGCGTCAAAGGCTTTCAGCAGGTTGAGGTCGACGGCTCTGATATCCATCGGGAGAATGCTCTTTATATCTAAAATCGATTTGATAGATGATGAGCCACGCGCTCATATATCGCAAGCATCGTCATGCCCGGACTTGTTCCGGGCATCCACGAAAGCGTCAAAGGCGCTGGAAGACGTGGATGGCCGGGTCAAGCCCGGCCAAGACGAGGGAAGAGACAGGAGAATGAAATGGATACCGCTCCGCGCCTCAGCCATGTCGGGCTTTATGTCCATGACGTGCCGAAGATGATCGATTTCTACACAAGCGTTCTCGGCTTTGTGGTCAGCGACGGCGCCGAGGACGGGCGGATCACCTTTCTATCGCGCAATCCCAGCGACCATCACCAGGTGGTGCTGGTGCGCGGCCGCGCCACCGAGCACGAAGTGCCGATGGTGCAGCAGGTGTCGTTTAATGTCGGCACGCTGCCGCAGGTGCAGAAGGCGTTCCGCAAGGTGCGCGACGCCGGCTGCGAGGGCATCCGCCCGATTTGCCACGGCAATGCCTGGTCGGTCTATTTCCAGGACCCCGAAGGCAACCAGATCGAGATGTTCTGCGACACGCCGTGGTACGTGCCGCAGCCGCTGGGCTTCAAGATCGACCTCGATCAGCCGGCGGATTTGATCGTCCACGAGACCGAGGAAATCTGCCGCGCCAAGGACGGCTTCAAGCCGATCGAGGAATGGCGCGCGGAGATATCGAAGAAGATCGAGGCGAAATTGGCGGCGGCGGATTAGCCGCGCCCGCCTCTAAACAGGAGAAACACAATGACCGAACTCAAGGGCTATCACGCCCATGTCTATTACGACGCGGAGACCAAGCCAAAGGCGGCGAAGCTGCGCGAGACGATGCTCGCCCAGTTCAAGTGCGAGCCGGGCGCGTTCAGCGACGCGCCGATCGGGCCGCACCCGATCTCGCAGTTCAACATCACCTTCGAGACGCCGGAATTCCAGGACATCGTGCCGTGGCTGATGTTCAACCGCGACGGGCTCGACGTGCTGGTCCATCCGCTCTCGGAAAGCTCCTACGACGACCACAGCAAGAATGCGATGTGGCTCGGCACGCCGGTGCCGATGAAGCTCGACATCCTGCGGCCGAAATACAGCGAGCATTTGCTGCCGACGGCGCAGCGGAGCGCTTGAACCACTCTAATTCGTCATGCCCGGACTGTTCCGGGCATGACGGAAGCGCCCGGTACTTCCCCAAAAGACGTGGGTGGCCGGGTCAAGCCCGGCCATGACGAGGTGAGAGGCGTTATCGCCGGAAGAATTTTGCACTAGCATCGCCTAAACGTCGGGAGGACAGGGATGCCAGCGCGTACCGGTCAGCAATATATCGAAGGCTTACGCGCGCAGGAGCGCGAGGTGTGGCTCGGCGGCGAGCGGGTCAAGGATGTCACCCGGCACCCGGGGCTGGCGGGCGGGGTCAAGGCGATCGCCTCGCTCTACGACATGCAGCACGACCCCAAGCTCAAGAAGGTCATGACCTACAAGTCGCCGACAACCGGCGACCGGGTCGGGCGCTCGTTCGCCAACCCCAAGAACCGCGAGGAGTTGGAAACGCGCAGCCAGATGATGCTCAACTGGGCGCGCACCACCAACGGCATGATGGGCCGCTCGCCCGACTTCATGAACGTGACCTTCGCGGCGTGGTACGCGGCGGCGGATTATTTCGGCGAAAAGAAGCCCGAGTTCGGCGACAACATGCGCCGCTATGTCGAGCATCTGCGCGAGGACGACGTCACCCTCACCCATGCGCTGATCAACCTGCAGCGCAGCCGCAACGTCTCGGGCATGTTCAACCTCGAGGAAGGCACCGCGCTCGAGGTCAAGAAGGAGACCTCGACCGGGGTCATCGTCCACGGCGCGCGGATATTGGCGACCTTGGGGCCGCTGTCGGACGAGATCGCGGTCTATTCGCCACGGCTGGCACGGCACAGCGACACGCATTCGACCTTCGCGATGAGCTTTTCGATCGATTGCGGCACACCGGGCCTCAAATTCATGTGCCGCGACAGCTTCGATCTCGGACGGTCATCTTTTGATGCCCCCTTGGCGTCGCGCTTCGAGGAGATGGACTGCATCGTCTTCTTCGACAACGTGCTGGTGCCGTGGGAGCGGGTGTTCCTGCTTTACGATGTCGACCGGCTGAACGCGGTACCGAATGTCACGCACTCGACCGCGCATTCGGCGTTCCAGGGCGCGGCGAAGAACCTCGCCAAATGCGAGTTCGTGCTGGGCCTCGCGCTGTTGATGACCGAGGCGCTCGGCAACGCGCACCTGCCGCACACCGAGCAGCGGATCGGCGAATTGATGCTCTACACCGAGCTGATGCGCTCCTGCATGCGCGCCGCCGAGGCGGACGCCGAGATCGACCGCTGGGGCGTCATGTGCCCGGCGATCCTGCCGGCGGAATCGACGCGCAACCTGATGATGACCTGCTACCCGAAGATGATCGAAAATCTGCAGCTTTTGGGGTCGTCGAGCTTCCTCTTGACCCCGAGCGAGAAAGATTTTTCGGGACCGCTCGCGCCGCAGATCGAGCAATACCTGGCGACCGACAAGACCACCGCGAAGGAGCGGGTCAAGCTGTTCCGCCTCGCCTGGGATGTCGCGGGGAGCGCGTTCGGCAGCCGCCAGGTGCTCTACGAGCGGTTTTTCGCCAGCGACCCGCTGACCCGGGCACGGGCGATGGCGGCGGTCTATCCGAAAGGTCAGGTCATGGAACGGGTGCTCGACTTTTTGGGGAAGAGCGACGAAGCGTGATCGGACTGTACCGTGGCACCGCCGATAAGCGGTCCACGAGACACCGGCTCAACTCCATTGCCATTGCCAGGCCTCCGGCACGGGTCCGCCCTTCTGATCCACCGGCCCGGTCTTGAGACCGTTCAGCCGCAGGCTCTGGCGGACGATCTCCGGGATCATCACCCCTCCGATCGCGCGACCCAGGCACGCATGGAGCCCGAGGCCAAAGGTGAACTGGTTGTCGGGCCCCCGGGTTGGATTGAAGTCGTCGGGCTCGCTCAGCGCGTGCGGGTCGAACATGGCCGAATGAGTCACCGCGAGGACGGTGGTGCCCTTGGCGATCGGCGCCGCGTAGTCTTCGCCGAGCCCAAGGACGGTATCCTGCTCGCAGACGCGAAAGAAATACGGGAAGGCCGGCTTGAACCGGAGGGCTTCGAACACGAAACCGTCGACCGCCGCCGGATCGTCGCTCAGCGCCGCCGCCCGCGCTTGCGCAAGGAGCTCCGGACGCTCCATCAACGTCGCGAGAGCATTGACCACAGCATGCGATGTGGTTTCGACCGCTCCGATCAGCAATCCGCCAATATTTAGAATGACGCGCGGCAGATCGAACTTGACCGCCCCGGACGATGACAACATCAGCAGGCGCGCCACCGAATCATCGTGCTTCAGCCCGAGCTTCAACTCACCCTCGCGGACCGCGACTAGGCCGACGAGATAGGCTGCCATTTCCACGTTGGCGAGTTCGCGTTCGGTGACGATCTTGTTGGGGTCCGCCCAGGCGATCGCATCGAAGGGCTGGTTCCAGAAGGCGTCGATCTGGTTCCAGTAGGACCATTTGCACAATTTCGCCGGATCGCTGTGGGTGAAGCCGAACCAGTCCTGAACCAGCGCCAGGGGCACGGCGCGGGTAAGCCCCGCCACCGCATCCATTGCGCCTCCGGCCGCGCCCAGCAGCGCGGCGGCCTTGTCGGCGACATAGTTTCGGATCGCCGGGATATCCTCGCGATCGAGAATGGCGCGCATGATCGATTTTTCGCGCCAGTGCTCGGCCGTATCGTCCTGCGCCATCCAATAGCTGCCCTGCTTGGGCTGGTAGAGCGCGACGCTGAACGTGTCGTACCGCTGCAAAACTTGCGTGCAGTCGGCGAAGCGCGTCACCAGCGTCAGTTCATTCATGACGAGGATCGGACGCTCTTCGCGGAGTTCGGCGAAAAACGGCAGCGGTTCGTTGAATACCCAGCCGCGAACGAGGGGCCAGCGCCCCTCTGCCGGTGTCGCGTCGAAACGCTGCAGATAGCTTCCCATCGTTGACCTCCCGGTACGGGACCTGAATCGCGGTGGCGCGCTAGATTTTAGTGGCGTTGACCACCATAGACATTCAACCTGATAGGGTATTCCCCAATCGACTAAATAGTTTTGCGTCCACCGAGGAGATTTGGCTGACATGATTCCGATCAGCCGTCGGATCTCGGTAGTCTGCCGGAAACGGGAGCAGCAAATGGGACACATTGTCGAGTCGCTGCCGGGTCGGCGCTTACTGATTGTCCTGGCTGCGGCGATCGCCGCGATGACGTCGTGGCCAAGTCTCCTGCGGGCGGATCCAGCTGCCAACCCTCCGAACTGGAGTGCGCAGCAGCAGCAGGCGTTCTACACCACCGACCAGGGGTCGCGGATCATCCCGATCTTCTGGTTCCTCGCGCTCAACAAAGCCGATGGCAGTGGGCTGTTCGCGGCCGATGGGCTGGCGCGGTACGGCTATCTTCCCAATCCGAAATCGGCGTCAAACCCGTACGGGCTGCCCGTCGGATTTATGGTCGCCAACGATATTGCCGCCTATAGCGGGCGGCCGACCCTCGCGATGAACTGCGCGGCCTGTCACACCCGCGAGCTCATCGTCAACGGTCAGCCCATGCGGATCGATGGCGGGCCGGCCATCGTCGATTTCTACGGTCTGCTGAGCGACCTCGACGCGGCGATGCAGGTCGTCGTCAATGGCGACGGGTTTAACGACTTCGCGCATCGTGTGCTCGGCTCGAAATACACGGCCGCCGCCGCCGCAACGCTGAAGCAGCAGGTCGCCGCTTGGTTTACCGATTACGACGGCTTCATGAAGAGCGCGTTGCCGACGAAGTCCTGGGGACCAGCGCGCCTCGACGCCTTTGGCATGATCTTCAACCGCCTTAGCGGGATTGACCTGCACCAGCCGACCAACGTCGTCCCGGCTGACGCACCCGTGCGCTATCCTTTCCTGTGGAACGCCTCCCGACAGGACAAGACCCAGTGGAACGGTGCGGTGAAGAACGGCCTCTTCACCCTTGGGATGGGGCGTAATCTCGGCGAGGTCTACGGCGTTTTTGGGCGTCTCACCTTGACCGCGAATGATTCCGTGCCAGGCTGGGTAAACTTCGCCGGCCCGGGCAACTCCGCCAATTTTCATAATCTGCAGCGGCTCGAAACCTTGATCTCTCGCTTGCCGCCGCCACGCTATCCGTTGCCGACCGACCCGGCTCTCGTTAAGCGGGGAGCGGCGCTGTTCGTCTCGGAGCAGTGCGCCAACTGTCATCTGCCGGTGCCGGGCAAGTTCAACACCTGGAAAACACCTGTCACCGCCGAAGGCACCGATTCTCGCATGTACAATAATGCGCAAAACCAGATCAAGGTCATCGGCTTGCTCGACAACGTATCGGTGCCTCAGGTAGTCGGCACCGACCCGCTGGGGCCAAATTCAAAGCAGGTCGCGGTGCTCAGCACCACGGTCGCCAACACCTTGCTGGAGGAGTTGAGCCGGCACCCGGATGGCGTGCTCGAAGCGGTGCTCGCCGATATTCGCTTGCTGACGACACCGCCAGGGAAAGCCGTGCTCGCAGCGCAGCCGACGCTGGGCCCGGGCGTGACGCCGCAAACGTTTTTGCAGAGCCAGGTGCGCGATCTGTACGGCCAGGCGGTGCCTGATCAGAACGGAGCGGCCTATGAATCCCGCGTGCTATACGGCATCTGGGCCGCGGCGCCCTATCTGCACAACGGCTCGGTCCCCAGCCTTTGGGCCTTGCTGCAAAAGCCGGCGGACCGACCGAAGAGCTTCGGTCTCGGGAGCAACACGTTCGACCCCAAGAATGTAGGTTTGGACACCACCGTCGCGGCGCCGTTCAACTACACCTATACGGCCACGTCCTGCGACAATGTAAACGACGGAAACAGCAATTGCGGCCATTGGTGGGGAACCGAGCTCTCCGACGACGACAAATGGGCGCTGATAGAATATATGAAGCAGTTATGAGGTAGCTGGCGGATATGCTGGTTGCGCTCACCCCCAACGTTAGCGGGATGCCGCGGGAGAAAGCGAGGAACACGATGGCCAAGCGACCAATGTATCTGGGTCATGTGAACATCTATGTGCGCAACGCCGAGAAGTCGAAGGCGTGGTACGAGAACCTGTTGGGCTTGCACACCTATGAATACCGGCCGGGCTGGGCGGCTTTCATGTCGGCCGACGAGGATCAGTCGCATGAGGTGGCGCTGATGCAGCTCGGCGACGACGCGCCGCTGCAGCAGAAGCGTCAGGTCGGTCTCAACCACATGGCGTGGCGGCTCGAAACGCTCGACGACCTCAAGGACTTCTACAAGAAGATCAAGGCCGAAGGACAGGCGATCGACCACATCGCCGATCACGGCATCTCGCTCGGCATCTACCTGCGCGATCCGGACGGCAACGGTGTCGAGGTCTATTACGAGATGCCGCGCGCCGAGTGGCCGGTCGACTATCACGTGTTCTCGCGCGACATCGTCGGCCGCGGCCGCTTCCCCGGCCCGTGGGACGCCGAGATGGTCGACCAGCTCCCGGTGCCGCAAGCTCAGCCGCAAGCGGCGGAGTAAATAACTCTCGTCATTGCGAGCGTAGCGAAGCAATCTCCTGCCGTCTGGTTCTCAAACGGCGGGGGATTGCCGCGTGGCGCCACGCGCTCCTCGCAATGACGAGGGGATGTAATGCGCACACACAAAATCGCCGCGCTGGGCGGCGACGGGATCGGCCCGGAGGTGGTCGAGGCCGGGCTTGAGGTGCTTGGCGTCTGCGCCGAGCGCGACGGCGGGTTTGGGCTCGATGTCGAGCGCTTCGACTGGGGCTCGGACTATTACAAAAAGCACGGCGTCATGATGCCGGCGGACGGCGCCGACCAGCTGCGCAAGTTCGACGCGATCCTCTTCGGCGCGGTCGGCTCGCCCGGCATCCCCGACCACATCACGCTGTGGGGCCTCAGGCTCTCGATCTGCCAGCCGCTCGACCAATACGCCAATGTGCGGCCGACCCGCATCCTGCCCGGCATCACCAGCCCACTGCGCCATGTGAACGGCCCCGAGCTCGACTGGGTCATCGTTCGAGAAAATTCGGAGGGTGAGTACGCCGGGGTCGGCGGCCGGGTGCATCAGGGCATGGACATCGAGACCGCGACCGACGTGTCGATGATGACGCGTACCGGTGTCCGGCGGATCATGCGCTACGCGTTCGGCCTGGCGCGATCCCGGCCGAGGAAGCTGCTCACGGTCGTCACCAAGTCGAACGCCCAGCGCCACGCGATGGTGATGTGGGACGAGATCGCCGCCGAGGTCGCGGCGGAATTCCCTGACGTCACCTGGGACAAGATGCTGGTCGATGCGATGACAATGCGCATGGTGATGCGTCCGCAGGGCATCGACACGATCGTCGCGAGCAATCTGCACGCCGATATCCTCTCCGACCTCGCCGCGGCGCTCGCAGGGTCAATTGGCATCGCGCCGACCGCCAACCTCAATCCCGAGCGCACCGCGCCATCGATGTTCGAACCGATCCATGGCTCGGCCTTCGACATCGCCGGCAAGGGCATCGCCAACCCGGTCGGCACGTTCTGGACCTGCGTAATGCTGCTCGAGCATATCGGCGAGAAATCGGCGGCGGCGCGGCTGATGCGCGCGGTCGAGCGCGTCACCGCCGACCCGGCGCTGCACACCCCCGACCTTGGCGGTCAGGCGACGACAGCGCAGGTCACGGCGGCGGTGTGCGCGGCGCTGCGCGCGGCGAACGACTGAGTCTTTTTCGCGCGTCGCTACTCCTCTATCGTCATGCCCGGACTTGTTCCGGGCATCCACGAAGGGCGTTTCCGGTTGTCGAACAGTTTTGCGTGGATGGCCGGGACACGCCCGGCCATGACGACTTCATAAATCGTAGGAGGAAATCATGGCAGCCCCCGCGCCCGTATCCCCGACCGGGCATTTCACCCCGCGCAACGAGTGGCTCGCGCGGCACGTCGAGGACGTGCTCGAGCCCGATCTACCGATCGTCGACCCGCATCATCACCTCGTCGAGCGGCGGGAGACCGGGCGCTATCTGCTGCCGGAGCTGCTCGCCGACACGGAGAGCGGGCACAACATCATCGCGACGGTCTATCTCGAATGGCTGTCGATGTATCGCGCCGGCGGTCCCGCCGAGATGAAGCCGGTCGGCGAGGTCGAGTTCGCCAACGGCGTCGCCGCGATGGCGGCGAGCGGCACATACGGCAAAAACCAGGTCTGCGCCGGGATCGTCGGCTATGCCGATCTGGCGCTGGGCGGGGCGGTCGAAAAGGTGCTGGAGGCGCAAATCCACGCCGGTGGCGGCCAGGTCGATATCCCCGGCGGACGGTTCAAGGGCATCCGCTACATCTCGGCGACGCATCCCGACCAGTCGGCGTGGGGCTCGCCGATCCTGCGGCCGGAGGGGATGTTGGTCGACCCCAAGGTGCGCGAGGGGTTTGGTGTGCTGGGGCAGCTCGGGCTCACCTTCGACGCCTGGTGCTACCACACGCAACTGGGTGAGCTGATCGACCTCGCCCACGCATTCCCCGACCAGAAGATCGTGCTCGACCATGTCGGCGGCGCGATCGGGCTCGGCCGCTACAAGGGTAAGCGCGACGAGGTGTTCGCCGAGTGGAGCGCGCGCATCAAGGAGCTGGCAGCGTGCCCCAATGTCTACATCAAGCTCGGCGGGCTCGGCATGCGCATGTTCGGCTTTGACGTGCATGAGCGGGCCGAGCCGCCAAGCTCGGAAACCCTGGCCGGGTTGTGGCGGCCCTATATCGAGACCTGCATCGCCGCGTTCGGCGCCAACCGCGCGATGTTCGAAAGCAATTTCCCGGTCGATAAAGGCAGCGGCAGCTATCAGGTGTTCTGGAACGCCTTCAAGCGCATCGCCGCGGGCGCCTCAGCAGCCGAAAAAGCGGCGCTGTTTTCGGGCGCGGCGACGCGGTTTTACGGGCTGGCGATTTGATCCCGCTTGGCCGGGTGTTGCTGCTGGTCGGCGCGCTGGCGCTCGCCGCGGCGCGCCCGGCGGCGGCCGACGACCGGCCGTTCATCTGTCAAACCATCGCCGATGCCGCGGGCGCAAACGGCTTGCCGATGGGCTTTCTGGCGCGGCTGTTGTGGACCGAAAGCGGGTTCCGCAGCACGGCGACGAGCCCGGCCGGCGCCGAGGGCATCGCGCAATTCACGCCCGAAACCGCTGCCGCGCGCGGCCTCATCGACCCGCGCGACCCGGTCGCGGCGATCTATCACGCGGCGTGGCTGCTGGCCGTGCTCGACCGGCAATTCGGCAATCTCGGACTGGCCGCCGCGGCCTATGACGCGGGCGCGCCGCGGATCGCGAAGTGGCTGCAGGGACTTTCGGCGCTGCCCGTGGAGACGCGGCTTTATGTGGCCGCCGTCACCGGCCGCCCGCCGGAGGATTGGGCATCGCCACGCGCCAGCGTTTATGCGACGTCCTATCCGCTGCCCGGTCTCGACTGCCTCAACGCGGGCGCCGGGGCGCCGCATCACACACTGGAAGCGGCCACGCCAGTGCCTGTCTGGCAGGCGCGGCTCGATTCCCATCTCGTCTCGGCGGTATCGCTGCTTTCGGCGGTGGCGCGCGGCGGGGACATCTCGCTTCGCGCGAAGCCCATTCGCCAGGATCATCGCGGCGATGCCGAGTCGCTGTGCGCCACGCTCCGCATCGAGGGGGTGAACTGTCAGGTGCTCGGGCGATAAACCTTACTTGCCGGCATCCAGTTTCAGCGCGGCGATGCGGTCTTGCACCTGCTGGCGGACCGGCGCGTCGGCCGGGAGCTGGGCGAGGAGCTTTGTCCATAGATCGTGCGCGGTCTGCGCGTGACCCGAGGACGCCTCGGCGATGCCGACATACCACAGCGCCTCGGCGTTTTGCGGGTCGGCATCGAGCACTTGGCGGAACAGCACCGTCGCGGCGTCCGGCAGGTCGTCGCCGCCGCCCGCCTCGACGATGGCCTCGGCATATTGCTGCTTGAGGTCGACATCGTCGGGTTTGAGCTTCGCGGCATGGGCATAGGCGTCGACCGCCTTATCAGGCTGGTTCAGAACCGTGTAGGCGCGGCCGAGCCGGGTCCAGCCATCGGCATCGTCCGGGTTTTGCCGCAGCCGATCGGCGAGCTTGCCGACCATGCCCTGGATCATCGCCTGGCGGTCCTGCTCCGACATGCCGGCGGTCGCCTTGGCGGCCTCGTTGACCTGGGCGGCGGACGGCATGTTGTTTTCGCCCTGCGCCGGCGCTGGGGGCGCGCTCTGGACCGGCGCCGCGGCTTGTTCGGGCGGCGCTGGCGGCGGCGGCTTGCGCGGAACGCCGGACGACGTCTTCAGGGTCGCCGGGTCGATCCCGGCCGATTTCGCCGCGTCGGCGATGCGCCGGCGCAGAAGCGGCAGCCACTCCGCGTCATCCGGGGAAGCCGCTTCGAGATCGACCCAATCCTGCAGCGCGCCCTTGGCGTCGCCGGCCTGCGCTTTGGCAAGCGCCAGGTAATAGTGCGAGCGCGGCGCGCTTTCCTTATCGGCAAGCGCGGCCTCAAAGGCCTGTTTCGCTTGCGCCGTGACGGTGCCGCCGGCCGCGAGCACCTGCGCCTCACCCCAATCGCCGACGATCTCAGGCTTCTGCCCCGAGAGCTCGGCGGCGTGGCGATAGGCCTCGACCGCGCCGGCGTAGCGGTTGAGGTCGAGATAGGAACGGGCGAGCAGCTGCCAGCCTTCGAGATCGTCGGGATGCGCTTGGAGATGCGCGGTCAGCTTTTTGACCGCGTCGGCCATGTCGGCATGCGGGTTGCCGCTCTGCGCGGTTTTCACGTCCGCCGCCTGGCGCGAGGCGAGCGGCTGGTCGGCAAGGGTCGGGGAACCGAGATCCCAGTACAGCGTCCAGGCCGCGAAGGGCAGCACCAGGATCGCCACACCGGCGACGACAAGCGGGGTCGACGATACGGGCTTTGCCGTGGCGGACGGGGTCAAGGCGAGGATGCGGCGGCCGATCTCGGCTTTGGCCGCCGCGGCCTCGTCGGAGGAGAGAACGCCGCGCTCGACATCGCGATCGATCTCGGCGACCTGGTCGCGGTAGACCGCGAGGTTGTAGGCGTCGCGCGTCGCGCTCGCGCGGCCGCGCAGCACCAGCGGCGCCAGCAGCAGCGCCACCGCCAGCGTCGTCAGCGCCAACAGGGCAATGGCGAGGCCCATGCTCATTCGGCACGCTCTTCCAAGATTTGCGACAGGCGCCGCTCCTCATCGGGCGACAGTGGCGGCGGACCGGCCATCCCGGACTGGCGCCGCATATAGCGGCCGATGCCCCACAGCCCGGCCAAAAGGACGAGGCCGGGCCCCAGCCACAACAAATAGGTGTCGAATTTGAACGGCGGCTTCAGCAGAACGAAATCGCCGTAGCGCGAGACGACATAGGCGATGACCTGCTGGTTCGTGTCGCCGGCGGTCAGGCGCTGGCGCACCAGCACGCGCAGATCATGCGCGAGGTCGGCGTCGGAATCGTCGATCGACTGGTTGCGGCAGACGAGACAACGCAGCTCCTGGCCGATCTCTCGAGCGCGGGCCTCGAGCGCGGGGTCTTGCAGCATTTCGTCCGGGCGGACGGCATGGGCAGGAAGGGTGAGGCAGAGAAGCAGTGAGAAGGCCACAAGCACTCTCATGGCGTCATTGCGAGCGCAGCGAAGCAATCTGCCGCCGCGTAGGGCCAAGTCGGTCGGAGATTGCCGCGGCGCCCTGTGGGCGCCTCGCAATGACGGGAAAAGGATCATTTCTCCAGCCTGGCGACGAGCGGCAGGATCGTGTTCTTGATGTCGTCCTCTGAGAGCGGGCCGACATGCTTGTAGCGGATGCGTCCGGTCTTATCGACGAGGAAGGTCTCGGGCACGCCGTAGACACCCCAATCGATGCCGACATTGCCGCTATCCGCGCCGATCGACGTGTAGGGGTTGCCGAGCGCGGCGATCCAGTGGAGCGCGGCGGCGCTCTGATCCTTGTAGTCGATGCCGTAGATCGGCAGCTGCTTGGTCTCCGCCAACGCATTCAGCACCGGATGCTCCATGCGGCACGGCACGCACCACGAGGCGAAGGCGTTGACGAGGCTCACATGGCCCTGCAGATCGGCGGTCGAGAAGCCCTTGTCGTGACCGGGCAGCGGCGGCAGATCGAATTGCGGCGCCGCCTCGTTGATGAGCGGCGAGGGCAGCACATTGGTGTCGTGACCGAGCCCGAAATAAAACCCCGCCGCCATCAGGCCGAACACCACGACCGGCAAGAGATAAAGCCAGCGGCGCATCTTACTCGGCGGGCTGGGCGGCTTCAGCAAGTCGGCGGGCCCGACGCGACGGGGCGCCGACCCGGTGCCGCCGGTCACTCAATGAGACGAGGCCGCCAAACGCCATCGCCGCGGCGCCCAGCCAGATCCACGGCACCATCGGGTTGTAATAGAGGCGCAGCGTATAGCCGCCCTTGCCGTCCGGGTCGCCGACCACCGCGTAGACATCGGCCAGCAGGTTGGTGCGGATCGCGACATCGGTCTGGCTGCCTTCCTCCAGCGGGAAGAAGCGTTTCTCCGGGTGCATCGCGGTGATGAGCTCGCCGCCCTTCAAGAGACGGATATCGGCGCGGGTCGCGGTGTAGTCGGGGCCCTTGGCGTCGCTGACGGCGTCGAGCGCGATGGTGTAGCCGGCGAGTTCGACCGAGCCACCCGGCCGCACAGCCTCGATCTTCTCGACCGTCCAGGCCGACGAGCCGGTGATCCCGGCGACGACGACCGCCATCCCGGCATGGGCGAAGGTCATGCCCCAGGTGGCGCGCGGCAGGCGCAGCGCACGGCGGAAACTGTTGCCGAGCGGCTCCGAGAAGAGGTGGATGCGCTCGGCCAACTCGACGATTGTCGCGGCGAGGAGCCAGGCGGAAAGCGCCAGGCCGCACGCGGCGCCAATCGACTTGGCGCCCGTGACCGACAGGGTCAGGACGGCGACGAAGGCGGCGATCGAGAACGCCATCTTGAGGCGCTGCAGCGCCGCCCAGAGGTCGCCGCGCTTCCACGACAAGAACGGCCCCACCGCCATCGCGATCAATAGCGGGATCATGATCGGCACAAAAGTCATGTCGAAATAGGGCGGGCCGACCGACACCATCTTGCCGGCGACGACCTGCAGGAACAGGGGATAAAGCGTGCCGATCAGCACTGCGGCGGCGGCGCTCGTGAGCAACAGGTTGTTGAGCAAAAGCCCGCCCTCACGCGAGATCGGTGCGAACAGCCCGCCGCCCTTGAGGCTCGGCGCGCGGATCGCGTAGAGCAGCAGCGCGCCGCCGGTCGCAACTCCGAGCAGCAGCAGGATGAAGACGCCGCGCCGCGGGTCGGAGGCAAAGGCGTGGACCGAGGTCAACACACCCGAGCGCACCAGAAACGTGCCGATCAGCGACAGCGAGAAGGTGAGGATCGCGAGGAGGATCGTCCAGGCTTTGAGCGTGTCGCGCTTCTCGACGACGATCGCCGAGTGCAACAGCGCGGTGCCGATGATCCACGGCATGAACGACGCGTTCTCGACCGGGTCCCAATACCACCAGCCGCCCCAGCCGAGCGTGTAATACGACCACCAGCTTCCCATCGCGATGCCGATGGTGAGCGCGCACCACGCGGCCAAGGTCCAGGGCCGCACCCAGCGCGCCCAAGCCGGGTCGACCCGGCCCTCGATCAGCGCCGCGATCGCAAAGCAGAACGAGATCGAGAAACCGACATAACCGGCGTAAAGCATCGGCGGGTGGAACGCGAGGCCGCGATCCTCGAGGATCGGGTTGAGCCCGTTGCCGTCGGCCGGCACCGGGAAAAGCCGCAGGAACGGGTTCGAGGTGAAGAGGATGAACAGCAGAAACCCGACGCAGATCATGCCCTGCACCGACAGCACCCGCGCCCGCAGCGCCGGCGGCAAATTGCCGCCAAACACCGCCACGCCGGCGCCAAACAGCGCCAGCATGAACACCCAGAGCATCATCGAGCCTTCGTGGTTGCTCCACACGCCGGTGATTTTGTAGAGCAGCGGCTTCGCGGCCGAGGAATTGGCGGCGACGTTGAGCATCGAGAAATCGCTCGTCGCGTAGGCATGCATCAGCGCCAGGAACGCGGCCCCGACAAAGACGAATTGCGCCAACGCCGCCGGCCGCGCCAGCGCGATCAGCACGCTTTCGCCGCGCGCGGCGCCGTAAAGCGGCACGCTCGCCTGGATCACCGCGACACACAGCGCGAGCACCAAGGCGAAATGCCCGATCTCGTCGATCATCCCCATGTCCTCTAGGCGCCGAAGTTTCTGGGCGCAGGCCTTATGCCGCCATTATCGCAGAGTGCGCGGCCGAGCGGCAGGCCTATACCTGTCAGTCTATGTCCCATTTTGACGCGATTGAGGACCCCAGAGATCGAATCGAGGGAACGATCAAGGTTGGAATGCGTTTTATAGGGCATGTTGGCGTGGAGGTTGCCCTCACGTCGACAAGACGCCTGGATATTGCCAATGACAGACTCGCTTACCAAAGCAGAAGCAGAAACTTCTCAACATTCTCCGGCTACTGGTTTAGCTAATGCCGCCATTGAGTACGCAAAAAAACCCGCAAACTTTGTGAGCGGCGTTGCAACGATCGCGCTCACGGCGATCGCATCGATTTTGATCGCGAGATCAGATTTCGCCGTTGGTGCAATTGCTGGGGTGGCGGCTGTTGCTGTACTTGCTCTATGGTGAGGAAATAATTTCCGGTAGATTGCGGCGAGCGGCAAATCTAAGCATGTCACAGATCGCTTTAGCCGTTGCCCGCCCCAACACAGGCTTGAACAAACCGTCTGCCAAAATCGGTGAGTCGGTACTTAGAACGCACACGTGTACCCACTTGCCGGCGGGGCGGTCCCTGATCGAATTTTGGTTCCTGATTTCCTTGCTGGAAAATTCCAGCCAGACCTAGTTTGTCTAGATTCTGGAAATAGAAGGGAACGTTATCGGAAAACCGGATTTTATCTCTTGGAAGCTCATCAATTTCGATTGTCGATGGGCCGTAAAATAAATGAGTGTCAGGGTTAAAAGATTGCGTATGAACATGTTCGTACTCTTGATTCCTTAGGGATGCCAGAATTTGTGCTTCGTCTTCTGATAGTTGACGTATCAGAATCGGAAATGACGGGTGCGCTTCGTTCACTCGATCGCTATCCATCGACCGACTTAGCAGCTCCGAAAACATTTCGACAATCGGTGTATCTTCCGGTTCGTACCGAATTCCCTCTAGAATCGGGCCGACGATCTGTGGTGCGGGAGAAATCCTATTAGCTTCCGGCACTCGGCGGATCGCTCGATCTACGAAACCCGCTACCCGATCCTGCAATGCCCCTAAAACCTGAAGCGGGAAGAGAACCAACCGTACCGTCTTAGCCACATCTGTTAGCGAGTGGCCCAGTTCCTTAACAGCACCCGATGCGGCATCCGTATAAATCCGTTCGACCGGAAGTCTCTTAACGATTTCCTCAGCGGCCTTTTCAAACGGGTCATCGGACATCGTTCTCTACCCAAAAGACGCCAAGACGTCGCCTTATAGATTTGGCAGAACTCTATTTTGCTGCCACAGGCTCCCTGGCGCGGCGGCTGGGGGCGGCGGTGACGGGCTGGTTGCCCTTGGCGAGCACCTCGGTGAGCGCGGCGCGGATTTCGGCGAGGCGGTCTTCGGCTTCGACCTTCGTGCCGAACAGGTTCTTGACATAGAACACGTCGACGACCTTCTCGCCGTAGGTCGAAATCTTGGCGCTCGACACCTGAAGCTTGAGGCCGGTGAGCTCGCGGGTCAGCTCGTGCAGCAGACCCGGCCGGTCGCGGCCGTTGACCTCGATGACCGTGTGCGAATAGCTCGCCGCGTTGTCGATCAAGACGCGCGGCGGCACGGTGAAGACGCTGGTGCGGCTCTGGATCGCCGGCGGTCGGGCGAACTCGCGGTGCGGCTTGAGATCGCCGGTCAGCACGTTCTCGAACGCGACCGAGAGGCGGGCGAGCTTGTCCGGGCGATCGACCGGCTCGCCGTTCTGGTCCTGCACCCAGAACGTGTCCAAGGCCATCCCGTTGGTCATCGTCATGATCTTGGCGTCGACGATGTTGCAGCCATTGACCGCCAGCGCCCCGGCGACGCGCGAGAAGAGCCCGGCATGGTCGGCGGTATAGAGCGTCACCTCGGTGACGCCGCGCTGCGCCTCGATCCGCGTCTCGACCGAGAGCGGCGCGCCGGTGAGGTCGGTCGAGCGCATCAGACGGGCGTGGCGCGCGTGCGTCTCGGCATCGAGCGACAGCCAGTAGAACGGGTAGCCGCGCCCGACAAAGGCAGCGAAATCCTCGTCGCTGAACTCGGGCAGCAGTTTCCGGGCTGCTTCCTGGGCCTCGGCGATGCGCGAATCGCGCGCGCCGGCGGTGGCGCCGCCGGTCATCAAATCGTGCGCGCTGTGGTACAGCTCGCGCAAGAGCGCCGCCTTCCAGCCGTTCCACACCTTGGGGCCAACCGCGCGGATATCGGCGGCGGTCAGCACCAGCAGCAGCTTCAGCCGCTCGGGCGACTGCACGCGCTCGACAAAGCCCTGGATTGTCTGCGGGTCGGTGAGGTCGCGCTTGAAGGCGGTGTTGCTCATCAACAGGTGCCAGCGCACCAGCCAGGCGACGGTCTCGGTCTCCTCGTCGGTGAGGCCGAGGCGCGGCCCCATCTTCAGCGCGATCTTCTCGCCCAACTCGGAATGGTCACCGCCGCGGCCCTTGGCGATGTCATGCAGCAGCACCGCGAGATAGAGCGCGCGGCGCGACACGATCGATGGCGCGATCGCGGTGGCGAGCGGCAGCTCGGCTTTGAGCGCGCCCTCCTCGATCTGGTGCGCGATACCGATCGCGAAGAGCGTGTGCTCGTCGACCGTGTAGACATGGTACATGTCGTACTGCATCTGCGCGACGACACGGCCGAAATCGGGGATGAAGCGGCCGAACAGGCCCGCCTCGTTCATGCGCCGCAGCGCGATTTCGGGGTCTTTCTGCGAGGTGAGGATTTCGAGGAAGAGCCGATTGGCCTCGGGGTTTTCGCGCAATTCGGCGTTGGCGAGGCGCAGCGACTGTGTCACCGCGCGCAACGCGTGCGGGTGGATGTCGATCTCCTGGTCCTGAGCGACATGAAAGAGGCGCAAGAGCGCGACCGGATCGTCCTTAAAGAAGTCCTTTGACGGGATGCTGAGCCGGCCGCCGTCGAGCACGAACCCGGCGAGCCCCTTCCGGGTGCTGACACCGCTGCCCCAGCGCAGCCAGGCGAGGCGGCGCGAGGCCTTTTTCTCGTTGACCTCGAGGATCGAGCAGAAGATGCGGGTCAGGTCGCCGACATCCTTGGCGACCAAGAAATAGTGCTTCATGAAGCGCTCGACGCCGCGGGCACCGACATGGTCGCGGTAGCCCATGCGCTCGCCGATGCGGGTCTGCATGTCGAAGGTCAGGTGCTCCTCGGCGCGGCCCGCGAGGTAGTGCAGGTGACAGCGCACCGTCCACAAAAACTCCTGGGCGCGCGCGAAACGCTGCGACTCGTCCTGCGACAGCACCTTGAGCTCGACGAGCTTTGCCACGTCGTCGATGCGGTAGATGTATTTCGCCAGCCAGAACAGCGTGTGCAGGTCGCGCAGCCCGCCCTTGCCCTCTTTGATGTTGGGTTCGAGCTGATAGCGGCTGTCGCCGACCCGCTTGTGGCGCGCATCGCGCTCGGCGAGCTTCTGCTCGATAAACTGCGTGGTGGTGCCGCGGACGATTTCGGTGTCGAAGCGATTCTTTAGCTCGGTGAAGAGCGCCTGCTCGCCCCAGAGGTAGCGCGCCTCGAGCAGCGCGGTGCGGATCGTCAGATCGGTCTTGGCGTAGCGCAGGCACTCGTCGACCGAGCGTGTCGCATGTCCGACCTTGAGCCGCAAATCCCACAGCAGATAGAGCAGATACTCGACAACCTGCTCGGTGTGCGGGGTGCGCTTGTAGGGGGTGAGGAATAGCAGGTCGAGGTCCGAGAACGGCGCCATCTCGCCGCGGCCGTAGCCGCCCGTCGCGACCACCGCCAGCTTTTCGCCCTGGGTCGGGTTGGCGATCGGATAGACATGCTCGACGACAAAATCGAACAGCACCCGGATCAGCTGATCGACCAGGAAACACTGCTCGGCGACGCAATGCGCGGCGCTGCCGCCACCCTCGAAGCGCGCCTGGATTTCCGCCCGGCCGCGCTGCAGCGCATCGCGCAGCAGCGCCAGGACGGCATTGCGATCCGGGGTCGCGACATCCTCGGCGAGCACGCTCAGCGCCTCGCCCAGCGCGCGCCGGTCGATGATCTCCCGCTGCTTGGTGATCGCGGGTAGGGCCATGGGTCGTCGTGATCCTGGTTAGAGGTGGGCGCCGCCGTTGACATTGACGATCGATCCCGTCGTGAACTTCAGATGGGTGACGCAGGACAGCACCGCCAGGGCGACGTCATGCGCTTCGATCTGGCGTTTCATCGGCGACGCCATCGCCGTCCTCAGCATCATCTCCTCGGAGCGTCCGGGGACAAAACCGGTATGCACCATGCCCGGGGCCACGACGACGACGCGAACCTCCGGCGCGAGCACCCGCGCCAGCGCCATGCTCATCGTATCGAGCGCGGCCTTTGACGCGCCGTAGATGATCGAACTTCCCGAGCCGCGCTGCGCGGCGCCGGACGAGATGTTGACGACGACCCCCTCGCCGCTCGCCTTGAGCAGCGGCGCGAAGGCGCGGATCGTCGCAAAGGGCCCGCGGACATTGGCGGCCAGCACCTGATCGATCAACTCGTCGGTCAGCGCCTCGAGGTCGCTATGCGCAACCATGCGGGTAAAGCCCGCGGAATTGACGAGCACATCGCAGCGGCCGAATTCCTCGCCGACCGCGGCGGCGACTTTGCGAATCTGCGCGGTGTCTTCGAGCGGCAGCTGCATGGCCTTGTGGAAATTAGCTTGGCCGGAGCCGGCGAGGCTCGCGACGACCTCGTTCGCCCGCTCAACGCCGCGATTGTAGCCGACGACGACGCGCGCCCCGGCATTCGCGAAAAGTTTGGCGCTCTCGCGGCCAATACCGCTGGAGGCGCCCGTCACCACCGCGACCTTGCCATCGAGCCTGCCGTCTGCCGCCATCGTTCGCTCCGCCCCGGATTGCCGCGCCATGCTACGCGGCGGGCTCGGCCATTGCCACTTTCTCAAATCTTGCGGCTGTCATAGGCCCAATGGAGCAGCGCCTGACGCTGACGCGGCCGGCAGGAATGATCGCACGGGTCGCAATTGCGTTCGATCTGCCGGACATGCCGGCGGATCGCCTTCCAACGCCCGATCTGCCGCGCGTCGTCCGCCATGCGCCGTCCCATGAAGTAGCGGCAATACCACTGGAACCAGCCGCGCGGGTCGTCCGGATGGATCCAGCCTTTGTCGCGCCAGACCGAGAGCGGATGGCTGGCGTCCACGCGGAAGTAATTGAGCGACGGGTCGCGGCGGGCGGGCGACAATTTCGCGTCCACGAACCAGTCGGCGGGAAACTCGTCGCGGCAATCGGTCAGGTATTTGCCGCCGAAGACACCAAGCGCCAGCATCTCCTTCGGGGTCAGCTCGGGCCGGAATTGGGGATCGAAATCTCCGCCTTCGAGTGCGGTCAGCGCATAGCGATAGTTTTGCTGCATCCGGTCGTTGACGATGGCGATTCGCGCCGACACCATTGTCAGACCGATGCTCTGACATAGCGGGTCTCCATCGCGTAGGCCTTGCGCGGCCCGAAAACGTTGTGCGCGATAACGAAGGAGCCGTCCGCGTTGAATTCGTAGCGGCTTGCGTAATGGTCATCGCCGCAGAGATGCGTGCCGCTACCGACCAGAATCGGCCCCACCCGCTCCAGCGCGATGCGATGGAAAAGCCGCGGCGGGGTCTCGACGAAAAACACCATAAAACCGTCGTCTTCCGTTGCGAAGATGTAGCGGCGTTCGGCTTCAAGCGCGCGGCCGTCGGGCAAGCGGAGCCGGCCCTGTTCACGATAATCGAGCCGATCTTCGCTGTATGGGGTGAATGTGGCCGTCCCGGTCATCGACGAACCGTCGTCGATCGACCGGCGAAGTTCCCATGTTCCCGCAAGCCGGGCAACCAACGCGCATCGATCCAACGCCCTCGACCTCGCTGGCCGGCTAATAGTCGAGGCGGCCGTAAAGCTCGCCGAACGGCACCATGACGTGCTCGCGATAGGCCGGGCGCTCTTGGAGACGGCGATACCAAGCCTCGACATTCGGCACGGACGGACGCTCGATATCGATCTCGAAATAGCGATAAAGCGAGGTGCCGGCAGGAATGTCCGCGAGGCTCAGCGCTTCGCCGCACAGGAACGGACGATCGGCGAGGATGCGGTCGAGCAATTGAAAATGCTCCGCGCAGGCGCGGACTTTGCGAGCGATCGCCAGCAGGTTCCGCTTCGTTTCCGGCGTGCGGTAAAAGCCCCAGAAGACGCCGTTGAGAAAATCGGGCTGCAAGCTTGCCTGCGAACAGTCCATCCATCGCTCATAGAGCGAGCGTTCACCCGGATCATCCGACCAGAGCCGGCCTCGGCCATATGTCGCCGCCAGGTAGCGCAAGATCGTCTGCGACTCCCAGACGATCGTGCCATTGTCGTCGATCACGGGGACCAGGCCGTGCGGGTTCATCGCGAGGAATTCGGGCGTATCCTTGATGCCGAAATCGCCCCCGGCTGGAATATGGCGATGCGGCAGTCCGAGCTCGGCGACGAGCCACATGACCTTTTGCAGGTTGAACGAGCTGCGGCGCCCCCAGACGGTCAGCATCCGGCTGCCTCCTCGCCTAGCGCCGCAGCACCATCATCTTCTTGATTTCGGCGATCGCCTTCGCCGGGTTGAGATTCTTTGGGCAGGTGCGGGTGCAGTTCATGATCGTGTGACAGCGATAGAGCCGGAATGGGTCTTCGAGCTCATCGAGGCGCTCACCTGTTTTTTCGTCACGACTGTCGGCGAGCCAGCGATACGCCTGCAGCAGAATCGCCGGGCCGAGATAGCGCTCGCCGTTCCACCAATAGCTCGGGCACGAGGTCGAGCAGCAAAAGCACAGGATGCATTCCCACAGCCCGTCGAGCTTGGCGCGCTCGTCCTCGGATTGCAGCCGCTCCTTGTCGGGCGGCGGCGGGCTATCTGCCTGCAGCCAGGGCTGCACCGACTGATACTGCGCGTAGGCGTGGCTCAGATCGGGCACGAGGTCCTTGACCACCGGCATATGCGGCAGCGGGTAGATGTTGACGTCGCCCTTGATATCGTCGATCGCCTTGAGGCACGCGAGTGTGTTGGTGCCGTCGATATTCATCGCGCAGGAGCCGCAAATCCCCTCACGGCACGAGCGGCGGAAGGTCAGGGTGGTGTCGACCTCATTCTTGATCTTGATGAGGGCGTCCAACACCATCGGCGCGCAATCGGCGAGGTCGACCGTATAGGTGTCGATCGTCGGGTTGGTCCCGCCGTCTGGGCTCCAGCGATAGATGTTGAAGCGCCGCGGCTGCTTGGCGTTCGGCGGCGGCGTGTGGGTCTTGCCGGTGCCGATCTTGGAGTTTTTCGGAAGGGCAAACTCGACCATCTATCTCTCCGCGTCATCGCGAGAAGCGCAAAGCGCGACGTGGCGATCCCCCTCCGAGGGGGGCCAGGCGGGTCGGAGATTGCTTCGCTGCGCTCGCAATGACGGCATGCTCAGTAAACCCGGGCTTTCGGCGGGAACGACTGGACCTCGTTCGACAGCGTGTTGAGATGCACCGGGCGATAGCCGAGCTGTACGTCGCACTCGCCCTCGAGCCAGGCGACGGTGTGCTTCATCCAGTTGACGTCGTCGCGCTCCGGGAAGTCTTCATGCGCATGCGCGCCGCGGCTTTCCTTGCGCGCGTCGGCCGAATGCAAGGTGACGACCGATTGTTCGAGCAGGTTCCGCAGTTCGAGCGCCTCGACGAGATCGCTGTTCCAGATCAGCGAGCGGTCGTTGATCCCAAGCTCGGCAAAGCTGCGCGCCGCGGTGTCGATCTTCTCGACGCCTTCCTTGAGCACATCGGTGGTGCGGAATACCGCGCAGTTGTTTTGCATGATCCGCTGCATCTCGGTGCGGATCGCGCCGGCCATGCGCGGCCCCTTCGAATGGCGCACCGCGTCGAAGCGGTCGAGCGAAGCCTCGATGCCGTTGGCGAGCGGCGGGTGCGCAACGCCCGGCTTCACCACCTCCGCCGCGCGCTGCGCCGCGGCGCGGCCAAAGACGACGATGTCGAGGAGCGAATTGGTGCCAAGCCGGTTGGCGCCGTGCACTGAGACGCAGGCGCCTTCGCCCACCGCCATCAAGCCCGGACACACCGCATCCGGGTCGCTATCGGTCGGGCGCAGCGTCTCGCCGCGATAGTTGGTCGGCACGCCGCCCATGTTGTAGTGCACCGTCGGCAGGATCGGGATCGGCTCGCGCGTCACATCGACATTGGCGAAAATCTTCGCGGTCTCGGAGATGCCGGGCAGCCGCAGATGCAGCACCTTCGGATCGATATGCTCGAGGTGCAGCATGATGAAGTCATTGTTCGGGCCGCAGCCGCGCCCCTCGCGGATCTCGATGGTCATCGCCCGGCTGACGACATCGCGCGAGGCGAGGTCCTTGGCGTGCGGCGCGTAGCGCTCCATGAAGCGCTCGCCCTCGCTGTTGGTGACGTAGCCGCCCTCGCCGCGCGCGCCCTCGGTGATCAGGCAACCGGCGCCGTAGATGCCGGTCGGATGGAACTGGATGAACTCCATATCCTGCAGCGGCAGCCCGGCGCGCAACACCATCGCGTTGCCGTCGCCGGTGCAGGTATGCGCCGAGGTGCAGGTGAGGTAGGTGCGGCCGTACCCGCCGGTCGCGAGGATCACCATATGCGCGCGGAAGCGGTGGATCGTGCCGTCCATCAGGTTCCAGGCGAGCACGCCGCGGCAGGCGCCGTCATCGTCCATGATCAGGTCGAGCGCGAAATACTCGACAAAGAACTCGGCGTTGTTGCGCAGCGACTGCTGATAGAGCGTGTGCAGGATCGCGTGGCCAGTGCGGTCGGCGGCGGCGCAGGCGCGGTTGGCCGGCTGGCCTTCGCCGAATTCCATCATGTGGCCGCCAAACGGCCGCTGATAGATCGTGCCCGCTTCGGTGCGCGAGAACGGCACGCCGAAATGCTCGAGCTCGTAGACCGCGGGGATCGCGTTGCGGCACATGTATTCGATTGCATCCTGGTCGCCGAGCCAGTCCGACCCCTTGACGGTGTCGTACATGTGCCAGCGCCAGTCGTCCGGTCCCATATTGCCGAGCGCCGCGCCGATCCCGCCCTGCGCCGCGACGGTATGGCTGCGGGTCGGGAAGACCTTCGAGATGCAGGCGGTCTTTAGCCCCTCGACGGTACAGCCGAGGGTCGCGCGCAAGCCGGCGCCGCCGGCGCCGACGACGACCACGTCGTATTCGTGATTGATGATGGGATAAGCGGCAGGCATGTAGGGCCTCGCTTTCAGCTAGCCGCGAACGCCAGGGTCAGCACGGCGAGAACGCCGCGCCCGATCAGCACGATGCACCACAGGCGCATCACGATGATCAGGCCGAGCTTCCAGCCCTCGCTATGAACGTAGTCCTCGATGACCACCTGCAGCCCGAGCGACAAATGGTAGATGGCGGCGACGATCAGCAGGATCGCGAACACCGGCGACATCGGCGAATGCATCCAGACGACCATCGCGGCGCGGTCGGCGCCGATCATTCCGAGCGCGCAGATAGTGAACCAGATGGCGAGCGGCACCATCGCGATCGCGGTGAGGCGTTGCATCCACCAGTGCTCGACGCCTTCCTTGGCCGATCCCAGGCCGAGCACGCGGCCGAGCGGAGAGCGCATCTGGCTCATCGCCATCTCAATGCCTCCACACCGAAAGGCCGGCGCCCCAGACGATGACCGTCAAGGCCACGGTCGCGACGAGAACCGTCCAGCCGCCGACATAGACGCTCTTCAAGTCGAGGCCATGGCCGGTATCCCATACCAGGTGCCGGATGCCGTTACTCAGATGGTAGAACAGCGCGACGCTGCACCCGAACAGCATGACGAGCCCGATCGGCGAACCGAGAAATCCTTGGAACTTGGCGAAAGGAACCGCCCCGTCGGCGGCAGAGCCAAACCACGACACCAGCAGCACCGCGCCCACCGCGAGCCCAACACCGGTTATCCGGTGCAGGATCGACAACGTCATCGTGAGCTGCCAGCGGTAGATTTGCAGATGGGGCGATAAGGGCCGCGGGTCGGAAATCATCGTTTTTGTCCCGGCGGAAAGTTCGCCAAACTTGCTGCGACAGCTGGCCGTTGACTTAGCCCCGGCCCCCCAAGGTGTCAACCAAGCGGCACCGGCGCGAAACTATTGGCTGATATGAGGAATAAGCTGCGTCGTGCGAGGAGCGCGACGCGCGACGCGGCAATCTCCGTGCGCAAAGGGCCAAGACGGATCGAGATTGCTTCCCCCGGATCAAGTCCGGGGTCGCAAAGACGAGCGGCTATTCTGCGGCGGACTTGAGCGGGCGCGGATAGAAGCTGTCGTAAAGTTCCGGGCGCTGCCATTGCTCGGAGAGCACGCCTTCCTTGGCGCCGCAGCGTTCGGACGAGCCGCCGCTGTCACGGCCGTTGCGCAGCTCGCGCACTCGGTCGAGATTGATCTCGACGACGCCCATCCCGGCGACCTGACTCTCATAGAGGATCGATTCGGGCGAGGTGACGATCGCCAGACCGCGATTGGCATGGCTTATGAGGTTTTGCGTCGAGACAACGATCGCCAGGTTCTCGATCGCGCGCGCCCAGAGAAGGGTGCGCCACGTCTCCCACAGCCGACGCTTGTCGAGCCCAGCCGGCATAAAGATCAGCTCGGCGCCGCGCAGCGCCAGCGCGCGGGTCACCTCGGGCATGTAGACCTCGCTGCACATCGCGAGGCCGACCTTGCCGTGCTTGGTGTCGAAGACGGGATAGTCGCTGCCGGCGACGTACTGGAATTCCCAATATTTGCCGCCGGTGTAGATCCACGGCCCGTTCGGGTGGCTGCGGCGATAGCGCGCCACCGGACGGCCGTCGGGAAAAGCCATGCAGGTGAGGTTATAGGCGGTCGCCTTGTCACGATCGATCGGCTCGATCGTGCTGAACACCACGTGGGTGCCGTGCTTGGCGGCCGCTTCGGCGATGCGTGGCGCGGGATCATAATGCGCCGGCATGCGCCACGGGCCGGGATAATTCTCCGGGAAGCAGACAAAATCGGCGCCCTGCGACGCCGCCCGCGCGATCCACTCGATCGCGGCGGCGACATTCGCCTCGTCATCGGGCGGCGGGACGGTGATCGGCTGGACAAGGGCGACGCGAAAGCCCGTCATCATGGACACTCCATGGCTGGTTCCGCGAAGTGTGCCGGTAAGAACCGCGCTCGTCAAAGCGGCCGGCGCGACTTGGTGCTCGCTAATCGACAAGAAAAACCCGCCAGGCATCTCGCGACGCCTGGCGGGCCCGATATCATGCGTCCGGCCGATTACGACCCGATACGCTCGGCTTCCCAGTGACCATAGTAGCCGTGATTGTTGTAGCTGTAGACCCAGCGATACTGGTAGCCCTGCGGCAGGTTACCAGGAGGAACGGCACCCGGCGGCGGGTTGCCTTGGACCGCACCGTAGACGACAGTCCCCGGGGCCGGCTGGGCGATGTCGGCGGCCGAAGCGCCAGCCGCACCCAAACCTGTCGCAACCGCCAGCGCGGCAGCAGTCAGCAATACTCGTTTCATTGAAAGCTCCTCTACCTGAGAAACGGCGCTCCCCCCGGCGCAGTCTTCGAGCAGCGGGTTCCCGCGCACCGGCCTCAGCGAATGAGGCAACAAGCCTGCCCTTTTAAGCATGGGAAGAGCGGGTTCTTTCCGGGAGAGGGTGCGCGCAAACGCCGCGCGCACGTAAAACGTTCAACCGCCGCGAGTACCGAAATCGATGCGCGGGTCGATGAACATATAGGTCAAATCGCTGATCAGCTTGAGCACGAGGCCGATCAGCGTGAACACGTAAAGCGTCCCGAACATGATCGGGTAGTCGCGGTTGATCGCGGCGTCGAAGCCCAAAAGGCCGAGCCCGTCCAATGAAAAGATCACCTCAATCAGCAGCGATCCGGTGAAGAGGATCGAGACAAAGGCCGCCGGAAAGCTCGCCACCACCAGCAGCATCGCATTGCGGAAGATGTGGCCATAGAGCACGCGCCGCTCGCTCGCGCCCTTGGCGCGCGCGGTCAGCACGTATTGCTTGTTGATCTCGTCGAGGAAGCAGTTCTTGGTCAGCATGGTCAGCGTCGCGAAGCTGCCGATGACAAGCGCGATGATCGGTAGCGCGATGTGCCAGAAATAATCGGCGAGCCGCATCGGCCACGAGAAACTCGACCAATTGTCGCTGACCAGGCCGCGCAGCGGGAAAACCGTCAGATAGCTGCCGCCGGCGAACAGCACGATCAGCAGCACCGCGAAGAGGAAACTCGGCACCGCGTAGCCAATGATGATCACCGAGCTCGTCCAGATGTCGAAGCTAGAGCCGTCCTTGACCGCCTTGCGTATTCCCAACGGGATCGACACCAGATAGGTGATGAGCGTTGTCCATAGGCCGATGGAGATCGACACCGGCAGCTTGTCGCGGATCAGGCTGACGACGCTACGATCCTGGAAGAAGCTGTCGCCGAAATCGAACATCACGTAGTGCTTCATCATCAGCTCGAACCGCTCCAGCGGCGGTTTGTCGAAGCCGTATTGGTGCACGAGCTGCTTGATGAGCGCGGGGTCGATGCCCTGCGCGCCGCGGTAAAAGCTGCTGTCGCCGCTCTTTGCCACCGCGGTCTCGCTGGTTTCGCCGGTGACTCGCGCGGTGGCGCTCACCATGTTGCCCTTCAGCTTGGCGATCATCTGCTGCACCGGGCCGCCCGGCGCGGCCTGGATGATGAAAAAATTCACCACCATGATCGCGAACAGCGTCGGGATCATCAGAAGGACGCGGCGGATCGCGTAGGCGATCACTTCTTCTCGCTCTGCTTCTTGGTGTCGACGCTCTGCTCGGCCTGCTGGTCGATCCACCAGGTATCGAGGCCAAGCGCGTATTTCGGCGCGGTTTCCGGCCGCCGGAACTTGTCCCAATAGGCGACCCAGTGATCCGGCAGATGGTATTGCGGAATCAGGTAGTAGCCCCACTGCAGCACCCGATCGAGCGTCTTTACATGCGCGACCAGATCGGCGCGGGTCTGCGCGGAAATGATCGCTTCGATGAGTTGGTCGATGACCGGGCTCTTGATGCCGAGGGTGTTCTGGCTGCCCGGCTGATCGGCGGCTTTGGAGCCGAAAAACTCGCGCTGCTCGTTCCCCGGCGACAGCGACTGCGGAAAGATCGAGACGTTCATGTCGTAATTGAAATTGTTCATCAGCTGTTCGTATTGCGACACGTCGACCGTCCGCATGGTCGCGGTGACGCCGAGCCGCTTGAGGATCTGAATAAACGGCAGCGCCACCCGCTCGATCGCCGGGTCGTAATCGAGAATCTCGAACTTGAATGGCTCGCCGGTCTTGTCGTTGACGAGCTGTTCGCCCTTAAAGCTCCAGCCAGCCTGCTTCAGGAGGTCGAGCGCGTCGCGCAGCCCGTCGCGGATGGTGAATGTGTCGGTGTATTTCGGCGGATCATACTCCTTGGTGAAAACCTCGTCCGGGATCTGGCCCTTGAAAGGTTCGAGGATTTTCAGCTCGTCACCCTGCGGCACGCCGGTCGCGGCCAGTTCGGAATTGTCGAAATAGCTGCGCGTGCGCGTGTAGGCGCCGTAAAACAGGTTCTGGTTCGACCATTCGAAATCGAACGCATATGCAAGCGCCTGGCGCACCTTCGGGTCCTGAAACAGCGGCCGACGCAGATTAAAGCCGAATCCCTGCATCGGCGCGGGGTTGTGGTCGGGTATCGTGACCTTCTTGATCAGCCCGTCGCGCAGCGCCGGCCCGTCATACCCGGTCGCCCAGGACTTTGACGACTTCTCCTCCCGGATATCGTACGCGCCGGCCTTGAACGCCTCGAGCGCGACCGTGGCGTCGCGATAATAGTCGTAGCGGATCGAGTCGACATTGAAGCGACCGACATTGACCGGCAAATCCTTGGCCCAATAATCGGCGGCGCGCTGGTAGGTGATGGATTTTCCGGGGTCGACCGAGGCGATCTTATAGGGGCCGCTACCGAGCGGCGCGTCGAGCGTCGTCTTCTCGAAATCGCGGTTCGCCCAATAGGCCTTGGGCAGCACCGGCAGCTCGCTCAGGATCGCCGGCAGCTCACGGTTCTGGCCATTCTTGAAGGTGAACTTCACCGCGTGATCGCCCTGAATTTCAACCTTGGTCACATCGCCGTAATAGAAGCGGTAGAGCGGCGCGCCCTTGTCGCGCAGCGTCTCAAAGCTCCACACCACGTCCTCGGGGGTGACCGGGGTGCCGTCGTTGAACTTCGCCTTCGGGTTCAGGTTGTAGACGACCGAGGCGCGGTCATCCGCGAGGTCGGCGCTTTCGGCGATGAGCGGATAGTCGGTCGCGGCCTCATCGTCGCTGCGCGTCATCAGCGTATCGAAGATCATACCGATGCCGGCCGCCGGCACGCCCTTAACGACGAAAGGGTTGAGCGTATCGAACGTGCCGAGCGACTCCATACGCATCGTGCCGCCCTTGGGCGCGTCCGGGTTGACGTAGTCGTAATGCTTGAACTCGGGCGGGTATTTGAAGTCGCCGTAAAGCGACATGCCGTAGGTCACCGCGGCCTTCACGGCGCGGCCGGCGGCGAGCAACAACGCGACGCCGAGCAGGAACGATCTTCTGTACATGGCCGGCTTCCCGTTGTTGCAGCGGGTGGGTGCGTTCATCCTCGCAGCAAGGCGAGCGCATCGCTATGCGTACGCTTGTCGCCGGCAATCAGCACCCTGCCATCGGACGAAAGCCCAAGCGGCGCGCCCTGCCAATCGGTCGCGATCCCGCCGGCGCCTTCAATGATCGGCAGCATCGCGCCGAAATCGTAGGGCTTGAGGCTCGCCTCGATGACGACATCGGCAAAGCCGAGCGCGACGAGCCCATAGGCGTAACAGTCGGCGCCGTAGCGCACCAGCTTGGCGGCGTCGTGCACGCGTGCGAAGGCCTCGGCGTCAGCCCCTTCGAACATGTCGGGCGTGGTTGCGAACACGGTTGCCGCGGCAATTCCCGCGCACGACCGGCAACGCGCGGGCTTGCCGTTATGCGTCGTGGCGCGGCCCGTCGCACCGACCCAGCGCTCGCGCGAGATCGGCTGATCGATGATCCCGAGGATCGGCTTACCGCGACGCGCGAGCGCGATCAGCGTGCCGAACAGCGGCACACCGCTGATAAAGGATTTGGTGCCGTCGATCGGGTCGAGTACCCAGACGAACTCGGCATCCTCACGCTCGCGGCCGTATTCCTCGCCGATAATGCCGTGCTCGGGAAAGCGCGCGGCGATGAGCCGGCGCATCACCTCTTCGGCGGCGCGATCGGCGGCGGTGACCGGGCTCAGATCGATCTTGTCGTCGACCGCGAGCGCGGTGCGGAAATACGGCTGGATCGCCGCGCCGGCGGCGTCGGCCAGCTCGCTCGCGAGGGTGAGATAGGGGTCTAGGTCTGCGCTGCTCATTCACAAGCCCAGCGACGCGTGATCCTGCTCACCCCGGCGAAGGCCGGGGCCCATTTTTCAGTGTTTCGAGCGATTGGAAACATAGGTCCCGGCCTTCGCCGGGATGGTTCCTCACCGGAGCCGGCGACCCCGCCTTCAGAAATGCGGAGATATAGCTATTTCAGCGTCTGCAGATAGGCGATGACATCGGCGCGGTCCTGCGCCTTGGGCAGGCCGGCAAAAGTCATCTTGGTGCCGTGCGCAAAGGATTGCGGCTTCCACAGCCACTGATTGAGCTCGTCCAGGTCCCATTTCTTGTCCTTGTCGGCCAACAAGGCACTCGAGAACGTGTAACCCGGCACGGAAGCGATGTTCTCGTTGTCGCCGACGACGCCAAACAGGTTCGGGCCGATCTTGTTGGGCTCGCCCTTGTTGAAGGTGTGGCATTGCAGGCAGACCTTGGCGACCTGCTCGCCTTTCTTCGGGTCGGCCTTGGACATGTCGATCGGGTCGGGCTTCTCCGCTGGCGCCGCTGCGCTTTCAGCCGGCGCGCCGCCGGCCTCGCCAGTGGCGCCCGGTGGCAAATAGGCGGCCTTTTCAAGCTTCAGGGGGTGCACGATGCTTTGCGCCACGACCCCCGTCACCATGGCGATGATCATTGCGGTGAGTACCGAGGCAATGATCTTGTTCCACTCGAAGGATGACATCGTCCCCTTTCCGCTCTTTCTCGCGGCGCGGTTTCGTGACGCGCCCATCGTGGCCGCAGCAAACCGGATTCCGTACGACGGCTCAACTCAATTATCACGCTTCCGGCGATCGCCCGAACCGGGCATGTTGTCGCTACCTACCCCTGGCACCGATGATTCTTTGCTGAAACCATGCCGCGAGTTGCGCCGCAGAATCCGATCGTGCTGATACCGTCGCGGCTGGCCTCGACCCGGCTGCCGCAAAAGCCGCTCGCCGATATCGCCGGCGCCCCGATGATCGTGCATGTCTGGCGCCGCGCCGTAGCCGCCGAGCTCGGGCCGGTCGTCGTCGCGTGCGGCGACCGCGAGATCGCCGAGGCGATCGAAGCGGCTGGCGGTCGCGCGGTGATGACCGACCCCGATCTGCCGACTGGCTCCGACCGCATCCATGCAGCGATCACCGCGCTCGACCCCGGCCACGCCCATGACGCGGTCATCAACGTCCAGGGCGACATGCCGATGATCGAGCCGACGGCGATCTGCCTCGCCTATGAAGCGCTGGCCGACCCGGAGATCGACATCGCGACGCTTTGCGCGGTCATCGAAGATCCGGCGCAGCTCACGCAGGATCATGTCAACAAGGTTGTCGCCGGGTTTACCGACCCGGCGAAACCGGCGCGCGCGCTCTATTTCTCAAAGCTTCCGGTGCCGTGGGGCGAGGGGTCGCATTACGAGCATATCGGGCTCTATGCCTATCGCCGCGACGCGCTCGATCGCTATGTGACGCTGCCGCGCGGCGTGCTCGAGTTGCGCGAGCGCTTGGAGCAGCTGCGCGCGCTCGAAAACGGCATGACGATCTCGGTGACCCTGATCGCGGCCGACCAGCATGGCGGCCAGGTCGACACGCCGGGCGATCTAGAGCGCGTGCGGGCGCAGGTGGCTGCAACGCAATAATATTCTTCGCCATACCGGCGAAGGCCAGTATCTAGGGCGAACCTGGGTCCCGGCTTTCGCCGGGACGACGAACACATGGATGCCCGTGAGTAGCTCCGACCCCTCTCGCCTCATCGCCTTTCAGGGCGCGCCCGGCGCCTATTCCGACCTCGCCTGCCGGCATGCGTTTCCCGGTGTCGAGACGCTGCCCTCTACCCAGTTCGAGGATGCCTTCGCGGCGGTGCGCGACGGACGGGCGGGGCTCGGCATGATCCCGATCGAGAATTCGGTCGCCGGCCGAGTCGCCGATATCCACCACCTGATGCCGGATTCGGGGCTCTTTATCATCGGCGAGCATTTCGAGCCGGTGCACCATCATCTCTTGGCGCTGCCGGGCGTGACGCTCGACCAGATCAAGCTGGTGCGCAGCCATGTCCACGCGCTGGGCCAGACGCGCAAGTTCCTGCGCAAGCACAAACTAAAAGCCGAAGTCGCGATCGATACCGCCGGCGCCGCGGCCGAGCTCGCGGAAAGCCGCGATCCGAGCGTCGCGGCGATCGCCTCGGAGCTCGCCGGGCAGATCTACGGCCTCCAATCGCTGGCCGCGAATATCGAGGACGCCGCGCATAACACGACGCGGTTTCTGGTGATGTCGAAAGCCGAGAAGCGCGCGCCGCGCGGCAAGCCGACCGTGACGACCTTTGTCTTCAACGTGCGCAACGTGCCCGCCGCGCTCTACAAGGCGCTGGGCGGGTTCGCGACCAACGCCATCAATATGACCAAGCTCGAAAGCTACATGGTCAACGGCAATTTCACCGCGACCCAGTTCTACGCCGATGTCGAGGCGCACCCCGACGACCGGCCGCTCAAGTTCGCCCTCGAAGAGCTCGAATTCTTCTCGACCGAGGTCAAGATACTGGGCGTCTACCCTGCCGCGCCGGAACGCCACGCCAAAGCCTGAAGGACCCCCGATGCCAACTGTCGATCACAACGAACTCCGCCGCATCGGCCGCCGCATTTTTGTCGCCGCCGGAAGCAGCGAGGAGGAGGCCGGGCTCGTCGTCGACCACCTCGTCGAGGCCAATCTCAAGGGCCATGACAGTCATGGCGTCGGGATGATCCCCAACTATCTGCGCAACCTCGGCAACGACAGGGCCAAGGCGAACGAGAACGGCCACGTCATCAGCGATAACGGCGCGTTCATCGTCTATGACGGCGCGCGCGGCTACGGCCAGATCACCGCGCGCGAGGCGACGCTGCGCGGCATTGCGCGGGCGAAGGAAAACGGTGTCGCGGTCGTGGCGCTGCGCAACGCGCACCATATCGGCCGGGTCGGCACCTATGGCGAGATGTGCGCCGCCGAGGGCCTCGTCTCGATCTCGTTTGTCAACCTCACCGACCAGAAGCCGGCGGTGGCGCCCTGGCGCGGCGGCGACGGGCGGTTTGGCACCAACCCGGTGACGATCGCGATCCCCGGCCCGACCCCGGATCGGCCCATCATCGCCGACATGGCGACGAGCAAGATCGCGATGGGAAAGGTGCGCGTCGCACGCAACAAGGGCCAGCAGATCGCGCCCGACACGCTGCTCGACAATACCGGGCGGCCGACCACCGACCCGCACGTGATGTATCGAAGGCCGCGCGGCTCGCTCTTTACCTTTGGCGAGCACAAGGGCTACGCGCTCGCCTTTATCTGCGAAATGCTGGCGGGCGCGGTCACCGGCAGCGGCACGATGCGCCCCGAGCGGCAGGAGGCGGAGTCGGTGACGAACGGGTTTCTGCTGGTGGTCATCGACCCTGGACGGATCGTCGATCGCAGCTGGATGATCGACGAGATCACCGCGATGACCGACTATGTGACCGCCTCGCCGGCGCGCAACCCGTCCGAGCCGGTGCTGATTCCAGGCGACCCCGAGCGCCTGTCGCGCGAGAAGCGGATCGCCGAAGGTGTGCCGATCGACGACGAGACCTGGCGCGAGATCGCCGAGGCGGCGCGCGGGTACAATGTGCTGGTGGAAACGCCGGCTGGCTGAGGCAAGGAGAGCGGCATGAAGATCAAGCGCATCGAGCACATCGCCGTCGCGGTCGAGGACATGGATTTCATGGCCAAGCTGCTTGGCGACAAATTCGGCCTCGATCTCGAATACACCGAGGATCGCGCGGCGACGCGCATCGGCATGCTCCCGGTTGGCGAGACCTATATCGAGCTTCTGCAGGGCGTGACGGCGGAGTCCGGCGCCACCAAGTGGCTCAAGGAAAAGGGCCAGAGCCTCTTTCACATCTGCTTTGAGGTCGAGGATATCGACGAGGCACTCGCCGAGCTGAAGGCCAAGGGTACGCCGCTGCTCAACGACGAACCGATCATCGGCCACGCCAATTGCCGCATCGCCTTTATCGACCCGAAGGCGACCGGTAATCTATTGTTCGAATTGGCCGAGATGCCAAAGGACGGTCACGCCGGTCACTGAGCCGACCAAACGCAATTTTCGTCATCCCTCGGCTTGTCCCGGGGATCTCCAAGCAAATCCCACAGAATGGCCGGAACAAGTCCGGCCATGATGTGTTCGGGGCAACATGTCGAAAAACTTTATTCTCGTGTCGGGCGCGCTTGCGATCGCGGTCTTGCTTGTCGTCGCCTGCTCTCCGCAGCCGCAGCCCAACTATCCGATCGCGCGCCACGCGATCGGTGACCGCGAGCCCCTGCATCCCGGGCATTGGCGCGGTCCGGTCGGGATGACCGAAGTCGATTACGTAATCGACCAGGTGACGCCGCTCGCGGTCGTTGTCCGCGTTTCGGGAACCGTGCTGCATCAGGCGAACCGCAGCTACGATGCGTCGAGCACGCAAAACTATTTCTACGACCGCCCGCGCAGCTGCAAGCGAACCAGTGACGGCAAATCGTTCGACTGCACGCGCTACACCGACATGCATATCGACAACGGGCTTTTGTGCGGCGTCTATGCGGCGCCCGACCAGGTCTACCGCCCATGCCTCGAACCGGTGCCCTAGCTACGCGGCCTCGCTGCCTGCAGCCGGCTCGATGTCGAGCACCTCGACCGATTTCACCTCATCCGGCTCGCCGGTATAGAGCACGAAAGCCGTGGTCTCGCTCGCGATCATCGCGCTGTGCGGCTGTCCGTCGGGATTGAGCGAATACCCGCCCGCGCCGCTGACCGGCTGTCCGGATTTGGTTGCCCGGCCGCCGGCGAGATTAAAGATGTGCTCGTCCGACCGCGCGACCGCGACAACCTTGATTAGCTTGCCCGCGGGCGGGCTGAACCGCAGCAAATAGGCGATACCGGCGCCTTCGGCGCGGCGATCGCTCAGCGTTTTGACCTCGATGATCGGGCTGCCTTCATAAAACGCGCCTTCACCGAAAGCCTCGGTCCACGGGGTCCAGGCGACATCATCGAGGTTGGTGCGAATGCTCGGCATTGTTTTCTCCTAGAAACGGGGGAAGCGAAAAAATTCGGGCGGCAGCGGCTCTGCGTTCGGGCCGCGATCCGGCAGCGTAACGACAGCCAGCCAGAGCCGGCGCACCGCCCCGCTCACCCGCAGCCACAGCTCGAACCCAGGTTCGAAAACCCGGCGATCGATGGGGCCGCGAAACGCGGCAAAGCCGCTCCCGGCGCTGCTCATGAGAAGGCTCCTTGTGTGGAATTGCGGCGAGTGTACCCTCGCCCTGCTGACAGCGTTTTGTCAGGAGCGATCATGCCGCTGCGCCGCGCCGATCGATTGTTCGACATCCTGAGGATTCTACGGGCGGCGAGGGCGCCCGTTACCGCCGCTTCGATCGCCGACGAATTGGAAGTGACCGTGCGCACGGTTTATCGCGACATCGCGACCCTGCAGGCGCGGCGCATCCCGATCGAGGGCGCGGCGGGGATTGGCTATGTGCTGCGGCGCGGCTTCGACCTGCCGCCGTTGATGTTCACCGAGGACGAGGCGGAGGCGATCGCGATCGGCGTCCGCATGTTAGGGCGCACCGGCGATCCCGGCCTGCAGAAAGCGGCGGAAAGCGTCCTGTCGAAAGTGACGCTGGTCGTGCCCGACCCGCTGCGCGACTACCTGACCACGACGCCGGTCTATGTGTCCAAGAGCGGCGCCCCGGTGCCGGCGCAACGCGACCTGCCGACGATCTTCCGCCACGCGATCCGCGACGCCCGCAAGGTGCGCATTGCCTATCAGGACGAAGACGGCCGCGAGACGCGGCGGGTCATCCAGCCCTTCGCGATCGCCTATTATGTCGAGGCGACGCTGGTCTGCGCCTGGTGCGAGCTGCGCGACGACATCCGCCACTTCCGCACCGACCGGGTGGCGAGCGCCGAGGTGCTCGACCAGGGTTTTACGATCCCGCAGAACATCATCACCGGCTGGCTCGCCGAGCGCGAGGATCGCTAGCGCTTAGTCGCCCATTGCCGCGCCCGCCGGGCGACGCGGGTCGTTGACTCCCGTCAGCACGCCGTCCGGCCCGATCGCGATCAGCTCGACCGCGCCCCACGGCGACTGCTCCTTGAGGGTGTAGCCCATCGCCGCGAGCGCACTGAGCGTGTCGGGCGGCAGGCCGCCGGTCTCGTAGAACAGCGTGTCGGGCAGGTATTGATGATGGTAGCGCGCCGCGGCGACCGCATCGGCCGGCGACAGCCCGAAGTCGACGAGGTTCATGATCGTCTCGAGCACCGCGGTGATGATGCGCGGGCCGCCCGGGCTGCCGAGTACGTAGATGGGTTTGCCGTCGGCGTTCTCGATAAAGGCCGGCGACATCGACGAGAGCGGCCGCTTGCCGGGCGCGATCGTGTTGGCGCTGCCCTGCACCAACCCGAACATGTTGGCGGCGCCAGGCTTCGCGGCAAAATCGTCCATCTCGTTGTTGAGCAGAAAGCCGGTGCCGGGCGCGACAACGCCGGCGCCGAAATTGCCGTTGATCGTATAGGTCACGGCGACCGCGTTACCCTCGCCGTCGACCACCGAATAATGCGTGGTCTGCGGTTTCTCGTCCGCCGGCGTCACCGAGCCGAGCGTCGCCGAAGGGGTGGCCCAGTCGGGATCGATCGCATGCCGGATCGCCGCGGCGTAAGCGGGTGACAGCAGCCGCTCGACCGGGTTGGCGACAAATTGCGGATCGCCGAGCAGCGTATTGCGGTCAAAGAACGCGCGGCGCATCGCCTCGACGGCGAAATGCACGGCACGCGGCGAGTGCGGGTCGGTGCGAACAAGGTCCTCGCCGGCCATGACGCCGAGGATTTCGCACAGCGTCACGCCGCCTCCGCCCGCCGGCGCGGTGACGATCTCGACGCCGTGATAGGCGCAGCGGAGCGGCGCGGTCTCGATCGCAGAATAGCCTTCAAGGTCCAGCGCGGTGATGATGCCGCCATGCGCGGCGGACGCCGCCGCGACGGCGGCCGGGATGGGACCGCGGTAAAAAGCGTCGGCGCCGCCGCCGGCGACGATTCTTTCGAGCGTCGCCGCGAGGTCGGGTTGCACGAGCCGTTCGCCTTCCATGTAAGGCGTGCCGTCGGGGTGCAAAAAAATGCGCGCCGCCTCGGGGTCGGTCGCGAGACGCTTGGCATCGCGGGCAATGATCGCCGCGTCAGCCGCACCGAGGACAAAACCATGCCGCGCCAGCGCGATTGCCGGCGCCATCACCTGCGCGCGGCCGAGATGCCCGAGACGTCCGTAGCGCCTCAGCGCAAAATCGAGCCCCTCGACCGTGCCCGGCACCGCGACCGCGCGATAGCCCTCGCGGCTCGCCGTGGCGATCGGATTGCCGCCGGTGTCGAGATACATATCCGGCTTCGCCGCCCCAGGCGCGGTCTCACGGAAATTGACAAAATGATCGCCGACCTTGTCGCTCGCCACGCCCGCCCCGGCCGCGATGTGGATCAGCATGAACCCGCCGCCGCCGATATTGCCGCAGCACGGGTCGACGACCGCTAGCGCGTAGCCGATCGCGACCGCGGCATCGACCGCGTTGCCCCCGGCCTTGAGGATTTCGAGCCCGGCCGCGCTTGCCTCACGCTGCGCGGTGACGACCATGCCGTGCCGCCCCTGCACGGCGTCGTCGGCCGACGCGCGCGGGCACATAAGGGACGCGACGGCGAACGAAAAAGCCGCCGCTAGCCGCAAAATTTTTTTGAGACCGAAAGATTCGAGCAACGCTTTGTCCGTACCGTTATAGTGATAAGGCAGCCATTGATCGCACGCTAAAGCAATGATTTCTTAACCACGTCTTTTAACAAACAATTAAGCACCTATTGAAATGCATTTTACTCAAGATCGCCATAGATTATTGGCGTTTCGTGGGTTTTAAACGAGACCGCCCGCAAGTTGCCGACTAATCGCCGAGGAAGGAAATACCTCCGCCATGCCATCTGATCGCGTCGCCGATAGCGGGGCCATCGCACGTCTGGCACGGAGTCCCTATCGCCCAGGTGTTTCTGGTCCTGGCACCGGAACACTGTCGCGGCCCACCGCCGGGCGTGTTACTCCGAGCCGGATCGCGCGCATCGCGCCCGGCTCGCGCGACGATCGCACCCCGCCGCCGCGGCGCGTGACATTCGACGGCAAACGGCCGCCGCGGGTGCGGCCGGCCGCCGTCGCATCAGCGCTGCAGCTGATCGATTTTGTCTGTGTGCTGATCGCCGGCATGGTGAGCCTTGCGCTGCAATCGGCGATCCCGTGGCCGCTGCCATTCCTGCCCGGCGCGACCGCCGCGCTGGTGCTCGCGCTGATGATGCGCGGCCTGACCGGGGCGTCGCAGGACGTCACTCGGCAACGCCTGGCGGCGCTGCTCGGCGACAGCGTCGTTCATGTGCTGGTGGCGTTTGGCTTTGCGCTCATCGCGGCGATCGCGGTGTTCCAGCCCGCGCCAGCGGAGCGCGCGCCGCTCGTCGCCTGGCTGCTCGGCTGGGCGGCCATCGCGATGGCCGAGATTGCGGTGGTGCGCGGTGGGCTAGCCGCCTTGCAATCGCGCTGGCAGCGCGCCGGCCGGCTGAAGCAGCTTGTCGCGGTCTACGGCACGGGCGACCTCGCCGAGCGGCTCGTCGAGCGGCTCGGCGCTTGCTCCGACATCGAGATGGTCGGCGTCTTCGACGACCGCGCCGGGCGCAGCATCATCGGCGACGGCCTGCGCGCCTTGCCGCACGGCACGACAGCGGACCTCGTCGAGATGTCGCGCCTCATGGAAATTGACCGGATCGTCGTAGCGCTGCCGCATTCGGCCGAGCAACGCCTGCTGGAGATCCTCCGCAAGCTGCACAAAATGCCGGTCGAGATCAGCCTCGCGCCCGATATGGTCGGCTTCCGCGTGCCCACCAAGGATCACGCGGCGTTCGGCGGCCTGCCGCTGATCGACGTCTATGGCAAGCCGCTGACTTTCGGCCAAAACCTCGTCAAGAGCGCGTTCGACCGGGCCGCCGCGCTGGCCGCGATTGTCACGCTCTCGCCCGTGCTGCTCGCGGTCGCCGCGGCGATCAAGTTCGACAGCCGGGGGCCGGTGCTGTTCCGCCAGAACCGCTACGGCTTTGGCGACCGGGTGATCCAGGTCTTCAAGTTCCGCACGATGAAGGCCGAGGCGTCCGACGCCAACGGCGAGAAACAGACCGAGCGCAACGACCCGCGCCTTACCCGAATCGGCGGCTTCCTGCGCAAATGGAGCCTCGACGAACTGCCGCAGCTCTTCAACGTGCTGCGCGGCGAGCTGTCGCTGGTCGGGCCACGACCGCACGCGGTGAGCATGCGCGTGCGCCAGCGCCGCAACGAAGACATCGTGCCTGATTACGCGCTGCGTCATCACGTCAAGCCGGGCATTACCGGCTGGGCCCAGGTCAATGGCTGCCACGGCCCCGTCGACAGCGAAGCCCATCTGCAGCGGCGCGTCGCCTACGACCTCGACTACATCAATCACTGGTCGCTGTGGTTCGACATCCGCATCGTCCTGAAAACCGCGCTGCTCGTGCTAGGCCGCCGCGCGGCCTACTGACCGGCGCAACCTCACCGAGATTCGCGCTGAACCGAAGGCCCTGGCCCGTCGCCGAAGCGGTTGACGCATCGGCCTTCGCGCAGGCTCCGCGCGGCCCGCTTGCCGCCGCTCGCGCGCTCGTCCAAAAATAGCCGCCTTGCCAACCGTTTCCGGGTGAGCCGGGAGCCCACAGAGTGAGGCCAGCGGCGTGAGGCCAAGAGAGTGAAGATCGCGCGGCTGGTCGCGCCGTTCCTGGCGATCGCCAGGCTGGTGATCGCCAGCCTGGTGCTCGGATCGCTTGCCGCGTGCGCGCCGCCGGCGCCGAAGCTGACCGCGGAGGCGGTTGCTGGCGGGGTGCCACTGACCTCAGAGCATGTGCTGGGCCCAGGCGACGAGTTCGAAGTCCGTTTCCCGTTCTATTCCGACCTCAACGACCGCATCCTCGTCGGACCCGATGGGCGGGCGTCGCTACAGCTCGTCAACACTGTGCCGCTGGGTGGACTGACGGTCGGCGAGGCGACAAAGCAGCTCGATCAGCGCTACGCCGCGGTGATCCGCGACCCGCAAGTGACCATCACCATGCGCACCTACGCGCCGGCGCAGATTTTCGTCGACGGTTGGGTCGCCAATCCGGGTCTGGTGCGCAGCGACGTGCCGGTGACCGTGTCGCGGGCAATTGCCCAGGCGGGTGGCACCAAGTCGGGCGCGCACACCGACGGCATCCTGGTGCTGCGCCGCGCGCCCGATGGCGTCGTGCATTATTTCCAGGTTTCGCTCGGGGGTTACGCCGGCGCCGGCGCATCGACGGAGGACCCGCTGCTCAGCACCTATGACGTCGTCTACGTGCCCCAGGGCGTGCTAGGCTCGATCAACGATTTCCTGGCGAACTACCTCAAGAACGTGCCTTTCTACGTCAACTACACGATCCAGTAGCCGTCGACCTTGCCGCCCTACCTCTCCCCTCGGCGTCCCGGAACCCTCTGATGGCCGGCAACCCGTACGACCTGACGAGCCGCGAGCTCTTTAGCATCCTGTTCAAGGAAAAGCTGAAGCTCGTCCTGGTGTTCGTCGTGCTGTGCGTCGCGGTCGTCGGCTATTCCTTTATTCTAACGCCGTATTACGAGGCGACGACGCGCCTCCTCGTCAAAACCGGCCCCGAATTTCAGACCCAGTCCGACACCAACGCGCCGGTTGCCAGCGTGCCGAGCAGCACCAAGCTCGAAATCGTCAATTCGGAGCTCCAAATCCTGACCAGCCGCGACCTAGTCGCGGCTGTGATCGACAAGATCGGTGTGAGCAAGCTTTATCCGGGCGCCGCGAGCATCGACGAGGCGATCCGCAAGTTCGAGGCGGATTTCAAGGCGGCCGCGGTCGAGCAGGCCGACGTCATCGACGCGAGCTACCGCAACCCGAACCGCGAGCTGGCAGTCGCCGCGCTCAACGAAGTCGTCGCGATCTATCAGCAAAAGCACGCCGAGATGTTCGCCGACCCGCGCTACGGCTTTCTCAAGGAGCAGACGCAGCAATACGGCGATCAGCTCGACGCGATCACCAAAAAGGAAGCCGATCTGCGCAACGAGAAATCGCTGTTCGATATCGATGCGCAGCGCGCCAAGCTGCTCGAAGACCGCGCCTCGGCCAGCTCGATCATCAACCAGCTGAAGAGCCAGTCGATCGACGCGCATCAGCGCATCGACTTTCTCACCAACCGGCTCAAGACGACGCCGGCGCTGATCCCGGCCGGGGTCGCGCAGTCCGACGCGGTCGAACAGGCGAAGGCGCGGCTGCTCGACCTCGAGGTCAAACAGCAGCAGCTCAGGGAGCGCTATGTCGGCACCGTCAAGCCGGAGCAGGACGCCGACGCCGAGATCGCCAAGCTCAAGGACTTCATCTCACGCTCCGACCCGGTCAACACCAAGGCGTGGTCGCAGCGCAATTCGGCCTATGACGACATGGCCGTGGCGCTCAACCGCGCGCTCGCCGACGCGGCGCCGCTCGACCAGCAGATCGCGATGCGCCAGCAGGAACTGACGCGCATCGACGAGCGGCTGCGCGACCTCGAACAGGGGGCCACCGCGATCGACGAACTCGAACGCGAGCGGCGTACGCTCGAAGAGTTCGCCCACAGCTACCGCACCCGCTACGAGAACGCGCGGATGAACGCCGATCTCGACCATCAGCGCACAGTCAGCGTCAGCATCGTCCAGCGCCCGGACGCATCGGAAAAGCCGGCGGGCCCACGGCATCTGCCGTTCGCGCTGGCCGGGCTGCTAATCGGCCTGGTCGGCGCCGGCGGGATGCTGCTGTACCTGCTGGTGTTCCGCGAAACGCTGATCACGGTCGAAAGCGTCGAGCGGATTATCGGGCTGCCGGTGGTAGCGTCGGTCGGCGAGCGTCCCGGCGGGCAATAGGGGCGGGACAACCAGATATTAATCGTCGGCGCGCACTATCGGCGGCAAACCCGATAGAGGCCTCGCCCCCCAATGATGTCTCCGCAACGACGCGTGCTTTACGTGCTGCAGGGCCTGCCCGTGCCGTTCGACCGGCGCGCTTGGCTGCACGCGACGACGCTCGCCAAACACGGCTACGCGGTGAGTTTTATCTGCCCGAAGGGCCGCGGCTTCGACGCCGGGCGCGAGGAGCGCGACGGCGTCGACATCTATCGCTATTGGCGGCCGATCGAGGGCGAGGGCAAGCTCGCGTTTGTCGCCGAGTCGCTGTGGTGCTTTTTCGCGACGTTCTTCCTGTCGCTGCGCGTCGCCTTCGCCGGGCGCGGCTTCGATATCCTGCACATCTGCAACCCGCCGGAAATCTATTGGCCGATCGCCTGGTTCTGGCGCGCCTTCGGCAAGGTGTTCATCTGGGATCATCGCGACCTGTCACCCGAACTGGCCGAAGCGAAATTCGGCAAGAGCGGGCTCATCATCCGGCTTCTGACATGGCTTGAGCGGCTGAGCTTCGGCGCCGCGCAGATCATTGTCGCGACCAATGAGAGCTACAAAAAGATCGCCATCGAACGCGGCCACAAGAAGCCGGAGGACATCTTCATCGTCCGCTCGGCGCCGTCGCTTGCCAAGTTCAAGCTCTACGACCCCGACCCGTCGTTCAAAAAGGGCAAATCCAGCCTGATCGTCTATCTCGGCGAGATGGGGCCGCAGGACGGGGTCGATAATCTGGTCCGCGCGCTGCGCGTGCTGCACGACGATTTCGACCGTCACGATTTCCACTGCGTCCTGATGGGCGGCGGCACCTACCAGCCGACGGCCGCCGCCTATGCCGAGGAGATCGGCGTCGCCGATCTCTGCACCTTCACCGGCATCGTCAGCGACGAGATGCTGTGCCGCATCCTGTCCTCGGCCGATGTCGCGATCGACCCGCTGCCCAAGAATGGCTGGTCCGACCGCAGCACGATGAACAAGGTGCTGGAGTACATGTTCTTCGGCCTACCGATCGTCGTCGGCGAGCTGACCGAGGCGCGGGTTTCGGCCGACATGGCGGCGCTTTATGTCGAACCTGGCAACGCTTCAGCGATGGCCGAGGGTATCGTTTCACTGCTCGACGATCCCGACCGGCGGCGCAAGATGGGCGCGTTTGGCCAAGAGCGCCTGCGCAATCAGCTGGCGTTCGAATATTCGGTGCCGCATCTGCTTGCCGCCTACGATGCCGCCTGGGCGAAAACGCGCCGCGCCGGCGCTCCCGACACCACCATGCTGCCGACGCAAACGCGCTGATCCAACACACCGTTTTTAAAGATTCAATGCCCGTGGAGTCTGCTGGCGCCCCATCCCCATAGCCGTTAAGCTCGCGAAAATTCGGTTGGAGCCGATGTACGAGCGCTTCTACGGGTTGTTCCGGCAGCCCTTCGCGGTAACGCCGGATCCGAGCCTTCTTTACATGAGCCGCGTCCATCGCGAGGCGCTGGCGACGATCGTCTATGGCATCGAGACCCGGAAGGGCTTCATCGTCTGCACCGGCGAGGTCGGCACCGGCAAGACGACGGTGGTGCGCGCCTTTTTCGACCAGGCGAAGAGCGACTATTTCGAGATCATCTACATCTTCGCGCCGCAGGTCAGCCCGCTCGAGATGGCGACCTTTATCTGCCGCGAGTTCGACGAGGAAGACCCGCCGAGCGTCTTCGCCGCGGTGCCGCGGCTGCAATGGAAGCTCTTGGAGATTTTCGAGAGCGGCAAAACCGTCGTGCTGATGATCGACGAGGCGCAGCTGCTGCCGCCCGAGACGCTCGAGTTTCTGCGCCTGTTGTCGAATTTCGAGACCGACCGCGAAAAGCTGATCCAGACCATCCTCGTCGGCCAGCCCGAGCTCGACAACACACTGGCGCGGCGCGATATGCGCCAGGTCAACCAGCGCGTCGCTCTGCGCGCTCGGCTTGCGCCGTTGGAGCTCAACGAGAGCATGGAATATATCGAGCATCGCCTGCTGGCGAGCGGCGCTCAGGACCTCACGCAGATCATGTCGCCGACGGCGGCATGGCGCATCGCCGAGGCGGCCGGCGGCATCCCGCGCGCCATCAATATCCTCGCGGACAATGTGCTGATCGCCGGGCTCGGCGCCGGGCAACGGCCGGTCGGCGCGGTGCTTGCCGAGAACACGATCCGCGAATTCATCGACAAATCCGGCGCGGCGAGCCCGGTGCGTCATCAGCGCCGGCGGTGGCTGCGGCGCCGGGGTCACGTCGCGTCACCGCCGCGCCGCGCCGCGCCCACGGCAATCGGGTTCGCGCCGTAATCATCGTCGCCTCGACGCGCCACATCCACGCTTTGTTAAGAATAATGTCGGACACGTTGACCGCGCCTTGATCTCGATGGCGGCGCGCGGTCAAACGAGGCCCGCGGTTGAGCAGCTCGACCCTCACGACGGAGCGACAAATCGCGGGTGGCGGCAGCCAGCCGCTGGTGGTCGATCTCGACGGCAGCCTGGTCCGCACCGACACGCTGATCGAATGCTTTGTCGCGGCGCTGTCGCACCCGCTGAAGCTCGCGCGCGCCTTGCTCGAATTGCGCCGCGGCCGTGCCGCACTGAAGGCGGCGCTCGCCGAGATCGCCCCGCCCGACCCGGCGCTGCTGCCCTATAACCGCGAGCTGCTCGCCTTTTTGCGCGAGGAGCAGAGGCATGGCCGGCCGCTGATCCTCGCGACCGCCGCCGATCGCCGGATCGCGCTCGCCGTCGCACAGCATCTCGACCTGTTCGATGCGGTGCTCGCCTCGGATGGAGACGTCAATCTCGCCGGCCCCGCCAAGCGCGCGGCGATCGAGGAAGCACTCGGCCGCAGCGACTTCTCCTATGTCGGCAACGAACACCGCGATCTCGCGGTGTGGCGCGACGCCGCGAGCGCGGTCACCGTCGATGCGACGCCACGACTGCAGCGCGCGGTGGCACGGGTTGCGCCGATCGAGCGCTCGTTTCCGCGCGACCCCGCCCGCGCCCTGGCGATCCTGCGTGCCATGCGGCCGCATCAATGGGTCAAGAACCTCCTGGTCTTTGTGCCCATCGTCACCGCGCGCGCGGTCGGCGATGTCGGCGGCTGGGCCGAGGCGTTCCTGGCGTTCTGGGCATTCAGCCTGACCGCGTCGGGAATTTATCTGATCAACGACCTGTGCGATCTCGCCGCCGATCGCCAGCATCCCAAGAAGTGTGAGAGGCCGTTCGCCAGCGGCGTGCTGCCACCGCAGATTGGGCTTATCTTCGCGCCGCTTCTGATGATCGCCGGCTTCTCGCTCGGCGCGGCGGCCGGCGTTTGGCCGGTGCTCGCGGCCTACGCCGTGCTTTCGCTCGGCTATTCGTTCTTCCTGAAATCGCAGCCGCTCGTCGATGTGTTCGCGCTCGCCGGGCTCTACACGATCCGACTGATCGGCGGCGGCATCGCCAGCGGCTATGCCGTCTCGCTGTGGCTGTTGGCGTTTTCGAGCTTTCTCTTTCTCGCCCTGGCGATCGTCAAGCGCGTCGCCGAACTGCAAGCCAGCGCGAAGCGCGAGCGGCGCGGCCCCGCGCGCCTCGAGGGCGCGGTAAAAGGAGATGAACACAAGATCGCCGGGCGCGGTTATCTGGCGAGTGACACGCATATCCTCGAGCTGATGGGCGTAGCGGCGAGCTTTGTAACCGCGTTGGTGCTGGCGCTCTACGTGCAGAGCGAGTTGACCCCGGCCGGCGATCATCGACCCACCCTTGCCTGGGGCATCGTGCCGCTGATCCTGTTTTGGCAATGCCGCATCTGGTTCGTGACGCTGCGCGGCGAGATGCATCACGACCCGATCGTCTACGCGGCGCGCGACTGGGTGTCGTGGGTGGTGACGGTCGCCGCCTTCGCGATGCTGCTGCTGAGCAGCCACGGGGCGATGACCGCGGTTTGAGCCGCCGCCTCACCGTTTCTTAAAGCCCACCCGCGTAATTTGTTGCCATGACGATCGCCACCGAATTTTCCGCCAGCCACAGCGCGGCCAGCCACATCGTCGGCGGGCGCATCCTGATCCAGCCGGGGCACAACGCCTTCCCCGACATGGTGGCGTTCATCGTCGAAAAATTCGGCTTCGACGTGCTGCAGCTCAGCGATTTCGAGATTCACCGCGCCCTGAGCAAATGGGCGCATCTACGCGGCCTCGTCCGCCAATCTCTCGACCTCCTTCGCTCGCTTGGGCGGCTGCGGCACAGCCGCGTCGTGATCGCGATCGGCCCGATCTCCTATCTCGTCAAGCTGCTGCGCCGGCTTGGCCTTGTCCGTTACGAGCAATCGTTCTGCCTCGGCTGGCATGTCCGCTCGCCGCGCTGGTTTCCGGTATTCCGCGCGCTAAGCCGGCTCGACAGCGCCGGCGACCACTACATCGTGTTCAGCGAGTTCGAGATCCCGCTCTACGAAAAGAACCTCGGCATCGCGCGCGAGCGCATGCATTTCCTGCCCTATGGCGACTGGTCGCCGGCTCCCGTCGAGACGCCCGCGCACGAAGCGGCGAACGGCGGCTATTACTTCGCCGGCGGCTACAGCAACCGTGACTACCCGGCGCTGATCGCCGCGTTCCGCGCGCTTCCCGCAACCCGGCTCGTCATCATCTGCTCGGCGCTCAACAAGGAGATCGTCGATAGCGAGCTGCCCGCCAACGTCACCGTGCTGCGCGACGTGCCGGGGGAGGTGTTCGACCGCTATGTGCGTGACGCCAAGGCCTGCATCATCCCGCTGAAGCACGACACCGGCGCCTCGGGGCAGAGCGTCATGCTGCGCCTGATGAAATACGGGAAGGCGATCATCGCGAGCGATTTCGGCGGCGTGCGCGGCTATGTCGTCAATGGCGAATCCGGGCTGCTCGTCGCGGATATGGCGCGCGACCTGCCGGCGCTCGTCGCACGGATCGAACGCGACCCAGCCGCCGCCGAGATGCTCGGCGCCGCGGCCTATGAGCGCTATTGCCGCTATTTCTCGCTGCAAGCGGGCGGCGAGGCGCTCGGCCGCATCCTCGCGCCGTCACCGATAGAATGAGCCTAACGACAGCTCTCGGTGATCTTGCGCTGGCCCGCCGATTTCGGCAGCGCGAAATCGTCGACAAAGACGACGAGATCGGCGCCGGTCTGCTTGTCCTTGACCGTCGTGCGCCCGGCATGGGTAAAGCCGCCGGTCAGCGTGTCGCCGGGATAGACGAGCCCGCCGGCGAGCCGCTCCAGCACCGCGTAACCCTCGACCGTATTGACAAAAATCTTGTTGCCGCAGCCGGTCGAGCGCTCGACCTGGCCGCTGATCTGCCGTTCCGCCGCGGCCGTCCGGCAGATCGCGGCGACGCGTGCCGTCACATCCGATTTGCTCAGCCCCGTCTCCTCGACCATGGCGGAAAACCGCCGGTCCGATTGCGGGATGAAAAACGACGCATAGCCGATCTTGTCGGTGGCGCCGACGAGCTTGTCGCCTTCGTCGGCGACGTCGATCTCGGTCGCCCGCAGCACGGAAAAGCCGCGATCGGTCGAGACGAAGACCTTGCCATCGCAGCCCTTGGCACGGAACACCGTGCCGTCGGCCAGCGCGGGCGCGGCGGTCATGAAGAGCACGAGGGCGGCGAGGGAAAGGGCGCGCATCGGCGGTATTCTGTCGGGCAATTCGCCGCCTGTCATGCGGAGGCGTGCCGATGAACCACGCCGGGCCATGGCTCGAACGCGTCGCGACCTTCGTGTTCCTGGCGCTGTTCGCCGGGATCATGTGGCCGCCCGACGCCTATTTCGCCGGTCAGATGATGACCCCCCAGGGCGCGTCGAACATCTACGACTTCAGCGAATTCGCCGGCCTCGTGGCGTTTCTCGCGTTTGGGCTGCTGGCCTGCCGGCGCGAACTGCCGCAGCTCTTATGGTGGGCTTGGCCGGCGCTGGCCTTGGCGGCTTTTGCGTTTATGAGTGCCTACTGGTCGGATGATCCGTCGCTGGTGGTGCGCCGCGCCGGCACCGTGACGCTCTCGACCCTGTTCGGAATCTATCTTGTCGGCCGTGGCGATTTCGGCTGGCTGATCGCGACCCTCGTCAAGATTTTCGCGCTGGCGGCCATCGCCTCGTTCTTTGCCATCGCGTTCCTGCCGCAAGCAGCGACGGTCACCGGCGATTACTACACCCATGCCTGGCGCGGCGCGTTCACCGACAAGAACGAACTCGGCATGGTGTGCGGCGAGGCGCTGATCTTCGCGATCTACGCCTACTACAAGCGATTGGGGCCACGCTGGATCGCCGGGTTTGTCATCGCCGCCTATCTGGTGCTGCTCTACGGCTCGCAGTCGAAGACACCGATCGTCTTCATGACGGCGGCGCTCTACGCGGCGCTGGTGGTGATGGCGCTGCGCCGGCGCAGCGCCGCTGGGCTCATCACCGGCTATGCCCTCTTGGTATTCGGCCTTGCCGCGGCGGGTCTTTTGGCCGTGGGCTGGCAGGACGCGCTGCTGGCGCTAGGACGCGACCCGACCTTTACCAACCGCACGCGCATCTGGCAGCTGGCGCTCGAATACATCGCCAAGCGGCCGTGGCTCGGCTACGGCTTTGGCGCATTCTGGCGCGAGCAGAGCGACACGGCGCAGATCTTCTGGGCGGCGCTCGGGTTCAAGACGCCGCACGTCCACAATAGCTGGCTCGAGATGGCGCTCGGCATTGGCGTTGTCGGCGCCGGGATCGCGGCGTTCGCCTGGCTGGCGGCGTTCTACCGGACCTTGCGCGTCGCCGCGGCGCCGCATGCCGAGCACGTCGCGTTCGCGCTGGCGCTGCTCGCCGCGATCTTTTTCGAAAACCTCAGCGAATACGAGTTCTTCCGCCCGGGACGCCTGATGTGGGCGCTGTTTGTCGCAGTACTGGTCTATCTCGGCCGCGAGGTGGCGATCGAGCGGGTAAGCCGCGCCGAGGAGCGTCGCGCACTGGCTGTCCGCATCCGCACGCCGCTTGTCAGGCCGGCGCGTGAGGCCGCGGCGCCCACGGTGGCTGCTCAATGAGCCTTCTCGATCAGCTCATCGCGCCGCGTCTGCGCGACTATTGGATGCGGCTGGCCTTGCGCCGGGTGCACTACACCGACCGGGCCGACAAGCTCGACCGGCTCTACATGGTGGAGGATCCCTGGCGCCTGCAATCGGCGAAGGAACAGGCGCGTTTCGCCTGGACCAACCACCTCATCGCGGCGCAATTCGGCCGGCCGGAGACGATCCTCGAAATCGGCTGCGGCGAGGGCCACCAGTCGCAATATCTGACGCAGGCTTGCGACCGGCTCTACGGCATCGACGTCAGCCCGCGCGCGGTGCGCCGCGCCCGGCGCCGCTGCCCGGAGGCGCGCTTCGCCGCCGGCGACCCGGTTGCGTTTCACTTCACCGGCGTTCCGCTTCCCGTCGACCTCGTCGTCGCTTGCGAGGTCATCTATTACGTCAAGGATGTTCCGCGCTTTATCGAGCGGTTGTCACAGCTCGGCCGGGCCTCTGGTGACGTGTTACCAGGGGCAGCCGCAGGCGCTCGACCCTCATTTCGCAAATTGGCCCGGCTGCCGACGCGAACAGTTTCACTGCGACGGCACCGAGTGGAATGCCGTGTGGTGGAGAAACAAAGAAGTATAGAATTTCATTAAGGTTAATAAATTTCGAACTCGAACAAAGATCGTTAAAACCGATGATTGAGTATCTATAAATATTTGCGGCTTTTGAGGCGTTTTATATACTCACTTGCGTTCGAGAGTGGAGATTAGCAGATGGTTGCGACTCCTGCAGATTCGGAGCAGGCGGGCACATCTCCGGGAACCGCGACCGAAGCCGCGCTGTTGGGCGGCGCCGGCTGGGCCGATCTGAGGTCTGGCGCGAGGCTCTCGGCGAAGTTCGCCAATCTGGTTCGGCGCGCCGCGATCCGATCGAGCGCCGCTTGCCGCCTGCGCCGCGGCCGGCTCTTTGTCGAGCGGCTGCAGCCGACCGAGAACGACAGCATCATCGATCTGGGTGGCGGACGCGGCGGGCATATCGCGGGCATCGTCCCGTACCGGAGCAATGTCACGATCGGCGAGCTCGACGCGGAGGCACTGCGCGACGCTGCCGCGACCTACGGCTTTCGCACGCTGCATCTCGACGGCGGCGAGAAATTCCCGGTTACCGACAGGCAATACGACATCGTGTTCTGCTCGTCGGTTATCGAGCATGTGACCGGCCCCAAAGAGATCACCTACGGCCTCGAGGACGGCCGGCAATTCCGGGCGTCGGCGCGCGCCGCGCAGGCCAATTTCGCCGCCGAGCTCCGCCGCATCGGCAAGCGCTATTTTGTGCAGACGCCGTATAAATATTTCCCGATCGAGCAGCACAGCTTCCTGCCGTTTTTTGTCGTGCTACTGCCACGGCGCTGGCAGGTGCGGCTGATACGGTTTCTTTACGAGCACCGCTGGCTGAAGCCGGTCTACCCCGATTTCCGGCTGCTGACGATCAAGGAGATGCGGGCGTTGTTCCCCGACGCCGAGATCGTGCTCGAACGCTATTGCGGCTTCGTCAAGTCGATCGTCGCGATCAAGGCTTAGGCGTGATGCGCCGGTGACGTACGCTTCGGCGCGCTGCGCAATGCCTCGGCGATCGCGAAATAGGCCGGCTTTGGTTTCAAATCGGTATCGAACAGCAACGGCCGCGGACGCTGCCCGTCATCGCGCTTGGCGAGCGGGTCGCCACCCGAGACGACCCAGCTGCTGCGGTCGCTCAAGCCCCAGTTGATCACCGTCGTGACCGTGCGCGAGGCGAGCGCGACATCGAGATAGCGCTTATAGGCGCCGGCGATCGCGGCGTCGCGCTGGGCGATGTCGGACGGCGCGCCCTTGTCGATGCAGTCGAGCTCGGTCAGCATCACTTCGAGGCCGCGCGCGGCGAGCTCGTCGAGAAAGGCGCTGAAGCCCTTTTCGTCCCATCTCGCCATGTCGGCGATCGACAGGTGGCTTTGCAGGCCCACGGCATCGATCGGTGTGCCGCGCTTTTTGAACCCGTCGATAAGCCCGAGCAGCACCCGGCGCTTTTCGAGCTGGTCGGGCGCGCTGAATTCGATGCCGAAATCGTTGTAGACCAGCCGCGCGGTGGAATCGGCCTCGCGCGCGGCGCGAAAGGCGAGGTCGAGGTATTCAGGGCCGATGGTGTCGAGAAAAACTTGCGGCCGCAGATTATCGGGGCGCCCGGAGCCGACGAGGATCGCCTCGTTGACGACATCCCATGACTGGATGCGGCCGGCAAAATGCCGGCAGGTCTCGGTGACGTGCTTTTCGAGCATGACCGCGGTGGCGCGGCGCGGCAGGTCTGCGAACCACTTTGGCGCCCTCTCGCCCCAGACCAGCGCGTGCCCGCGAAACGCCATGTTGTGGCCGCGCGCCCAGTCGTAGTCGGTGTCGACCTCGGTATAATTCTGCTTATCCGGGGTCGGCGCGAGGTGGTCCCAATCCATGCGGGCCGACACCATCAGCCCGCATTCGCGCGCCGCGAGCGCTTCGTAATCAGGCTGCGAGTGGAAGTCCCAATAGTCGAGATAGCTGCCGTAGAGCAGCCCGCGCTCGGCCGCGATGTCGCGCAACACCGGGGTCGGCAACGCATCCGGCGCGGCGAAAGCCGGCCGGCACAGCGCCCCGGCGGCCGCCGCGAGCAGCAGATCACGGCGCGAAATCATGTGAGCCACTCCTACGAACGCGGCTCGGTCTGCGTGAGCGGCAGCGCGCCATGCGACTGACGGCGCGCGACGGTGACCCGCACGGCCTCATCGAAACGCGCCGCCATATCGTCCATCCGCAGTCCGTCGCGCGTCGCGAGCGCCCCTTGCGCGAGCCGCGCCTGCCACGCCTCGTCATCGGCGAAGCGCGCCAGCGCCGCGGCGAAATCGTCGAGATCGCCGGGCACGATCAGCCCGTTCTGATCGGGCTCAATGTATTCGAGCTCGGGGCTGTGGGTGTCGAGCTCGCGCGTGATCACCGGCCGGCCATGCGCCAGCGCATGGTTGGCGACCAGCCCGACCATGCCGGCGACGACGCAGGCAATGCTGACCTTGAGGCAGCGGGCGACCCGGTCATTGGGCGGAAGAGAGCCGAGGAAATGCACCTCGGGAAGATCCACCGCGAGATTCCTCAGCTCCTCTTCACACGAGCCGCCACCGACGACCAGCACCTCGACGGAGCGTTTCGACAACCCGCCGCGATTGATCTTGCGCACCGCCTCGATCAGCACGTCGACGCGCTTGATCGGCGTCAGCCGGCCGATAAAGACAAAGACCGCCGAATCCGGGCGCAGGCCGAATTCGCGGCGGATCGCCTGCTCGTCGATGTCGCGCTCGGCCTCCCACAGCCGGATCTGCTCCGACATGTCGATCGTGTTCTGCACGAAGAAGATGCGCTCGCGCGGGTAGCCGCTGGCGATCAGCTGCTCGGCGCCGCTTTTGGTGTAGGCGATGAATCCGTCGGCGATCCGCGTGAACCACTTCTTGATCGCCGTGGTGATCTTGAGCATCAGCGGGTTCGGCACGTCGCTCTCGCGCGCGCCGCGCGGCGGATGATAGCCAAAGCCCCAGTGCAAAACGGCGATGCCGCGCAGCTTGCCGAACAGCGCCAGGATCAGGTTCGAGATGAATTTCGACTCGCTCGTAATGATGATCGCGTCATAGCCGCCAAACAGGATTTCGCGCACCACCGGCTGATAGATCAGGGTCAGCGGGCCGACGCGAAACTCATGGTTCTCGACCCGGCGCTGCGGAAAGGCAAACGGACCTTCGAGCTCGGCGGTGCCGACCCAGGAAGGCGGCGCGCCATGAAACACCACGTAGTCGAAGCCACCACGCTCGGCGAGCAGCTCATAAAACCTGACCCGATAATGCGGCAGATAGCCGTGGTTGAGGATCGCGACCTTGCCGCGCGGCATCGTCATTTCCCTTCTTGAATTGCCGGGGCTTCAGCCGCCGCGGCGAGCGCTCGCCGACGCACGTCGTCGAGCCGCACCATTTCCCAAACGAAGCAGATGCAATTGCCGAGCGCGATGCCCCACATCGCGAACGTGTAGCCGCGCCACAGGATAAAGCCGGCGGTCGCCGCGGCGGCGATGATCCCGCTCACGGTCTGCGCCTTGGCGAGAAATTTGAACTCGCGCGCGGCCATCAGCCCGGTGCTGCCGACATAGCGCAGCACGCTCGCGCCCGATGCCGCCGCCCACGGCCACAGCAGGAGCAAGCCGTCGCTGTATTTACCCGCAAAAACGTACCGTCGAATCGGCTCCCAGGCGAACCACAGCGCCAGGCCGATCGCCAGGCTGCCGATCGCGGTGGCGAGCAGCGCGCGCCCGAGCGTGCGATCGAAGTCCTTGATCCGGCCGTTGGTCAGCGCCGCCGAAAGATGCGGCAGGGCCGATTGGCCCCAGGCACTCACCAGCACGCTGACCGGGCGGAACAAGAGGCCGATCGCGTTGATCGCCGCCAGCGAGGCCATGCCCGCCAGACTGGTGGCGATATAGACATAGCTGCGGTTTTCGGCATGGTTGGCGACGACGCCGACCAGCGACCACCCCACCTCGCCGGCGATCTTGCGGTAATGCCCAAGCCAGCCGTCGCGAAACAACCGGTGCTCAGCAGCCGCGCCGCGCAGCCGGATGCAAAGCTGGCTCACCAGGCAGCCGATCGTCATCGCCAGAAACGCCGTCGCCAGATCAGCGAAACGCTGCGGCCACAACAGCATCGCGCCAAGGCACAGGCTGGTGACCGCGAGATACGGCCCGTCGACCCACAGCAGCATCGCCATGTCGCGCCGGCTGAAGGCGGTGCTGCGGTAGTATTCCCGATACATCCCGGCGGCGACAAAGAGCGGGATGGCGATCACCGTCAGCGGGTCATGCGAAGCCCATTCGGCATGGGCAAAAAAATTTACGGCGCCGGCCAGTGCCGCGGCTGCCAGCACGGAGACGAGGTTCATTGTCGCCAGCGCGGTTTCGAGCCGTTGCGCCTTTTCCGGCTCGCTCGCGCCGGGCAGATAGATGTTGAGCGGACCCAGCACCAGCGCCGACTGCACGCTGACGGCAAATAGCGCCATCGTCATCCACAGCGAAACGATGCCGTAATCGGTCGCCGACAGGGCGCGCAGCAGGCAGATGTTGAGCGCGAAGCCAAAGACGCTCAGCGCCATCTGGTCGAGCGCGGCGGCGGCATAGCGGTAGCGCGCGACAACGGCGGCAAGCCGACGGCGCGGCCGGCCAAGGGCGCCGAGATCGGAGATCATCGCGGCAGTGTGCCGGCGAGCGCTTAAATAAGGGATAAAGCGCGGGCTTTCCGCGGAGCGTTTCCAGTGGGCTACAGCAGCCGATACAGGAATTCCGGAATGTAGTTGCGCCGCGCATTGAGCACCGCGCCAAGGAAATGTCCGCCCGCCTGCTCGACCAACGCCTTGGCATGGGTGACGACTGCGGGGCGGGTGCTTTCGGCGCGGATCACCAGGAAGATGCCGTCGGTTTCCTCCGGCAGCAGCGTAGAGTACTGGCCGCTTTCCATCGCCGGGCAATCGACGACGATCAGCTCGAACTGGCTGCGCAGCTGCTGGTAAAGCCCGCTCAAGGTCACCGCATCGGCGGGCGCGTTGCTGCGCTCGCCGACCAGGCACGCGACAGACAGCGAGGTTCCCGGCACCACGCGCCGCAGATCGGCCTCTTCATAGCCGATCCAGATGCCGTCGATCAGCCCGCGCGCGGTGTCACAATTGAAGTATCGCGCGGTCTGCAGGTCACGCCGCGCGGCGTCGATCAGCAGCGTGCGGCGGCGACCGCTGGTCGCCGCGAGTAGCGCGAACTCACGGGCGATTGTCGAGGTACCCTCGCCCGCCGCCGCCGCGACGAAATGCAGCACCGCGCCCGCACCGCCGTCGAGCAGCGGACGCACCGCCGACAAGAGCGGCGTCAATTCGACGGCGATCGGCCCCGGCTGGCGGGTCGGCGGCGGCTCGTTCGATAGCCGCGCCGGTTGCTCGCCCGGCAAAACCGGCGCGCCGCCACCACCCTGTCGCACGCGCTGTAGCGCTTCGTAGACGCCGCTCACCGCAGCCCTTTCAGCGAACCCTCTGGCATCGCGCACTTTACCAGCGTTGTACCTCGTCGAGACAGCGCGAAATCTCCGCCGCGACGGCGGCGGCGCCCTCATCGAGCATACCGAGATGCGACCCCGGCACGCGCCGGATCACCAGATCGGCAAGAAATTGGCCCCAAACGCCGCGCGGCGCGCGCGGCTCGAGATTGGGGACGAATTCCGGCTGCACGAACACGACCCTGCCGGTATAGGGCAGCGGGCGATAGGCCTCGCCGGCGTTGTAGGTCGCCATGTGCACCCGGCGCGACGCGGCGTCCGACCCCTCGGCGACAAGCGGAGGCGGCGTCACCACTTTCAGCCCGCTCGCCGTCAGATACAGCAAGAGGCTGCGCAGCCGGCGCACGACATCGTCCGCGGCCTGCCGCGGTGTGAGCCGGCGCAGCGTCCACAGCGCCCGGAAGGCCTGCCGTGCGATGATCTCGGCATGGCACCAGAACGGCCAGGTCTCGCGGCTCGGATAGGTGTCGAGCAGCACGACGAGCGGCACCTCGCGTCCATCCGCCACGAGCCGCCGCGCCATCTCCAGCGCCACCAGCCCCCCCGCCGAGTAGCCGATCAGCAGATACGGGCCTTCCGGCTGCATCTTGGTCATTACATCGATCGCATAGGCCGCCATTTCAGCGAGGTTCTCACAAGGAACTTCGCCCTGCGCGAGCCCGCGCGGCTTGATCGCGTAGACCGGCGCCGGAACCGTCATCGCCGCGGCCAGCGGCGCGATTTGCAGGATACTGCCGGCCGCCCCGGGCAGCATGAAGACAGGCGGGCCGCCGCTTCCCGGCTTCAGCGCGACGCAGCCCGCCACCGGCGAACCCTCGAGCTTGGCGACGCCGGACAGCACCCAGGCGCGCGCCGCGCGCACGCTGCGGAACAGCTGCGCGGTGCTCTGGGTGGGGGCGAGCTGATCGGACATCGGCGTCAGCTCAGCGCGAGCCGGGCCGCGACCGGCCGCGGCACGGGCTCGCCGGAAGCCACGTGTCGCCCGCCACCGCGATCTCGCTATCGTCATACGACCCCGCACGCTGCAACGCGAAGGGGATCGGATCGCCAAAACAATACGCCAGGAACTTCCAGTCGCGCCGGTTCGCGCGCCATGGCCTGGTCAGGAGCCGGCGCAGCGACAGCCGGAACTCACCGCTCGCGATGGTGGCGGGTTGCGCGAACGCCGCGGGCGCCAGCGCCAGCTCGACAAAATTGAGCCCGGCGATCATCACCAGATACACCGAGTACCAGAAGCGCGGGTTGCATTCGACGAGATAGCCAAGGCCGTCGGCCTCGGCGATTACCGCGTCGAAATTGGCGATGCCGTGATACCCTGTCAGCGCGACGAGCCGGCTGACCGTGGCGAGCAGATCGCCATCGGCGAACACACGAAACCGCCGCGAATCGCGCTGCTGCGCGACATGCGCCGTGACCCGGCCATGATCGCAGAATACGATGATGCTGGCCTCCTCGCCGAACACGTGGCGCTGCGCGAGGATCGGCCGGTAATCGATCGCCTCGATGAGCCGCAACTCACCCGGCTCACGGATATGAAGCACGCCGACCCCGCCCGAGCGATTGACCGGCTTGACGGTAATCGGCAGCGCGATCTCGCCGCCTTCGAGCGCGTTGCGCAGCGCGCCGACGCTGTCGAACAGCCAGCCGTCCGGCGCGCGCACACCGTTATCGCGGCAGAAGCGCGTAAAGCGCCACTTGTCGTTCAAGAGTTCGAAGGTCGCGACCCGCGGCAGCGGCGTCGCGCGCACCGGCAGCCGGTCGCCGAGCATCGCGAGCAGGCGGGTCGAGACATCGTCCGAGGGCAGGATGACATCGATCGCGTAGCGCCGCGCCTGCGCGCCGATCTCCGAAAGCAAAGCTTCGGCATCGCCGGCGGATCGTGTCTCGTGATAGGCGCGGCAATAGCGCGATCGCTTCAATCCACGCGCCGCGCCGCCGCCCAGCACATGAACCCGCAGACCCGCCGCCGCGGCGGTGCGCATCACGTGGTAGGGCAGCGTGAACGAGAACGCGACCAGTAGCGCGTTCTTCGGCGAATGGGCTGCAGCCGCGGAAGCGCCGCCGGCTTGCATCACCGCGTCGCCAGCGCCGTACCCTGCACGAACGGACGCCGCACGCCAGCACCGGCCAGATGGCGCGCCAACCGCCGCGCGGTATAGCGCGCGCCGAGCACAAAGCGGAACATCGGACCGAAACTGTAAGCCGCCGCCGGCCCGACAATGTGCAGGCCAGGGACCGACGTCTCGAATTGGCGCGACAGAACCGGCAAGCCGGACATCATGACGATCGCCTCGCGCAGCGCTTCGTCGAGAAAGCCGACCTTGCGGAAATCGACGCGATACCCGGTCGCGGCGAGGACATGGTCGACCGTCACCTCGCGTTGCGCGCCATAGGCACCGGCGAGATGGAGCTGGACCTGGCTGCCAATCATCTGCGCGACATGCGGCGCATACCCCTCGATGCAGGGCACGCGGCCGACGATGCGGTCGCGCATGTACCAGCCGCCCGCTGGGCCAAGCCAGGTGCTGACGATTTTCAGCCGCAAATCGGCCGGGAGGCTGTGAAACAGCAGTGGCGCCTCGGTGTAGAACTTGCTCCGCCAGCCGGGGCCAATGCCGGTCATCGGCGCGCGCAGTCTGTCGCGCCACGAGCGATATGCCTCGGGCGGGGTGTGAAACGGCAGCTCGGTCCGTCGCGAGATGATCTGCACGTCGGCGCCCGCCTCGTGCAGCAGCGCGGCAATGTCGATCGCCGAGGAGCCGGCGCCGACCACCGCAACCGACCGGCCGCGGAAGACGCCCATGTCTTCGTGCCGGGAGGCGTGGCTTAGAACTTCAGCGGGGAGGTCCGCGAGGTTTGGCGGCAAATAGGGGAAATCGCTGATGCCGATGCCGATGACAACCTTGTCGGCGGCGAGGATCTCGCCATCGTCGAGCCGCACCGCGAACCCCTCGTCGACGCGGCGGACCGAGACGACTTCGCGCTCTTCGACTTCGGGCACATAGCGCTGCTGAAACGCGGCTCCATAGGCAATGAAATCCTCGCGCGGCACCGGCAGCCCTTCCGGCGCATAGGACACGCCATGCTCGGCGCAGAATGTTTCGAGGGTCAACCGATCGTCAGGGTCGGCGAGGTTCGACGCGAAGCCCTCGGACTTCAGCAGCATGCCGCGCGGCATCTTGTGCTGCCAGTTCCCCATCGGCTTGCCAAAGATGCGGAAACCGAGGCCCCGCGCGCGCAGATGCGCCGCGATCGACAGCCCGTACGGCCCGGCGCCGATGATGACAATGTTGTTCGATGTGCTCATGGCCCTCGGCATTCATCGCGTGAGGCCGGAGTTATTCGGCCATCGTCTCCGGTGCAGGATGCCGCCGACTTGTAAAAGAAGGTCTAACGGTGACCGCACCGGCTGCCCCCTCACGGGTTTGCGCGCGCGACAGCGGCGCCGGCAGCTCGCGCACCAGCCGCGCAAGATGCGCCGCGAGGCGCGCCGACAGCGCAGCGATCAACAGCGTCGGGTTGGCCTGACCGGAGGTCGGGAAGACGGCGCTGCCCGCGACAAACAAATTGGGCGTGCCGTGGACGCGGCAGTCCGCGTCGACCACGCCGCGCTTCGCGTCGGCCGCCATGCGCGCCGTGCCGATCTGGTGGTAGCCGTCGGTCATCTGCTCCCAGACCCGCGCCGCGCGGTCTCCTGGCGCGAAATGATGTTCGAGCCGGCCGATGGCCGCCTCGCGCAAATTGCGGTCGATGACCTCGTGCCCGGCCACCACCGACTGCGCGTCGATGTCGCTGTAGCGCAGATCGACCCGCAGCCGCGGCATGCCGAGCCGGTCGCGCGCGTCGCTGAGGCTGATCGTGCTCGCCAGGTTCGGCGCCTGCTCGGCGTGATAGAACAGCGCGTAGCGCCGTGCCTTGTTGCGGATGAAGAAGCCGGGAAGGCGTGGTTCCGTGCCGTAGCGGCGATAGAGATAGCTCACCGCCTCGCGCGCGGCCTGTGGCAGCCCGACCAGGATGTTGCCGAGATGCCTGCCGGCGTCCCGGACGCCATGTTCGAGGTATTTGCGGCGGATCGCCTCGGGCTGCAGCAGAGGGCCGAGACCGGGAGCGGCGAGGCTCAGATAGGCGAGCGACAGGATCGCACTCTTATGCGCCGGGTCGCTCAGCAGCGGGTTGTCCGGCCAAGCGCACATGTTCAAGAGCCCGCCGCGCTGCTGCGCCTCGGCGCTGATCGTGATGCGGCGGCGCGCGTAACGGCCGCTCTTGTCGATAAAGAAGTCGAACGCGTCGGCGGGCAGCGCCGGCTCGAACACCACATCGGCGATGCGCCCTTCGAAATGCGCCATGTAGGCACGGCCGAGCATGCCGTCCTCGCCGCCGAACAGCCGGGGCCGGTCGAGCCGCGACGCCAGCATCAGCCGCGCGGTCTCGAGCCCGCCGCAGGCGAGCACGATCGCCCGCGCTTGCAGCGTCGTACGCTGGCCCGAGGCGAGGCAGACGGTGACGCCCTCAACAAGGCCGGTCGCCGGATCGACATCGAGACCGGTCGCGGTCGCGCCGAGGATGATGTGGAGGCCCGGGTCGTCTTCCAGCGCGTCCGCATGCAGCCAGCGCAGATTGCGCTGCTCGCTCCAGCGTTCGAGCCGATCGAGCCGGCACTCCGGCATCGCGTCGACGCCCGGCAGTGGCGCGGAGAATTGCGCCTCGCCGGCGTTGAGATAGCGCATGGCGGTGTCGTACCAAGGCCGGATATCGTCGTGGCCGATCGGCCAGCCGCCGAGCGGCACATGTGGCCGGTCGGCGAAGTCGATCGCGTCAAATGGCACGCAGCGTCCGCCCCAGAGCAGCGACGTACCGCCGAGGGCCCGGCGCACCGCGATCCGCATCGGCGCATGCCGCGTCGGATCGACGATCTCGGCGTCGGCGAGCGCTTGATACTCGGGGTCCAATCCGTCGTCCCCGCCAGCGAGCATCGTCACCTCGATCCCGTGGCGGCGCAGTTCCAGCGCCTGGACGATGCCGGCCGGACCCGCGCCGACGATCAGCACCGGCGGGCCGCCTGACGGCACGGAAGGAATTTCTTGACGGATCATCGCGTATTCACGGGTTCGAGAATGCGTACAGTGTGGGCCCGATGGATTACCTAACCCTTGCTCCCGGTCTGCCGCCGTCGTCGCGGCTTGGTTTCGGCTGCGGCGGCGTCATGGGCCGTGTCGGACGCGCCCAGTCGCTGCGCGCGATCGCCGCTGCGCTCGATGGTGGGATCACCCATTTCGACGTCGCCCGGCTCTACGGCTATGGCGAGGCGGAGGCGCTGGTCGGCGAAGCGCTGAAGGGGCGGCGTGACAAGGTGGTGATCGCCAGCAAGTTTGGTCTCACCGCGCCGCGCGCGGCGGGCGCGCTCCGGGCGCTGAAGCCGATGGCACAACAGCTCGCGGCGCGGGTTCCGGGCGCTCGCGC
>DATMLO010000189.1:0-4751 GCA_035570495.1 Allostellaceae bacterium | reverse complement strand
GGAGTCACTTTTTGCAGCAGGGAGTTTTTGCCGGGAGCGCGACATCGGACGCGGCGATTTCCCCCGCGGCGCCGGTTCTCGAAATCGACGATCTCCGCACGCATTTTTTCACCCAGCTCGGGGTGATCCGGGCGGTTGACGGCGTCTCCTACGCGGTGCGGGCGGGCGAGACGCTGGGGGTCGTCGGTGAGAGCGGTTGCGGCAAGAGCGTTACCGCCTTGTCAGTGTTGCGGCTTGTCGCCAGCCCACCCGGCCGCATTGTCGGCGGGGCCGTCCGTTTCGATGGGCGCAACCTCCTCGATCTCGACGAGCGCGCGATGGAGGCGATCCGCGGCAACGAAATCTCGATGATCTTCCAGGAGCCGATGACCTCCCTCAACCCGCTGCTGACTGTCGGCCAGCAGATCGCCGAAGCGGTGGCACTACATCAGGGGCTACCGCCCCGCGAGGCGATGTCGAAGGCGGTCGAGATGCTTCGACGGGTGGCGATCCCCGAGGCCGAGCGGCGAGCCCACGCCTATCCGCACCAGCTGTCGGGCGGGATGCGCCAGCGCGTGATGATAGCGATGGCGCTGTCGTGCAATCCCAAGGTGCTGATCGCCGACGAGCCGACCACCGCGCTCGACGTGACAATCCAGGCACAAATCCTCGAATTGATGCGCGAGCTGCAGGAGACCCTTGGCACCGCGATCATCCTCATCACCCACGACATGGGCGTCGTCGCCGAGAACGCCGACCGGGTGGTCGTGATGTATGCTGGCCGCAAGGTCGAAGAGGCGAGCGCCAAGACGCTGTTCGAGGCGCCCGGGCATCCCTATACGCGGGGTCTGCTCGGCTCGATCCCGGCGCTCGATACCGCCGCGCACGAGGCGGCCGGACGCGCCCGTCTGAACGAGATCAAAGGCATGGTGCCCTCGCTGCATAATCTGCCGCGCGGCTGCAGCTTCGCGCCACGCTGCGAGTTCGCCACAGATCAATGCCACGCGGCCTATCCGCCGCTCGCCGAGCACCGCCCAGGGCATCTGATCGCCTGCTGGCACGCCGACAAGCTGTTGGCGGACGCCGCGTGACCATCGCCCCCGCCGAGGCGATCCCGGTCGCGTCCGCCGCGGGGCCCGCTAATGTGCCGCTGCTCGAGGTGCGCGGCCTCAAGAAGCATTTCCCGATCGTCAAGGGCGTCTTTTCGCGCCCGTCAGGCACAGTCTATGCGGTCGACGGCGTTTCGTTTTCGATCGGCCCCGGCGAGACCTTGGGCCTCGTCGGCGAGAGCGGCTGCGGCAAATCGACGGTCGGCCGCACCGTGCTCAAGTTGCTGGAGCCGACCGCCGGACGCATCCTGGTGCAGGGCGAGGACATCACCGATCACAGCCCCGACCGGATGCTGCCCTACCGGCGGCAGCTGCAGATGATCTACCAGGATCCGTATGCTTCGCTGAACCCGCGCATGTCGGCGGGAGAGATCGTCGGCGAACCACTGGTCATTCATGGGGCCGCCGCCAGCACCGACGAGCGACGCGATCGCGTCGCCGCGCTATTCGAGCGAGTCGGGCTGCGCCCCGAGCTGATGGGCCACTACCCGCACGAATTTTCCGGCGGCCAGCGGCAGCGCATCGGCATCGCCCGCGCGCTGGCGCTCAATCCCGAGCTGGTGGTCGGCGACGAGCCGGTCTCGGCGCTCGATGTGTCGATCCAGGCGCAGATCATCAACCTGCTGATGGATCTGCAGGACGAGTTCAAGCTCTCCTATCTCTTTGTCGCGCACGATCTCGCGGTGGTCGAGCACCTGTCGCACCGGGTGGCGGTGATGTATCTCGGCCGCATCGTCGAACTGGCCGACAAGACCAGCCTCTTCGATATGCCGCTCCACCCGTACACCCAGGCGCTGCTGTCGGCGGTGCCGATCCCGAAATACTCGGCGCGCAGCCGTCGGCGCGTGATCCTCAAGGGCGACGTACCGAGCCCTATCAACCCGCCCTCAGGCTGCCATTTCCACACGCGCTGCCCCTACGCGACCGCGCGCTGCCGCGAGGAGGCGCCGACGCTGCGCGAGCTGGCGCCGGGCCATTTCGCGTCATGCCATCTGCACGACGGCGGCGTCAAATTCCCGTTGGAGGGGTCAGTGACGGCTTAGCGGCTGACCGCGCCGCGCAGCCGGGGGTCGAGAACATCGCGGATGCCGTCGCCGAGCAGGTTGAAGGCGAGCACGGTCAGCGTGATCGCCGCGCCGGGAAACAGCACCAGCCACCACGGCGGCACCAGACCGCCATTGAGCGAGTCGGCGAGCATGTTGCCCCAGGTCGGGGTCGGTGGCGGGATCCCGACGCCAAGAAAGCCGAGCGCCGCCTCGATGACGATTGCCACGCCGAGATGCGTCGTCGCCAGGATCAGATAGGGCGCGACGCATTGCGGCAGGATATGGCGCAGCATGACGCGCATCTTCGACGCGCCAACTCCGCGCGCCGCCTCGACATACGACATTTCCTTCAGCGACAGCACGACGGCGCGGATCACCCGACCACCGAACGGTATTCGGGTGATGGCGATGGCGACGATCACCGTGCCGAACCCGGCGCCGAGCGCCATCGCGATCGCCATTGCCAGAATGAGGTCGGGGAAGGATTGCAGGAACTCGATGATGCGTTGGCTGATAAGGTCGAAGCGGCCCCCGAGGAAGCCGCTCGCCAGCCCCCACAGCGCGCCGAGTGTGGTGCCAAACACCACCGCGCCGATCGCGACGGTCAGCGACGCGCGGCTGCCGTAGATGACGCGACTCAACACGTCGCGGCCGATCTGGTCGGTGCCGAAGACGTGCCGCTCGGTCGGCGGCTTGGTCATCGCGCGAAAATCGGATTTGAGCGGGTCGTAGGGCGCCAGCACCGGCGCGGCCACCGCCATGAGCACGATCAACGCCGCGATGCAGCCCCAGAACGCCGAGAGCGGTGAGCGACGGGCGAACATGCCTAAGGCGCGCGCCACCCGGCGCAGCCCGGCGGGCTTTATCGCCGCCGCGCGCGGCGCAAGCGTCAGATCGGCGTCCGGCTCGGCGGCGGTCATTGATAGCGGATCCTCGGGTCCAGCCAGGCGATCGCCAGATCGATCGCAATGTTCAACAGCACAAAGATGATCGAATAGAGGAACACGAGGTTCTGCATCACGAAAACGTCGCGCTCCGAGACTGCGGTGAACATCGAATAACCCAGCCCCGGCGTACCGAAGGCGCGCTCGACCGGGATCGATCCGGCCAGCACGAAGCCGAGCAGAATGCCGGACAGCGTGATCACCGGCAGCAGCGCGTTCGGCAGCGCATGCCGGCTGATCACCGGACGGCGGCCGAGCCCCTTGGCGCGAGCGGTGCGGACATAATCCTCGCGGATCACCTCGAGCAAGCTGGAGCGCGCCATGCGGGCGATATAGGCCGCCTGGCCGAGGCCGAGCACCACCGCCGGGCCGATGACGATCTGCAAATTGGCGACCGGGTATTCCCATAGCGAGGCGCCGGCGAGCGGCGCGCGGTAGCCGAAGGCGAAAAGCAGAAAGAGCACGATCAGCATCCCGAGCCAGAAGCCCGGCACTGCGAGAAAGAGGATGCTGAGAAAACGGGAAACGTTGTCGCCGAGACTGTTGGGCTTGAGCGCGCTAATGATCGCCACCGGCACCCCGACCAGCCATGACAGGACCACTGAGAGAACCGCGATCTCGGCGGTCAGCGGGCCACGCCGGGCGATCATCTCCCCGACACTTTCGGCGCGGAAGAAGGAATGGCCGAGATTGCCGCTGGCGATGTCGCGCAGCCAATGCAGATATTGCAGCCAGAGCGGGTCGCTGAGCCCGAGCGCCGCCATGTAATTGGCTCGCTCCGCCGCGCTCAGCTTGATGAACCCTTCCATGCCGAAGACCGCGACCAGCGGATCGCCGGGCAGGATGCGCAGGATCACGAAGACGATGACCGACACCGCGAACACCGTGACCACGCCAAAGGCCAGCCGCCGCATTATGTAGCTATACATCCCGCCCCGCCGGCCGTGAGCCGAGCCGCGAATAGAACCGAACCGCTACTGGGTTTTCCCAGGTTATGTCGAGGTTCGAGACGAAACCTGGCACGCACACCACATCGAGCGGCCCGCTGCCCGTGATCTGATAGGCGATGCGCAGATCGCCGCTTCTGGCGTAGCGGGTTTCCGGCGGGTCCATTGGCGATGCCCTCGCTTGCCTGATCAAGATAGCCCCGCTTGATCGATAAAGGCCACTCCTTCCGCCAGGTGCGCCATCGGCTTCGATCGCTACCGGATTGTCGAGTTCGCGACGCATGGGCTGCTCTCGGGCGACTTGCCCGGACTGGCCGAGCCGGCGCTGGTGCTGACCCCGCCACAGGAGGCCAGCCCCGACAATGACGGCCTGTTGACCGCCTCGAAGATCGCGACGCTGAAGCTCGACGCCGACTGGGTGGTGCTGTCCGCCTGCAACACCGCGGCGGCGGATGGCGCCCCCGATGCCGAAGGCCTCTCGGGCCTTGCCAAAGCGTTCTTCTATGCCGGCGCGCGCTCGATCCTGGTGTCGCACTGGTCGGTCGTGTCGAAAGCCACGGTCAAGCTGATCACCGATGCCTTCGCGGAATTACAGAAGAACCCGGAGATCGGCCGCGCCGAGGCGCTGCACCGCGCCGAGCTGGCGATGCTCGATCCTAACAACCCGCCCGAGTTCGCCCATCCCCTCGTCTGGGCGCCCTTTATCCTCGCCGGCGAAGGCGGCGC
>DATMLO010000188.1:0-15908 GCA_035570495.1 Allostellaceae bacterium | reverse complement strand
CGCGCGATCGCCGCCGCGCTCGATGGCGGAATCACGCATTTCGACGTCGCCCGGCTCTACGGCTATGGCGAGGCCGAGGCGCTGCTCGGCGAAGCGCTGCAAGGCCGTCGCGACAAGGTCGTGATCGCCAGCAAATTCGGCCTTAGCGCGCCGCGTGCTGCGGGTGCCCTCAGGATGCTGAAGCCGATCGCGCAAACCCTCGCGGCGCGGGTTCCCGGCGCGCGCGGCGTGCTGCGCTCGCTGGTCGGCGGCGCGGCGCAGGCGGCCGACCGCTTCTCGGTGGCGTCGGCGCAGGCCGCCCTCGACCAGAGCCTCGCGGCGCTCCAGACCGATTATCTCGACATCTGGTTTCTGCACGACTGCGCGGCGGGCGACCTGACCGGCGAGCTCAAGGATTTTCTCGACGCGCAGATCGCGTCCGGCAAAATCCGCGCCTATGGTGTGGCGAGCGACATCGATACGGTCGTGGCGATGCATGCCGCGTGGGGCGATGCGCTGCTCTACCAGTTTCCGAACGGGCTTGCCGCGCGCGACGCCGAGCGCCTCCCGGCCGGCCAGCCCCGCTTCATCTGCCACAGCCCCTTTGCCGGCAGTGCTGGGCGGCCCGTCGCCGGCGGAAATGCCTACCCGATGATGCTGGCCTATGCGCTGGCGGCGCCGAGCGTCGCGGTCGTGCTGTGCTCGATGCTCGACGAGGCGCATCTCGCGGCCAATCTCGCAGCGATCGAGCAGCCGCGCTTCACCGCCGCGGAGATCGCCGCCTTCGCGGCTACGGCGGCCGAGCCGACGATCCGCGCGCCCGCCGCCTGATCTTGCCCCCGGTCTGGAACTTCATCACCGATTTCGGCGACAGCGCGGTCACGCTGCCGCTCGCGCTGCTGGTCCTGATCTTTCTGTTTGCCGCCGGATCACGGCGCCTCGCGCTCGCCTGGATGCTGGCGATCGGCAGTTGCGGCGCCGTCATCGGCGCGTTGAAGATCCTCTTCGGCGCCTGCGGTCACGAGCTGACGTTCGTCCACCTTACGAGCCCGAGCGGGCATACCGCGATGAGCACCGCGGTCTACGGTTCCTTGGCGCTGCTGATCGGCGCGCGGCTGCCGCTGGGCCAAAGACGGACGATCCTCGCCGCCACCGCCATTGTCATCGTCGGAATCGCCGTGTCGCGCGTCGCGCTGCATGACCATTCGCGCAGCGAGATCGCGCTGGGATTTGCCGTCGGGGTTGGCGCGGCCGCGCTGTTCCGCGCGGCGCTGCGGCGCTACGCGGCGCCGGCGCTGCCGCTCGGCTGGCTGCTGATAGGCGGCGGCGTGCTCGTCGCGGTGATGCACGGCACGCGCTGGCTGATCGAGCCGGCGGTGCATCGGCTCGCGCTCGATTTCCGGCTCGACCTGCCGTTCTGTCGCTAAGCGGCGCGCTTTTCCGTCGCCGGCTGGTCGCCCGCGAGCCCCAATCCGCCCAGCACGTCGCGCACCGGCAGCACCGGCATGTTCGCCGCCGCATAGGCGACGATCGACTGGAAGTCGCCCGGCGTGCAGCCGAACGGCGACGGCTCCTCCGCCACGTCATGCGTGTAGAAAATGACCCAGCCCGACGTCGCCTGGGCGTCGTCGATCAGCTGGCATAGCCGCTCGCGGTCGAAATCGCGGCTGTAAAGGCTGGTGCTGCGCAGATCGGCGAGGTCGACCGTGCCGTGGTTCACCCCGCGCGCGGTGCCGCGGCACGACGCGAAGCGCGTCGCGAGCGCGCTCTTAGCCGAGAGCGACACGCCGCCGAACGGGTAGGCGAAATTGCTGATCGACGGCGCGCCGAGCGCCTCGGCCAGCGCCGCCGCGTTGCGGTCGACTTCGCCGGCGATGTCGTCCGGCGTGAGGCGCGCGCAGTCGCGATGATGATAGGTATGGCAGGCGATTTCGTGGCCCTGTGCATGGGCGGCGCGCAGATCATCGAGATCGAACATCGGCCCGAGATGGTTCTCGCTACCGACCATCCCCATCGCCGTGTAGTAGGTGCCGCGCCGGCCGTATTTTTCGAGCACCGCGCCGCCATTGACCCAGGCGGAGCGGGGAAAATCGTCAAACGTGAAGGACACAACACCGCCGGGCCAGGCGATCTTCGCCGGGCGGGTACAGAGAAAACCGCCGATCTCGCGCACCAGCCGGGCGGCGAACGTAACCCGCATCAACTGGCGTTTCATGGGCACCCTGCGCTGGCGATCCGACGCGGTGGTCTTAGCGCGATAGCATTGTCGATAAATTAATGGCCGCGCGGCGATGCTCCCCCGCATGATGATCGAGACGAGCGTCGTCATCCCGTCCTATCGCCGGCCAGCGGATCTGGCGCGGGCGATCGACAGCGTGCTGGCGCAAGAGCGTGTCACTGCACCGTTCGAGATTCTTGTCGTCGACAACGACCCCGACGGCTCGGCGAAGCCGGTGGTGCAGGCGAAAGCCGGCAATGACCGCGTTCTCGTCCGCTATGTCCACGAGCCACGGCCCGGCATCTCGCATGCCCGCAACACCGGGGTCGAACACGCCGCCGGTCGCTATCTCGCCTTTCTCGACGACGACGAGGAGGCCGACCCCCACTGGCTTGCGCATTTCTTCGATACGCTGGAGCGCTTTGGCGCCGACGCCGTCGTCGGCCCGGTTCTGCCGCGCTTTCCCGATGGCGTCGCGATCGACGCCTTCCGCCGCCGCGTCTATACCCGCGACGCGCGGATGCCGACCGGCGCCCAGCTGCTGCGCTGGAACATCGGCAACAGCATTTTCGACAAGGCGCGCTGCTTTGTGGATGCCGAGCCGTTTCTACCGCGGCTCGGACGCACCGGCGGCGAGGACACGGTGTTTCTGCGCCAGCTGACCCGGCGCGGCCGCACAATGGTGTGGTGCGGCGAGGCCATCGCCTGGGAGAGCGTGCCGCCCGACCGGCTCGACGCCGATTACCTGCTGCGCCGGGCGTTTCGCGGCGCCCAGACCGCGACCTTTGTCTGCACCACCGTGCGCCCGCGCGAATGGGGCCGGGCGTTGCGCCTGATGGGCGGCGGCTGCGCGCAGGTCGCGCTCTACGGCCCGCCCGCGCTGGCGATGAAGGCAATCCATCACAAAAGCTGGCTGCCGGTGATGGCCAAGGCGGCGGCCGGGCTCGGCAAGCTACTCTGGCACCCGAGCCTGCATTTGCGGATGTACCGATAACTCACGTCGTCATTGCGAGGAGCGCGAAGCGCGACGCGGCAATCTCCGTCCGTAGAGCACGAAGGCGGCGGGAGATTGCTTCGCTACGCTCGCAATGACGGTCTTAAGTATCCGCCTCGTTGCGCAGCCAGTCGCGAAACGCCTTGACCTTGGGCCGTTCGAGCGCACCCGGCGCCGCCGCGACGTAATAGGCAAACGTATCGGGCAGAGACAGCGAGAACAGCCGCACCAGCCGTCCGGCGGCGATGTCCGCCGCCGCCGTCGTGCTGTAGGCCAAGGTCACGCCATGCCCGGCGATCGCCGCTTCGAGCGCCAGCACATTGGCGCTGAAACTGAGCCCGTGCGACGCGTCCGCATTATTGACCCCGGCCGCCCTGAGCCACATGGGCCAGCTCGGCGCGAGCGGGTCGCGGTCGGTCTGCTGGTCATGCAGCAGCACGTGGTTGCTTAGATCGCCAGGCGTTTCGAGCGGCGGCCCGTTGCGCAACAGCGCCGGGCTGCAGGCCGGAAACACCTCGTTCTTCAATAGCAGCTCGACATTCAGCCCGGGATAGCGGCCGGTGCCGTAGCGGATCGCGATGTCGAAATCGCCGCGCGTCAGATCGACCAGCGCATCGGTCGCGGAAATCCGCACATCGATCGCCGGATGCTGCTCCTGAAAGCGGTAAAGCCGCTGCACCAGCCACTTGCCGGCAAAGGATGGCGACGCGGTGACGGTCAACATCCCGGTGTCGTTATGCGACCGGAGACGCCGCACCGAGTCCTCGATGCCGGTGAAGGCCTCAGTCAGACCCGGCAGCAGCACCCGCGCCGAGGCGGTCAGCTCGACTGCGCGGTTGCGGCGGTTGAACAGGCTGACCCCAAGATCGGCTTCGAGCGCCGCGATCTGATGGCTGATCGCCGCCGGCGTCACGCTGAGCTCGTCTGCGGCTTTGGAGAAGCTCTGCAGCCGGGCCGCGGCCTCAAAGGCGCGCAGCGCGCTGAGCGGCGGCAAATGGCCGTTTGATCGCATGAGTTTTTCTAACCCAATCGCTGAGAAACTCTCGTTTGTCGATTGATATGAGTGCGCCCATTTTCACGTACAAGGGAGCGTTGAGTGGCTCTCGGGATGAGTAGCGGAAGATTAGGAGTTCTCACATGCCTGCCATGCATTTCCATCCATTCACGACGTTTCGCGAATGGCGCCGGCGCACTCAAGACCGCCGGCAACTCGCCGGCCTCAGCGAAGAGATGCTGCACGATATCGGTGTCAGCCGCGCTGAGGCCTTGTATCTCGCCAACAAGCCTTTCTGGAGGGAGTAACATCATGACGAAGAATCGCACGACCGCCCCGACGGGGCTGTGGAACCGCACCACGCGGGCTCTCGGCAAATTGCTCGCCGGGATGGTATCGTCGGCCGACGACCGGCGTCACGCCGGCCGGTGGACCGATTACCCGACCTATCCCCCGTTCTAAAGGCACGCGCAGCAACCTTCACCGGAGAGCACCGATGACAGATCGCGCCAAACTTCCTCATGTCGAGGGCGAGCTGAACTACATGGCCCCGATGGCCGAACGCCCGCGTTACCTGGCGTACGACCCGGAGCCGGGCGAAGCGCGCTCCAACATGACCTACGACCCGCATGCGATGCCGATCTACGACATGCGCCCGATCCAGCACGAGCTGGACCTCGACCGCGAGGGCTTCGGCCTGGTCGAACACCGCACCGCGGTGAGCGACTTCTGGGATGATGACGAGGTTCGCCGCGTCTACTACCCGGAAGCGGAGGCGTTCATCAAGGACTACACCGGCGCCAGCCGCGTGTTCATCTTTGATCACCTCCAACGCCGCCGGATCACGGGGCTGCGCGACTATTCACGCAACGGCCCGCGCCAACCGGCGACCCGCGTGCACGTCGACCACACGGCGCGTTCGGGTCCGCAACGGGTTCGCGACCTGCTGCCCGACGAGGCCGACGAGCTGCTGAAAGGCCGGGTGCAGGTGGTCAACCTGTGGCGGCCGATCAAGGGCCCGCTGCAGGACGCGCCGCTTGCCCTGTGCGATTCTCAGACGGTCGACGAGCACGACCTCGTGCCCTCCGATCTCGTCTACAAGGCGCGGGTCGGCGAGACGTACTCGGTGACCTACAACCCGGCGCACAAATGGTATTACGCGCCGGAGCTGCGGCGTAACGAGGCGCTGCTGTTGAAGATCATGGATTCGAAGACCGATGGGCGGGCGCGGTTTATGCCGCACACCTCGTTCACCGATCCGACGACCCCGGCCGATGCCTTCCCGCGTGAAAGCATCGAGCTGCGGACATTGGTCTTCCATCCGAACTGACGCTCTTCCGGGCGTGACCCGGAAACATCCCGCCACGGCCGGCAACACGGCCATGACGAGCGAAAAGAAGCTCCCCGCATCCTGTGCGGGGAGCTTTTTCGTGTAGTCTCCCGGCGACGAACCGACGGAGGGGACGCGAATGAAGGCGATATTGCTGACCGGGCATGGCGGCCTCGACAGGCTCGTGTATGGCGACGCGCCGGACCCGGTCGCCGGGCCGGGCGATGTCGTCGTCGATATCCGCGCCGCCAGCATCAACGCCGCCGACTACAAGATGCGCCTCGGCGGCAGCCATTATGCCGCCGGCAACCTCAAATTCCCGCACATCCTCGGGCGCGATTTCTCAGGGATTGTCAGCGCGGTCGGGCCCGGCGCCGACCTCAAGATCGGCGACGAGGTGGTCGGGGTGACAATCCCCGGCACCGAGGGCGCCTATGCTGAGAAGATCGCGATCAAGGCGGCGATCATCGCCAAGAAGCCGGCAAAGCTCTCCCATGCCGAGGCGGCGGCGATGGCGCTGACCAGCCTCACCGCGCTCTGGGCGCTCGAGGACACCGCGAGGCTCAAAAAGGGCGAGACGGTGCTGATCCAGGGCGGGGCCGGCGGGGTCGCCGGGTTCGCGATCCAACTCGCCAAGCATATCGGCGCGCATGTCATCACCACCGCCAGCGCCAAAAATCACGACTACGTCAAAAAGCTCGGCGCCGACCAGATCGTCGATTACCAGAAGGAAGACTTCACCAAGCTCAGCCGTGTCTGCGACGTCGTCTTCGACACCGTTGGCGGCGAGGTGCAGGTGCGCTCCTATGATGTGCTGAAGCCGGGCGGGCGGCTGGTATGGATCGCCGCGGCGCCGGCGGGGTTCAAGCCGAGCCGCGACGACGTCCAGGTGCTGCGACCCAAGGTCGACCGCGACCGGGCGCATCTCGACCGCATGGCTGAGCTGCTCGCGGCCGGCGCGGTCTGGCCGCCGGCGATCACCCGCTATAAGCTCAGCCAAGCGGCCGAGGCGCACCGGGTCAGCGAGGAACGCCACCTGCAAGGCAAGCTGGTGCTGGAAGTGCCGTAGGCGAAAGCAATCGACAGGAGGAAGACATGGCAGGCAACGGACAGATGATCATCGACCTCGACCGCAAGCGGATGACCGCGATGGCCGAGAAGGACATCAAGACCTTGAACGAGATCATCTCCGATGAACTCGTCTACACCCACTCCTCGGCCCGGCTCGACACCAAGCAGAGCCTCATCGGCAACATGGAATCGGGCTCGACAGTCTACACCTCGGTGGTGCCGTCGAACGTCAAGGCGCAGGATCTGGGCGACACGGTCGTGCTGACCGGCGAATGCAAGATCAGCGTCAACGCCGGCGGCCGGCCCAACAGTTTTGGCGTCCGCTTCACCGACGTCTACGCCAACAAGGGCGGCAAGTGGCAGATGGTCACCTGGCAGTCGACCCGCACGCCCGACTAGGCGCCGGCGGCACAATGGACGGCGAGAACCGCATCTCAACGGACCGGGTGGCCAAGGACCACGTTGATTGGGTCGCGCGGGCCCGCACCCTCGGTCCGACGATCGCCGCCGCCGGCGACGAGGTCGAACGGCTGCGCGAACTGCCCCGGCCGTTGGTGACGGCGCTCGCCGATGCCGGCTTGTTCCGGCTGCTCCAGCCGCGCGAGTTCGGCGGCGGCGAAGTGACGCCGATGGAATTCGCCGAGACCATGGGCGAGATCGCCAGCCACGACGCCAGCACCGCCTGGTGCGTCGGTCAGGGCAATGGCTGCGGTGCCGCGGCGGCGTTTCTCGACCCCGCCGTCGCCCGCGAAATCTTCGGCCCGAATGACGGTATAGTCGCCTGGGGGCCGCCGAGCGGCGACGCTGTCGTCAAAAAGGTGCCGGGCGGCTGGCGCCTCACCGGAACCTGGGCTTTCGCCAGCGGCAGCCACAATGCGAGCTGGCTCGGCGCGCATATCTTCGAGCGCGGCGCCGACGGCGCGCCGATCCGCAGCGCCGATGGCGGCACGACCCTGCGGACGCTGCTCTTTCCGAAGAGCCAGGCGCAGATGACCGATATCTGGCGTGTGCTCGGCCTGCGCGGCACTGGCAGCGACCAGTACAGCGTCACCGACCTGTTTGTCGCCGACGACCACACCGTGCTGCACGACCGCAAGCGGGCGCCGCCAAAGACCGGAGGCCTGCTTTATCGCCTTAGTTTCAGCAACCTCTACGCGTCGGGGTTTGCCGGTCTGGCGCTCGGCGTCGCCCGCGGCTTCTACGACAGCTTTGTCGCACTCGCCGCCGACAAGACCCCGCGCGGCGCCAAATCGACCTTGCGCCACAACAACGTCATCCAGTCGCAGGTCGCGCAAGCGAGCGCCCGCCTGCGCTCGGCACGCGCGTTTCTGCTGACCTCGCTCCAGGGCATCTGGGACGAGGTCAGCGAGACCGGCGAGATGACGCTCGACCACAATGCGACGATCCGCCTCGCCTCGACCTGGGCGATCAAACAGGCGCGCGAGGTGGTCGACGAGCTCTACCATGCCGCCGGCGCGACCGCGATTTTCAACGCCCAGCCCTTCGAGCGCCGCTTCCGCGACATCCACACGATCGCCCAGCAAATGCAGGGCGCGCAGCGGCATTTCGAGACCGTCGGCGGAATTCTGCTAGGTCTCGAACCCGACGCGACGATGTTCACGTTCTAGCCATCCGCCGGAAGCCGGAGCGAAGAGCGACCAAAATCGCAATAAAAAATTTCGCAATTACATTCTTGAATATAAGAACAAAATGCGCACATGAGGCGCATGTGCTGGCGTCTCATCCGCTCATTCTCACGTCGCTGCGCCTTGATGTGGCGTCGGTTACGCCTGGGCCGCCGCCGGGTGATGACACAATGTAGCGGCACTTCTATTTGTGTGAGCCCTTCTCGGCGGCTAAACTCCCCTCAGACCGTCTCGTCATCGAGGAGATACGCCGTGAACGATGTTGCGCCGTCTCGCTACAAGTTTGTTGGAACGCGGCCGATCCGTCCGGATGGCGTACCCAAGGTCACCGGCAAGGCGATGTACGCGGCTGATCTGGCAATGCCCGGCGCGCTTTACGGCATGATCATCCGCTCGCCGCACGCCCACGCGCGGATCAAGTCGATCAACACCGAGAAGGCCAAGGCGCTGCCCGGCGTCAAGGCCGTCATCACCGGCGCCGATTTTCCGAACCACAAGTTCGAGTACATCGGCCCCGAGCGCGTCGCGGTCAATTTCTGGCATGTGTCGCGCAACGTGATGGCCAAGGAAAAGGCCCTCTACGATGGCCACGCGGTCGCCGCGATCGCCGCGATCTCGAAGAGCGTCGCCGAGGAGGCGGCCGAGCTTCTCGAAATCGATTACGAGGTGCTGCCGCACGCGATCGATGTCGACGACGCGATGAAGGAAGACGCGCCGCTGCTCTTCGAGGACATGATCACCCGCGGTGTCGAGCCGACGCCGACCAAGCCGTCCAACATCTCGAAAAAGCTCGAGTTCGCCATCGGCGATGTCGAAAAGGGCTTTGCCGAGGCCGATGTCGTGATCGAGAAGGACTTCAAGACCGCCGCGGTACATCAGGGCTATATCGAACCGCATGCCTGCAGCGTTCGCATGGACCCTGACGGCCAGGGCGAGATCTGGTCGTCGAGCCAGGGCCATTTCGTCGTCCGCGCGTTGACCGCCAAGCTGCTCGACATTCCCGTGGGTAATCTGCGGGCGATGCCGGCGGAGATCGGCGGCGGGTTCGGCGGCAAGACGGTCGTCTATGTCGAGCCGGTGGCGGCGCTGCTGTCGCAGAAGACCGGCCGCGCGGTCAAAATCACAATGAGCCGCGACGAGGTGTTCAAGGCCACCGGCCCGACCTCGGGTGCGTCGATGACGGTCAAGATCGGCGTCAAGAAAGACGGCACGATCACCGCCGCCCAGGGCGTCTTCAGGTACCAGGCCGGCGCCTTCCCGGGCTCGCCGGTGATGAACGGCTGCCTCTGCGCGTTCGCCCCTTATGAGATCGAGAACCAGCACACGATCGGCTACGACGTGGTGTGCAACCGGCCAAAAGCCGCGGCGTATCGCGCGCCTGGCTCGCCGATTTCCGCTTTCGGGGTCGAAAGCGTGCTCGACATGTGCGCCAAGAAGATCGGCATGGACCCGGTCGAGCTGCGCCTCAAGAACGCGGCCAAGCCCGGCACCCCGATGATCTACGGGCCGAAGCTCGCCCATGGCGGCTATATCGAGACGCTGGAGGCCGTGAAGAACCATCCGTCTTACCAGACGAAGCTCGGCCCGAACCAGGGCCGTGGCGTCGCCTCGGGCTATTGGTTCAATGGCGGTGGCGAATCGAGCGCCACGATCCAGGTCAATGCCGACGGCACGATCACCGTCGCCACCGGCAGCGTCGATGTCGGCGGCTCGCGCGCGTCGATGGCGCTGATGGCGGCCGAGACCTTTGGCGTTCCCTATGAGAACGTGCGGGCGATCGTCGCCGACACCGCCTCGGTCGGCTATACCCATGTGACCGGCGGCAGCCGCGTCACCTTCGCGACCGGCACCGCGGTCGTCGACGCAGCCAAAAAGGCGATCGACGAGCTGCGCTCCCGCGCCGCGATGATCTGGGACGTCGATGTCGAGGGCGTCGTCTGGGAAGAGGGCGCCGCCAGGCCGGCGTCGAGCAATGTCGGCGATTTCCAGCCGATGTCGCTGAAGGAACTCGCCGGCAAGGCAGCGGTAACCGGCGGGCCGATCACCACCGCGGCCTCGGTCAATGCCGGCGGCCAGGCGCCCGGCTTCGCGACCCAGTTCTGTGACGTCGAGGTCGATCCCGAGACCGGCAAGGTCACGATCCTGCGCTTTGTCGCGGCTCAGGATGTCGGCACCGCGATCCATCCCGCCTATGTCGAAGGGCAGGTCCAGGGCGGCGTCGTCCAGGGCATCGGCTGGGCGCTCAACGAAGAGTACATCTACAATCAGAAGGGCCAGCTCGATAACGCCGGCTTCCTCGATTATCGCTGCCCGGTCGCGAGCGACCTGCCGATGATCGAGGCGCTGCTTGTCGAGGTACCGAACCCGGTGCACCCGTATGGCGCCAAGGGCGTTGGCGAGGTCTGTATCTGCCCACCGATGGCGGCGGTCGGCAACGCGATCGCCAACGCGATCGGCCGCCGGCTGACCGAACTGCCGATGTCGCCGCCGAAGATCCGCGCCGCGCTCGACCATAGCAACGACTAGGTTGGGCGGATGCCGACCGCGCAGGTGAACCTCACGAGCGGCTTCAGCCGCCGCTATACCGGCGGGCGGCGGGAGTTCGAGATCGAGGCGAAAAGCCTGCGCGATGTCATCAAGGCGTTGGACAAGATGTATCCCGGGCTCGGCGAGCACCTCGAAACGGAAACCACCGTCGCCATCGACGGCGCGATCCACGACGAGCCCGGATATTTCCAGAAACTGCGCGAGGGCAGCGAGGTGTTCTTTATCCCCAAGCTCGAAGGGGGATGAGGGCGCGGTGCCATTTTTGCTAGCGTCATGGCCGGGCTTGTCCCGGCCATCTTGTTGAGGGGACCATGGCGGAGGCGGTTGTAGTCAGCGACATCGACGCGGCGGATATCGCCTCCGTCCGCCGGCGGGCGATCCTCAGCTGTGCGATCGGCAATTTCTTTGAGCTGTTCGACTTTACGATCTACGGCTTTTTTGCCGTCGCGATTGGCCGCGCCTTCTACCCCTCGGGTTCGATGCTCAGCACCTTCGCGACCTTTGGCGCGGCGTTTCTGATGCGCCCGGTCGGCGCGATCGTGATTGGCGCCTATGGCGACCGGGTGGGCCGCCGCGCGGCGCTGGTCGTGACCATCGGCATGATGGCGGCGGCGACTGGGTTTACCGGGCTCATCCCGACCTACCAGTCGATCGGCGTCTGGGCGCCGATTTTGCTGATGCTCTGCCGCCTGCTGCAGGGTTTCTCGACCGGCGGCGAATGGGGTGGCGCGGCGGCGTTCCTCGTCGAATACGCGCCCGTCGGCAGACGCGGCCTCATCGGCAGCATGCAGCAACTGTCGACGCAGCTCGGCTCGCTGAGCGGCTCGCTTTCGGCGGCGCTGCTCGCCTCGAACCTGTCGCCCGAAAGCTTTTACGCCTGGGGCTGGCGTGTTCCGTTTGTCATGGGCTTTATCCTCGGACCGATTGGCTACTATCTGCGGCGCAAGGTGGCCGAGACCCCGGCCTTCGAGCGCGCTGTCGAGCACCGCACCGTCGAGCGCTCGCCGTTTTTCGCCGCGATCCGCGAATATCGCGTCCGCATGGCGCAGGCTTTCGGGCTCAGCGTCGTCGGCCATGTCGCCAATTTCACCTTTGTGATCTACCTCGTGAACTACGCGATCAATACGATGAAGCTGCCGCCGGGCTCGGCGCTGTCCTGCGCGGTGGTCTGGGGGCTGATCCTCGTGACTCTGACGCCGCTGGTCGGCCATCTGTCGGACCGCACCGGCCGCCGACCGATGATCCTCGCTTCGGCGCTGCTGAACCTGGTCTTCGGCTATCCGCTGTTTCTGCTCGCGATCAGGGGCGGCACCTTCCCGGCGCTTCTGGCGGCACTGGCGACCGCCGCGCTGTTCCAGGCGCTTTATACCGGCGTCATCCCATCCATCCTCGCCGAGATGTTCCCCACCCGGGTGCGGTTTACCGGACTTTCGGTCAGCTATGGCTTCGCGGTCGTGCTGTTTGGCGGGTTCGCGCCGCTGATCGCGACTTGGCTTGTCTCGGTCACGGGCAACCCGTTGGCCCCCGCTTTTTACGTCATGACGGGCGGTGCGATCAGCGCGTTGTCGATCCTCAGCATGCGCGAGCATTTGAACGCGCCGCTCGATTAGCGCATCCTGGCCGGCGACAGGGGGAAGAGAGCAATGGCGACCGTACAACGCCGCTTGAGCGTCATTGTCTGCGCCGACGTCGTCGGCTACAGCCGCTTGATGGGCGCCGACGAGGAAGGCACGCTGACCGCGCTAAAAGCGCATCGCGAAGCGGTTGACCCGCTTTTCGCCGACGAAGGCGGCCGTCTGGTGAAGACCACCGGCGACGGGCTGCTGCTCGAATTCCCGAGCGCGTTCCACGCGGTGCGCGCGGGACTCGCGGTGCAACGGCTGATGTCCGAGCGCAACGCCAAAATCCCCGAAAACAAACGCCTTGTGTTCCGAATGGGTATCCATCTCGGCGATGTGATCGTCGATGGCGACGATATCTTCGGCGATGGCGTCAATATCGCGGCACGGCTCGAAGCGCTCGCCGAGCCCGGGGGCATGTGCATCTCGCAGGCCGTGCACGCGACCATCCACAAGAACATCGACGCCCTGTTCCGCGATGGCGGGCAGAAGGTCCTGAAAAACATCGCCGCGCCGGTGCATGTCTATAATCTGACGGTCGACGGGTCGACATCGGCCCCGGCCGCGCCCGCGACCGGGATGCTGCTCTCGCTGGTAGTGCTGCCTTTTGTGAACCTGACCGGCGACGCCCGGCAGGACTTCCTCGTCGACAGCGTCACCGACCAGCTGACGACCGAATTGGCGCGGATCGAGGACAGTTTTGTCGTCAACCGCAACACCGCCCTCGCCTATCGCGGCGATGCGCTCGAAGTCACCGAATTGGGCTCGGAACTCGGCGTCCGTTTCGTGATCAAGGGCAATGTCCGCGCTTCCGCCGGCGGGCTGCGGGTCAATGCTCAGCTGATCGACGCGGAAAGCGGTCAGCCGCTCTGGGTCGATCGTTCCGATATGGCGATCGCGCAGCCCTTCGCGATGCAGCACGATGTCGTGGTGCGGCTGATCCCCCCGCTGCACGCCCAGCTGCTGGCGGCGAGCGGCCGGGCGCCGCAACCGGCGCCGGCGCCGATGCCGCAAGCGGAAGGCAACGGGCGCGCCGGCAATGTCATCCATCCGCGCGGTGTGGCCCAAGGCGCGGCGCTCGCCCCCGCCGCGACGACAACGCGCGCCGCGGCGCCTACCACGGCCGAACCGCGCCCCGCTCCCATCGTCCGCCGGGCCGCGGCACCGGCTCCATCACCCGCCCGAACGCCCGCGCCACCAAAGCGCGAGGGATATCGCATCCCGTTCCTCGGCAAACTCATCGCCATCGCCATTGCCGGCGCGGTCGCGGTTGAAATGCTCGGCACGCAGAGGCAAGAGCTCGTCGCGATCGTATCGTGGATGCTGATCACCGCCGGCAGCGTTCAGATGCTCGCCGTACTCGTCGGACCGCGCGACGACTGATCCGAATCAGCGCTGGTTGCTGTTGTTGTAGACCGGACCCGCATGCGGCACGACATGCGGGCCCGGTATGCCGACGGTAAGCGGCGCTGCGGCCGGCAGCTGCAGGTATTTCTGGTAGCAGGTCGCGCGCGAGGCGGCGCTGAACCGGTTGAAGACGCTGTCTTCCTGGGCGCAGTGGGCAAGTGCGGCCTGTTCCGCGGGATCCTGGGGGTACATCGCCGCCCACTGATTATTGATCTCGTCGCGCTCGGCGAGACCAAGGGCACCGAGCCCAATAAGCAGCAGCGGAAATAAGAAGCGTGCCACGCGACCCCGTTCCCCCGCTTGGCGATGTCGGCATGACCCGATGCCGGTTTTACCCAGCGACGATCGGCGCAGCAATCAAAAAGCCGATACCCGGCTCGCCGAAGGTGTAGCCAGGGCTTACGACGGGCGCCGCTTACGACAGCATGAAACCCTCGTAGCCGCGCGCCGCGACATCCGCGCAGATCTGCCGATAGCGCACCATGCCGCCGGCATAGGGCATGAAGACGCGCGGCTTGCCAGGGATGTTGGCGCCCAGATACCAGGAGTGCTTGGCCAGCGGCAGCACGGTCTTGTGCGCCATTTCGTTGACCTCGGCGACCCATTTGTCCATCGCGTCGGCGCGCGCTTCGATGCGTTCGAGGCCGCGTTCGTTCAGGTGCCGGATGCACTCGGTGATCCAATCCGCGTGCTGCTCGATCGCCACCGGCATGTTGCACAACACCGACGGGCTGCCGGGCCCCGTGATCGTGAACAAATTAGGGAAGCCGGCCACCTGCAAGCCGAGATAGGTGAGTGGCCCCGCCTCCCACGCGTCCTTCAGCGCAACGCCATCGCGCCCGCGGATATCCATGCGCAGCATCGGCCCAGTCATGGCGTCGAACCCGGTGGCGAAGACGATGATGTCGACCGGATACTCGGCCTTCGTGGTGCATATCCCGGCGCGGCTGATCCGCTCGATTGGCGCGCCGCGCAGATCGACCAGCGTGACGTTGGGCCGGTTGTAGGTCTCGAAATAGTCGGTATCGATCGGCGGGCGCTTCGCGGCATAGGGATGATCGATGTCCGACAGGACTGCCGCGGTCGTCGGATCCTTGACGATCGAGCGGATCTTGCGTTTGACGAAATCCGCCGCGGTGTCGTTCGCGGCCTTGTCGATCATCATGTCCTGGAACACAGCACGAAACTGCAGGCCGCCGCGCTCCCAGGCCGCCTCGTAGATCGTCTCGCGCTCCTCGGGCGGGGTCTCGGCCGCCAAACGCTCCTCGATGCGGAACCCCATGCCGTTAATCGTCTCGCGCGTGATGTCGCGGATGTCGCTCGCGTGGTCTTTGACGTGCTGCTTGAACTCGGCGGTCAGCGGGATGTTGCGCGCCGGCACCGAGTAGTTCGCGGTGCGCTGAAACACGGTCAGATGCTTCGCCTGAGCGGCGATGACCGGCGCCGCCTGGATGCCGGTTGAGCCGGTGCCGATCATACCGACCGTCTTACCGGTAAAATCGACCCCGTCATGCGGCCACTGGCCGGTGTGGTACCAGTCGCCCGCGAAGTCCTCGAGCCCGGGGAATTTCGGGACGTTCGCCGTCGACAGGCAGCCAACCGCGGTGATGAGGAATTTGGCGGCATAGGTGTCGCCGCTCTCAGTGCGCACTCGCCAGCGGTTCGCCGCTTCGTCATAGGTCGCGGCCACGACGCGGGTGTTGAACCGGATACTCCGCTTCAGGTCTAAGCGGTCGGCGACAAAATTCAGATAGCGCAAAATTTCCGCCTGGCCGGGATAGCGTTCCGACCATTCCCACTCGCGCATCAGCTCCGGGGAAAACGTGTACCAATAGACATGGCTTTCGGAATCGCACCGCGCGCCGGGATAGCGATTCCAGTACCAGGTGCCGCCGACATCGTCGCCGGTCTCGAACGCCTTGATCTTGAGACCCCGCTCCCGCAGGCGGTGGACGGCATACATGCCGCCGAACCCTGCCCCAACGATCACGACGTCAACCCGGATCGCTCCGGCGTCTTGCGCTCCCATAGGCATCCTTCCCCTAGCCGATTGGAGCTTTCTGGCTCCGCTTCCCGTCAGGATCGCGCTTGGACGATTGGATT
>DATMLO010000187.1:0-21679 GCA_035570495.1 Allostellaceae bacterium | reverse complement strand
GAGATCCGGCCGCCGTGATCGGTCGAGGTCACCGACAACATGTCCTGGCCGTGGAAGTTGCTGTTGCCGGTGTAGCTGGTGTTCTTCAACGAGGCGTCGATCTCCGCCGTCGTACCGGACAAGGTAACCGTACCGGTGCCGTTATTGCCGACAGCGGCACCGCCCGCCGTCGTACCGACGCTGACCGTGCCGTCATTGACGCTCAGCGTCGTGACCAGCGTGTTGTCGTTGGTGTTTGTGTCGGAGACCTGGACGCTGGCGAGCGAAATCGCGGTGTTCTCGTTGCCGCTGAACCCGCCGGTGACACCGGTTTCGCTGATCGTCGCGGTGTCGGCGACCGTAACGCCGGCGGCCTCGGCGCCAGTGCTCTGGTTGTCCTCGGTGTCGGTCGTTGTCATCGACAGCGTGTCGTTGCCGTAGAAATTGGTGTTGCCGGTATAGCTGGCGCCGCCGAGCGCCGTGTTGATTTGCGCCGCCGTGCCAGTCAGCGTGATCGACGATCCGGTCTGACCGTCGGCCGAGACCGTACCGTTCAAGACGCTCAGCGTTGTCGACAGCGGATCGCTGGTGTTGGGGCTTGCCGATACCGAGAGGTTCAGCGCGATCGCCGTGTTCTCGTTGCCGCCATAGGGGCCGCCCACCGACTCCGTCGGCACTGTCGTATCATTGACGGTGATCCTGCCCTGACTGGGGCCGGAAGTCTGGCTACCGCCATCGGTCGAGGTCACCGACAGCGTGTCATTGCCGTAGAAATTACTATCGCCTGTATAGCTGCTGTTCTGCAGCGAGGCGTCGATCTGCGCCGCTGTGCCGGTCAGGGTCACCGTGCCTGTGCCGTTGGTGCCGACAGCGGCACCGCCCGCTGTCGTCCCGACCGTGATCGTGCCATCCGAAACGCTGAGTGTCGTCACCAGGCTCGTGTCGCCGGTATTGCTGTCGGAGATGTGGACACTGGCGAGCGAGATCGCCGTGTTCTCATTGCCGCTGAAACCGCCTGTCACGCCGGTGTCGGCAATCGTCGCCGTGTCGTTGACGGTGATACCAGCAGTCTCGGCGCCAGTGGTCTGGTTGTCCGCCGTGTCGGTCGTCGTCATCGACAGCGTGTCGCTGCCGTAGAAATTGCTGTTGCCGGTATAGCTGGCGGCCTGCAGCGCGGTATCGATCTGGGCTGCCGTGCCAGTCAGAGTGATCGAAGAGCCTGTTTGCCCGTCGGCCGAGACGATGCCGTTCGACACGCTCAGCGTTGTCGACAGCGGATCGGTCACGGTGGGGCTCGCCGACACCGACAGGTTCAGCGCAATTGGCGTGTTCTCATTGCCGCTGTAAGGGCCGTGGAGCGACTCGCCCGGCGCCGTCGTGTCATTGACAGTGATGCCCACGGTGTCGGTGGGCGAACTCTGCCCGTCCGTCGTGTCGGTCGCCGTCATCGACAGCGTGTCGCTGCCGTAAAAGCCGCTGTCGCCGGTATAGCTGGCGTTGCCGAGCGCCGTATTGATCTGCGCCGCCGTACCGGCCAAGGTCACCGACCCCGAGCCATTATTCGAAATGCTCGCGCCTCCGGTCGTGCCGACGGTGATCGTGCCATCGCCGGCACTCACCGTCGTCGATAGCGAGTCGCCCGTGTTGGGAGTCGCGGTGACCGAGAGGTTGAGAGGGATCGCGACGCCCTCGTTACCGGTGTAGGGGCCGCCGACGCTCTCGGTCGGCACGGTACTGTCGAGCGTGACGACCGTACCGCCACTGCCGTCGGAGCTGAGGACAAAGAATTGTCCCGACGGCGGCGCGGCGAGGTCGATCTGCGCGCTCGACGAGCCGCCGGTCAGGGTCAGCACGCCGCCGCTATAGGTGTAACCGGTCTCTAAACCGACCCCGGCAAAGTCGATCGAGTCGCCGATTTTGAAGCCGTCGACGGTGTTGCCGGCGCCGGTCGGCTCGTCGCCGAGATCGATCTTCAGCGTGGCATCCGCGTTGGCGGCAAAGGTGATCGCGCCCGTGCCCGCAGCCCCGGCATTGGCGAGTTCGAACACGCCCTCGTCGATCGTGACGCCGCCGCTGAAGGTGTTATCGCCGCCAAAGGTGACCGTGCCGGCGCCGTCGGCGACGACGCTGCCCGAACCCGAGCCGTCGGCGATGACGCCGCTGTAATTCGAGTCGATTCCCGAACCTGGGGTCAGCGTTAGCGTATTGCCATTGAGCGTGACCGTGGTCGCATTGCCGGCATCGCTGGAGAGCGATTTCAGCTGCTGGTTCGCCTCAAGCACGAGGTTGGCGGTTTGTGTGTACGTCGGGCCGCTCGAGGCGCCGCCGACGATGCCACTCACGGCACCGCCGACGCGGCCGAGCGTCACACCACTCGAATCGGCGATCGCATTGGCGACGCCGAGGGTCAGCGTGCCGGCTTCGACATAGGTGGCGCCCGAGTAGCCCTGCACGGCCGTGAGCGTGACGTTGTTGTCGCTGGCGCTGTCGGCCGCGCTGTCATCGATATCGAGCGAGCCGGACAGCATCGGGCCGGTGCCCATCTCCTTACCGTCACTGATGATGCCCGCATAGGTGCCGCCGAAGTCCTGGTCGAAGACGATGAGGCCGCCGGCATCGGTGATGTTGGCGTTGCCGGTCGACACTTGGCTGGTCGTCAGGTCGAGGGTCGAGCCGGTCTCGACGACGGTGCCGCCGGTATAGGTGTTCGCCCCTGCGGTCTCCGTGAGCTGCAGCGTGCCGCCGATCAGGTGCAGTTCGCCGCTGCCAGTGATCGCGTTCGCGAACTGTCCGCCACCGTTCTGCGCGAATTGCAGCTGGGTGCCGTTGCCGAGGCTGATCCCGAAATTGCCGTTCGCGAATTCGCTGGCGGTGACGCGGAGCTGGGCGCCGTTTTCAACGACGATCGTGCTGCCCGAGACAAGACTGAGCGTGCCCCCACTCATGCCCGAGAGATCGGTGAGGCCGGTTCCATTGATCGTCAGCGCGCCTGCCGTTGCGACACCGCTCTCGGTGATCGAGCTGGACAGCGTCGAGCTGAGATTGTTGGTCGTATCACCAATCGTCAGTGTGGCGCCGTCGCTGAACGTAATCGCGCTTTTGGTTCCGACGCTGTTGAGCGTGGTGAAAGTCTGGCTCGCCGTGAAATTGAGGATCGAATTTGACGGGTGGCTTTTGACGTCATCGAGCGTCAGCCCAGCGACATCGCTCTGGAACAGATTGGCGGTGCCAAGGCTCAACTCGCCTGAGTCGATCGTGATTGCGCCCGACAGACCGGTGAGCGGTGCGGCGGAGTTAAGCTGCAGCGTCCCCGATCCCGCGATCGTCAGCCCGTTGGTGCCGGTGATCTCCGAGGTAACCGTGGTAGTGCCCTTGACGTAGATGATTCCCTGGCTACCGCCAAAGGCGAGCGTGCCGCCGGTGATCGCCGCGCTGCCACCGCCCAGGATGAGGCCAGCCGCGTCCGCGGCGGTTCCATCGCCGATGGTGATGGTGAAGCCGGTCGCGGTAATGACCGCGCCGTCATTGACCTTGAGCGCGTAGGCCGCGGCGTTGGCGGCAAGTGTGGCGTTGCCGGTCTGATCGACGATGCTGGTGCTCGTGGCAGTGCGGATGCCACCCATCGAACCCGACCCGGTGTCAGTATAGGTGACGTTGACGTAGCCGTTCGCCCCGTAAGTCACGAAATTATAGGGATTGGTGCTGGCGCCCCCGCCGCTGTCGGTGATGATCCAGGCGGGCGCCATGCCATTGACGAGCGTCGTCGAGGCGCCGCTCGAGAACAGCTTTTCGGTCGCAGTCCCGAGAGCGGTCGCGCTCGACGGGTCGATAAACAGCGTGTCCGACGGCGCGGTTTGCTGGATCCCGTTGGTGAAGGCGACCGTTTCGTTGCCGCTGTACGTCGTACCATCGGCGGACCCGTCCAGCTGCAACTGCGCCGTCTGTGAAATAACAAAATTGTTGAAGGTGATCGCGCCGGCCGTCGTGGTGTTGCTGTTGCCGATGGCGATCGTGCGCTTGACGTCGGTCAGCGTGCCCCAGCTCGTCGTGTTCCCGTCGAGGTCGATCTGGCTGCCGCCGTCGAGCGTGATATTGCGTTCGGAGGCGGCGAACGAGGCGCCAGTCTGCAGGGTGCCGCCGTTCAGCTCGACCGTGCCGATCGGGATCGTGCTGCCGTCGATCGGCGTGGTGTTGCCGAGCGCGGCGTCGCTCATCACCTCGACGGTCGGCGTGCCCGTGTTGCCAATGATGATGTCGCCATAAAAATCCGGGCTTGGGATCGACAGGACCAGCTTGCCGGCAGTCGGCGTGCTGCCGCCGCCGCTGCTCAAATCGTCGATCGTCAGGTCAGGGAAGCCGGTCGTCTCGCCGATACCGAGTTCGTCGTAGCCGAGGGTGACGAGCGGGCCGTCGAGATCGACCGTGCTGCCGTTGACGTCGATCGTCGCCGCCTCGTTACCGACCGCGATCGGCCGGTTCGTCACAAAGGGGCTCGAAGAGGGGTACTGATCGGCCGACGTGCCGATCGTCAGCGTCCCGTTGCCCTCAGAGAGGCTGTTGAAAATGATGCCGTTATCGGCCTGCACCGCGGGGCCGGCATTGTCCAGCATGCCCTCGGTATCAAAGGTCAGACTGTTGTTAAACTGGGCCAGGGTCTCGGTCGGCGCCGCGCCGAGCGAACCGTCACTGGCGATGATGAGCCGGCCGGCGAGGATCGTCGTGCCGCCAACATAGGTGTTGGCGGTGTTGCTCAGCGTGGCGGTGAAGCCCTTGTCATTGACGAGCTGCATGATGAAGCCGGTGTTCGGCGTGCCGATCCAGATCGGATTGGCGAGGGTGCCCGCATTGATCTCGGTGACGCCGGTGAAGGTGCCGTTGCCGCTACCGTCGAGGGCGCCTGTCTGAGATTCCCCGGCGGCAACCAAAGACATGCCGGTCGTGCCGCTCTCGTTCATCGTGGCGTTGCTGACGACGCCGTTGATCACGACGTTCTGCGAAAGGATGAAGCCCGGCAGCTGGGACGCGAAAACCGTCCCCGAGACGTTGGGAAGCGTCGTCGCGCTATCGGGGTTGAGGTTCCATCGCGTCGCCAGCGCAATATCTCCCGGCGACAAATACGGCAGGCCATTGCCGCCATCGGCGTCTTGATAGGCGGCGGCCTCGAAGAAATCGGAATAAAGGCCGGGCATTTTATCGAGACCGGGCGTCGACGCGCCCGTCGCGCCGGTGATGTTGTTTGTGTTGGTGAACAGCTTCGAACTCTTGTTCTTCAGGATGCTGTATTCGAGCCCGCGATAGACGTCGCTGGTCAGACCGGTGAGGCTTGTCGGCAGATCGGAGACCGGCTCGGGCACACCGTCGTTGAGCGGCAGCAGGAACTCGTCCGACTGCATCGTCGCGAGGAACTCGGACTGGCTCAGTCCCGAGAAATTCGCGATGACGTTGACGTAGACGGTCGGGTTCTGGGCGCCCCAGACCGAGTCGAGCAGCGCGGTAAAAGTGTGGTGGCCGTCGAGGAGATAAAGCTGTCCGTTGGGACCGATAACCACCGGCTCGACATCGCCCAGAAGATCGTTTTCGACCTCAGCGAGGGTCGTAAACTGGTCGTAGCCCGCCGCCTTGGCGTCGACCTCGGTAAAGCCCTCGTTCTGCTGGGTCGGCATGATCGAAGCGACCGGGACCGTGAAGAGTGCCAGCGGCCCCGCCTCGATCGAGCCGGCGTCGGCGGTATTGTACGGTGTGAAATCGGCAGCGGTCAGCGAGGCCATAGGCTCCCCCCGGGGTCATTGGGCGGCGGGAAGCTAGCGGCGGCCGACGACGGATTTGTGACGGTCAGTAAAATATTTTAAGTATTTGATATTATTTAATTTAACTATGACAATTGGCGTCAGCCGAGTGACGCGGAGCGCTTTGAAACAGGTCTTGTATGGCGACCCGGCCTGCGGCGGCTCTTGCGTATGAGGCGAACAGGATTCCGGTAATCACCGCTTTTGCGCAAGCGAGGCCGCAAGCCGGTCAGCCGAGCCAGCACCTCGCGGATTTCTTCGTGCGGAACCAGCACCCGCCCTGACTGTTAGAGCCAGTACCAGCGCGACAGCGCGATTTTCGCGACAGCGCGACTCTCCCGGAAGGATTCTCTATGCCCAGCATCATGTCTCCGCTTGCGCGGTCGACTGCGCTCGTCGCCTTGCTCAGCGCACCGTTGGCGATCGCGCCGCTTGCCGTCGCTCACGCCCAAAGCACGGCACCGACGCACACGACCCCCAACACCGCGACCCCCGCGGCAGCCAACCCCGAGCAAAAGGGCGAAAATGTCGAGCAGCGCATTACCCAGCTGCACGCCGAACTGAAAATCACCCCGGACCAGGAGTCGAAATGGAATCCGGTCGCGCAAGCGATGCGCGACAACGCCGCGAACATGGAAAAGCTGGTCGCCGAGAAGCGGCAAACGGGGGCACCCAATATGACCGCGGTCGACGACCTGAAGACGTATCAGGAGTTCACCCAGGCGCATCTCGACGGCATCAAGAACCTGACGTCGGCTTTCTCCTCGCTCTACGATTCGATGTCCGACCCGCAGAAGAAGAACGCGGACGAGGTCTTCGCCAAATTCAACCGGGCCGCTTCGCCGAACCATAGCGGCTGATCCCTTAGCGCAGGAGCAAATGATGATCTGCATCAATAAGGGACGGATCGCGCGCCTCGCCGCGGGAGTGGCGGTCGCCGCCGTCGTTGGCCTCGGCATCGCGGCCAGCCCAGCGCAGGCCCATTGGGGCGATCGCGACTGGCACCACGGCGGCTATCACGGCGGCTGGAGCGGCGGTTACTACCGCGCGCCACCGGTCGTCTACGGCGACCCGTACGCCTATGGCTACTACCCGCCGCCGGGCGTCGGCTTCAATGTCGGTGGCGTCAGCATCGGTATCCGCTGACACCGAGCCAAGGTCTGACGAGAGCGGTCGGCGCAAGCCGGCCGCTTTCTTTATGCGATCCGCGCCGCCATCTCTCGCATGCGGGCTTCGCGAGCGGCAATCGCGTCCTCGCGCTCAACCAGGAGCCGGGCGCGTTCGACAATTGGCACGTCGATCATCTTGCCGTCGACGGTGACCGCGCCGACCCCATCGGCGAGCGCCTTGTCATAAGCCGCGACAACCCGGCGGCCGTGATCGACCTCTTCGGCGCTCGGGCGGAACTCCTCGTTGAGGATCGCCACCTGGCTCGGATGGATCACCGACGCGCCAAAGAAGCCGAGCCGGCGCGAGCGGCGCACCGTCTCGCGGAAGCCGTCGAGGTCGCTGAACTCGGCGACCGTGCCGATAAACCCCATGGGCATGATGCCGCCGGCGCGCGCCGCGAAAATCGCGGTCTGCTTCGGCATGAACAGCCCCTCGGCGGTCGGCAGCATGCCAGCCGACAGCGCGAAATCCTCGGCGCCGAGATTGAGCCCGACAAGGCGCGGGCTGGCCTTGGCGATCTCGGCGATACGGAAGAACGCCGAGCAGGTCTCGACCATCGCCAGCATTTTGGTATGACCGATCGCCATGCCGCGCTCGGCCTCGATCTCGTCGATGATCTCGCTGACAAGCTCGACATGCTGCGCGCTCTCGGCCTTGGGAAGCGCGATCGCGGTGACCGCGGGGCTGACGACGGCCTCGAGGTCACGAACGGTCATGCGCATCGGCCGGTTGATGCGCACGACAACATCGGCGCCGCCGCGCGACACCAAACCCGCCGCCTCCTGAACCAGCGTGCGGGCGCGCTCTTTCTCGGAAATGGCGACCGCGTCTTCCAAATCCAGGATGATCGCGTCGGCGCCACGCTTCGCGGCGCCCCCGACAAAGCGCCGTTGCGTGACCGGCACGAACAGCATCGAGCGCCAGACGGGCAGGTTGGGTTTCATGAATGCCTGTTCCTCAAAATTCGATACCGTTAGTCACCGTAACCCGGGATGGATGCCCACCAAGAACGGACGTGTCCATGTGCAATGGTGTAAACTGCGGCCCAAAAGGCAATGAAGGCGTAGCCAAACCATCCGACGCCGCCATTCCTCACAGCCTTTTCACGACCAGCTTCCATTCCCAACGCATAAGTAACCGCCAGGATGCCAAGAAGTCCGACGAGCCTGAACCAATCAGCCACGGTGAGGGACGCCACGTCGTTGATGAAGCTACTCATGGGCTCCCCTTTTAAGGCAGGCCGACGATCCCCTCGCGGGCGAGCGCTTCCAAATCCTCGGGCGCCACACCGAGCTGCCCCAAAATCTCAGCCGTGTGCTCGCCGATCTCGGGCGCAGGCGTGCGCAGGCGGCCCGGCGTGTCGGAGAGCCGCGGGATGATGTTGTGCATCGTCAACTCACCCACCTGCGCGTCCGGCACATCGACGACGATGGCACGCGCCTGGACATGCGGGTCGGCGAGAAACTGGTCGATGTCGTAAACCGGGGAGGCGGTGACCTCGGCGGCTTCGAAGAGCGCCATGTTCTCTTCCAGTGTGCGCGCAGCGATAAAAGCGACGATCGGCGCCTCGGTCTCGTCGGCGTTCTTGACCCGCACGGTGTTGTTGGCGAAACGCGGGTCGGTGATCATGTCCTCGCGACCGATCGCGCGGAAGAGGCGCTCCGACATCGCCTGGATCGACGCCGAGATGCCGATGTAGCGTCCGTCCTTGGTGCGGAAGACGTTGCGCGGGCTGGTCGTCTCCGAGCGGCTGCCGGTGCGCGGACGGATCTGCTTTGTCAGGTTGTAGATCGGCGCTTCGGTGGCGATGAACGAGAAGAGCGGGTCGATGAGCGGCAGGTCGATGACCTGTCCCGCGCCACCTTCGACCTCGACCCGGCGCAGCGCCACCATCACCGCGAACGCGCCGTAGAGCCCGGCAACCATGTCGGCGAGCGCGGTGGGCGGCAGCACCGGCTCGCGATCGGCAAAACCGGTGCGCGACGCATAACCCGACATGCTCTCGACCAGCGTGCCAAAGCCCGGCCGGTCCTTGTAGGGGCCGTCCTGACCCCAGCCGGAGACGCGCACGATCACCAGGCGCGGGTTGCGCTTCAAGAGATCGGCCGGCGCAAGGCCCATCTTTTCGAGTGTGCCAGGACGGAAATTCTCGATCAGCACCTCGGCGGTCGAGATCAGATCGAGCAGCAATTCGCGGCCGCGCGCCGGTCTGAGGCTCAGCGCGACACTCTTCTTGTTGCGGGCGTAAAGCTTCCAGTGAACGCTGACGCCATCGGTCTGCCAGGCGCGCAGCGGATCGCCCTTGCCGGGGTCCTCAATCTTGATGACCTCGGCGCCAAAATCGGCGAGCTGCGAAGAGACCGCGTTGCCGGCGACGAGCCGCGACATGTCGACGACCCGGACGCCGTCGAGCGGACAAGCCGCTGTGACTTCAAACGTTTTTTTTGATAGACTCATACCAACCCTCAATTGCGGCACGCCGTTACGTCCACGAGCCTATGCCCTTTAAAAAGCGAAGCAAAGCAACGCAAATCAGCGGTTTTGACGGCTGTCACAATAGTTTCACGTGAATGTCAGAAAACCATCACGCCGCGACTTGTAGGTTGCGCGCGTTAACCGAGTTCCGACGGGAGCCTTTCGTATGACCACCGCGTCACTGTACGACACCCATATTCACAAAGGCGGGCACGGCCTGATTTTCCCGCTGGTCATTACGGTCCTGCTCGGTATCGGCATCGTCTACGCCGGAATCCAGCTTTACAACGATATCTCGTCCGCGCCGGTCATGTCGGCGCTGCCGTACATCCTGCTCGGGATCGCGCTGCTGATCGCGCTCGCATTCGAGATGTGCAATGGCTTTCACGACACCTCGAACGCGGTGGCAACGGTCATCTATACCCACTCGCTGCCGCCGACGGCGGCGGTGATGTGGTCGGGCGCCTTTAATTTCCTCGGGGTTCTCACCTCGACCGGTGCGGTCGCGTTCGGGATCATCTCGCTGCTGCCCGTGGAGTTGATCCTCCAAGTGGGCAGCGATGCCGGGTTCGCGATGGTCTTCGCGCTGTTGATCGCCGCGATCATCTGGAATTTCGGCACCTGGTATCTCGGCATCCCCAATTCGAGCTCGCATGCCCTCATCGGCTCGATCATCGGCGTCGGCTTGGCGAACCAGTTCTTGGCGAATGCCGGAAGCGGCACCAGCGGCGTCGATTGGATGCAGGCAGTGGGCGTCATCAAGTCGCTGCTGTTCTCGCCGCTTTGCGGCTTTATCTTGGCGGCGGCACTGCTGTTCCTCGCCAAGTTCTTGATCAAGATCCCGGCTCTCTATAAGGCTCCCGAGGGCAACCAGCCACCGCCCTGGTGGATTCGCGGCCTGCTAATCCTGACCTGCACCGGCGTCAGTTTCGCGCACGGTTCGAATGACGGGCAGAAGGGCATGGGCCTCATCATGCTGATCCTGATCGGCACGGTGCCCACGACCTACGCGCTCAACAAGGCGCTGCCCGACAGCCAAATGGCGGTATTCCAGCAGTCCTCGACCGCGGCGGCCGCCGTGGCCACGGCGCACGCGGGAGCGGCTGCGACACCCTCTGATCCGCGCGCCGGCGTCGAGCATTATCTCCAGACCCGCCAGTTCTCGCCGGACGTGTTTCCGGCTCTCAGCGGTCTGATGGCGGACATCTCAAAGCAGGTCGGGCAATACGGCACGCTGGCGAAGATCCCCAACAACCAGGTCCGCAACACCCGCAACGATATGTATCTCGCATCGGAAGCGGTGCGGCTGCTGAACGGCGATGCGGCGGCCAACCTGTCGGCCGACGACAAGACCACACTCGGTGCCTACAAGAAGTCGCTCGACAACTCGACCAAGTTCATCCCGAGCTGGGTCAAGGTGCTGGTCGCGATCGCGCTCGGCATCGGGACGATGATCGGCTGGAAGCGGATCGTCGTCACCGTTGGCGAAAAGATCGGCAAGGAGCATCTGACCTATGCGCAAGGCGCCTCGGCCGAGCTCGTCGCGATGGGCACGATCTTCGCGGCCGACGCTTACGGCCTGCCGGTCAGCACCACGCACATCCTGACCTCGGGCGTCGCCGGCACGATGGCGGCGAACGGGTCGGGCCTGCAGTGGGGAACGATGAAGAGCCTGGCGCTGGCCTGGGTGCTGACCTTGCCAGCGGCGATCACGCTGTCAGGCTGTCTCTTCGCGCTATTCGTGCACCTGTTCTAGGCGACGGCGCGGTTTACTAGAGCGAGCGGCGGGCGCGACGCGTCAGCCGCTCCTCGAACCGCAGGCTGCGGTGAACCAGCGCACCTTCGACGAGCTTCATTTCCTGTTGGGCCGAAGCCACCGCGGCGCGCGCCTCGACGATCTGTGCGTCGACCTCGGCGACCGAGCGCGCCAGCTTTTCCTGACGATCGATCAACGGGCGAAGAAAGAGCGGGTCGTGCTGGCGGTTTGACGGTACCGCATCGGGACCGCCGGCCTCATCGATTTCAGCGTGCAGACGCTCAACATCGGCGCGCAGCCGTTCGCCCAGAACCTCAAGCTCGGCCAGATAGCGCTGACGCTCGGCCAGCTGCCATTGCTGCGTCCGGTGAAAATTGCTGCGGGAATTCATGCAACCTTCCCCCGATTAATCAAGACGTCTCCGGCCGGCCCGCGACCGTGAGCCTGTCAATCTTTGGCGCTCGATGCTAAAATCCAGTTAAGCGAGAGACGAATCGCGCAGGCAAGAAACCAGCTGGGATAATCATTTGTTAACCGCTCCCGCTAATACTGGTTAACGAAATACGGCTATCGGGCGTCATCTGACGCCTTCCGGAGGCATGCCATGCGTGTTTTGCTGGTTGAAGACGATGCGGCCACCGCGCAGAGCATCGAACTGATGCTACGCAAGGAAAATTTCATCTGCGACACCACCGATCTCGGCGAAGACGGCTTGGAGATTGGCAAGCTCTACGACTACGACATCATCATCCTCGACCTGCTGCTGCCGGATATCGACGGCTACGAGGTGCTGCGCCGGCTGCGCGCCGCGCGGGTGCGGACGCCGATCCTGATCCTTTCCGGGCTGGTCGAGCTCGACCACAAGATTAAGGGCTTGGGCTTTGGCGCGGACGACTTCTTAACCAAGCCGTTTGACCGCCGCGAGCTGATCGCCCGCATCCAGGCGATCGTCCGCCGCTCCAAGGGCCACCCCGAGTCGACGATCCGCACCGGCAAACTGCTTGTCAACCTCGACAGCCGCGTCGTCAGCGTCGACCAAAACCCACTCCACCTCACCGCCAAGGAATACGGCATCCTCGAGCTGCTGAGCCTGCGCAAGGGCACGACGCTGACGAAGGAGATGTTCCTCAATCACCTCTATGGCGGCATGGACGAGCCCGAGTTGAAGATCATCGACGTGTTTGTCTGCAAGCTGCGCAAGAAGCTGGCGCAGGCGACTGGCGGTGAACACTACATCGAGACGGTATGGGGCCGCGGCTATGTGCTGCGCGACCCGTCAGAGGCTTCGGTACCGCAACTGAAATCGGCTTGAGGCAAAAGGGTGGGGCCTAGGCTCCGCCCGCTTCGCACAAAATCCGGAACCCACCCGGCTCCGCGGCGACGCGGAGGCGGCAGTTTAGCGTCTGCGCCAAAACTCCGGTGAAATACGCGCCAACCGTGCGCGAGGTCAGCGTATCGATCGGCGCGGTCAAGGCCATCGCCGCGCTTGCCTCGGCCGACGGGCCGGTGCCCTCACCTTGTGCCGCCACCATGATGCGAGCGCCGTCAGGCAGCAGCGCCAGCCTTCCGCCGCGCGGCAGCGCCTCGCCGGCGATCATCAACAGATTGCAGCCGAGCCGCTGCCACGCCGGCTCAAGGCCGCGCGCCGCCTCGGCATAGTCGCAGGTGATCGAACCGCCGGAAAAATACTCGGTCGCCAGCATATGCGGCTGCGGCCCGGCAACCGCCCCGGCACTGAAACCATAGGCAAAACGGAACAGCTGCAGACGTTTGGCAGCTGTCCCGGCGCTGTCGCCGATCAGCGTCGCGGCCTGACGGACAAAGTCGGGGTCGTCGTCGTCCAGCAGCTCCGCGCCGTTGCCGATCGCCGCGATCGGACCGGCGAAGTCATGGCATAGGCGCGCCATCAGCAATTCCACGACGCGCAACTCGATCGTCATCGCCATGCTCATCATGCTCGCACGAGAGTCGATCTGCCGCAACCTGGCCGCAGAAGGCGCATGAGCCTCAACTAGATTCATAAAAATTCTCATGTGCAGAGCTCGAAGCTAACGAATATTTGACACGAGTTGACAGTGAAACTCCGTTAAAATAAAGCGTTGCGCGTTGAGGCGAAGCTCATAACGACCGCGCACGGTGTAATCGCAAGAGCGGCGCCGTGCGCGAGCAAATCATCGGGGGAGGGACATCGCATCATGTCATTTTTAGCGCGAGAACGAACGGTCGCGGCCCCAGGCTACAGCCGTTGGATGATCCCGCCGGCGGCGCTTTGCGTCCATCTGTGCATCGGCCAAGCCTACGCGTTCAGCGTGTTCAACCTCCCGATGACCAAGCTGCTCGGCATCAGCCAATCCGCACCGGATGACTGGAAGCTGACCGATCTCGGCTGGATTTTCTCGATCGCCATCTTCGTGCTCGGCGCCTCCGCCGCTCTGTTTGGGCGATGGGTCGAGGAAGGCGGGCCGCGCCGGGCGATGTTCACCGCCGCCCTGTGCTGGGCGAGCGGGTTTCTGATCTCCGCCGCAGGCGTCTATCTGCACAGTTTGTGGGTCGTCTATTTCGGCTATGGCTTTATCGGCGGAATCGCGCTCGGCATCGGCTACATCTCGCCGGTCTCGACCCTGATCAAATGGTTCCCCGACCGTCCCGGCATGGCGACCGGCATGGCGATCATGGGGTTCGGCGGCGGCGCGTTTATCGCCTCGCCGTTGTCGGTCTGGCTGATGGCGCATTTCTCGAGCTCGACGCATGTCGGTGTCGCCGAGACCTTTATCGTCATGGGGATCATCTATTTCTGCTTCATGATGGTTGGCGCGACAATCGTGCGGGTTCCCGCGCCGGGCTGGGCGCCGGAAGGCTATGTCGCACCGGCGACGCAGCGGAAGCTCATTACGACCAATAACGTCTTTGTCTACGAGGCGTTGAAGACACCGCAATTCTGGCTGATCTGGTGGGTGCTGTGCCTCAACGTCACAGCCGGGATCGGCGTGATCGGCCAGGCCTCGGCGATGAGCCAGGAAATGTTCCCAGGGCGCATCGCGGCGGGCGCGGCGGCCGGTTTTGTCGGGCTGATGAGCCTCTTCAACATGGGCGGCCGGTTCTTCTGGGCGTCGATGTCGGACCTTTTGGGTCGCAAGAACACTTACTTCATCTTCTTCGTGCTCGGCACCGTGCTCTACTCGATCGTGCCGTTCGCTGGCGGCACCGGCAACATCGTGCTGTTTGTGATCTGCTTCCTCGTCATTATCAGCATGTATGGCGGCGGGTTCGCGACGGTGCCCGCCTACCTTAAGGACATGTTCGGCACGCAATATGTCGGCGCGATCCACGGCCTCTTGTTAACTGCCTGGTCGATGGCCGGCATTTTCGGGCCCGTGATCGTCAACTACATGCGGCAATACTATGTCGATCACGGCGTACCGAAGGCGCAGGCCTACAACACGACGATGTATGTAATGGCGGTGCTGCTGGTCGTCGGGTTTATCTGCAACCTGCTGGTCAAGGCGGTGCATGAGCGGCACCACATGAAGGACGAGCCGGCAAACCAGACCGCCGCAGCAATGGGAGCCGAATGATGACGACCACTTCCTCTGCTGATCGCTTGCTGCTGGACGCCGTCCGCCCGGCCTATGTCGTCGTCCCACTTGCCGGGCTGGCTGGTGTCGTCGCCGCCACAATTTGGACGCTGCAGGATACCGCGGCGTACCCCTTTCAAGGGCTCGTTGAAGGTGGATTTGTTGAGAAGCTCCTTTTTGGGGCCGGTATTATTGCCCTTGCTTGGGGGTTGATCTGGGGAAATCAGATGGAGCGCAAGCTCGTCTTCGCCTGGGGTTTTGTCGGCATCCCGCTCGCCTTGGGGGTGTACGAGACCCTGCTCAACGCGCTGAAGCTGTTTCAATAGCGCCGAGCAGCCGGGCGGCCTCTTCGAGGTCGTCCGGCCGGTTGGCGTTGAAAAACGGGTCGATCGGCTTGTCCGAGAACGCCACTGTCGCAAGCTTGTAGCGCGCGGTCCAGACATCGACCTTGCGGATCCCTTCGTCGACGAGAGCACGTCTCAGCTGATCGCGCAGATGCACCGGCCACAAGCCGATCACCGGATGCGCCTGCCCGCCGGAGGCGGCGCAAGCGAGATCGGCGCCCTCCGCCGCGACCGCGCGTTCCAAGCGTTCGACCAAATCAAGCGGCAGGAACGGCGCATCGGTCGGGACGCTGGCGATCATCGGGCAATCGGGCCGGTGCTCGGCGGCCCAGTCGAGCCCGGCGAGAATGCCGGCCAGAGGCCCCGCATAGTCGGGGATGCTGTCGGCGACGATCGGCAGCCCGTATTCCACAAACCGCACCGGATCCCCGTTGGCGTTGAGCACCAGCCCGGCCAACTGGGGGCGCAGGCGCTCGATGACGCGGTCGAGGATCGGCCGGCCGGCGATAAGACGCAGCGGCTTGTCGCCGCCGCCCATGCGGCGCGCCAACCCGCCGGCGAGCAGCACGCCGATGATGTTCATACTTCTTCCGGGAGGCTCGCCTTGCGCGAGATGCGAGCGCTGTCCTCGGCCGCCTCGCGGCCGTCGCTGTCGAAGACGATACGCTCGGCTCCGGCCAACGCCACAAAGCGGCGGCCCTTGGCGCGGCCGATCAGCGTCAGCCCGGCCTGCTGTGCGAGATCGACGCCCCAGGCGGTAAAGCCCGAGCGCGAAATGAGGATCGGGATGCGCATCTGCACCGTCTTGATCACCATCTCGGAGGTCAATCGGCCAGTGGTGTAGAAGATTTTGCCGACCGGCGAGACGCCGTTGAGGTGCATGTAGCCGGCGATTTTATCGATAGCGTTATGCCGGCCGACATCCTCCAGGTAGATCAACGGCCGGTCTTCTTCGCACAGCACGCAGCCATGGATCGCGCCGGCCGCGAGGTAGAGGCTCGGCGCGGTGTTGATCTTGCGGCTCAGCGCATAGAGCCAGGAGGTCTTGAGGATCGCTGCCGGGTCAAGGCGGACTTCGTCGAACTTCTCCATCAGATCGCCGAACACCGTGCCCTGCGCGCAGCCCGAGGTCAGCGTCTTCTTCTTGAGCTTGTCCTCGAAATCGGTCTCGCGATCGGTGCGGACGACGACCACCTCGGGGTCGTCCGGATCGTCGTAATCGATCGCGGTGACCCGATCGCCCGGCAGCAGCATGTTCTGGTTCAACAGATAGCCGACGGCCAGATAGTCCGGGTGGTCGCCGATCGTCATCATCGTGACAATCTCGCGGCCATTGAGGAACAAGGTAAGCGGCCGCTCCATGACGACCGCAGTCTCGATCGGCTTTCCTTCCTGGTCGATGCCGCTGACGGTTCGGGTCAGCCGCGGATCGTCGGGCGCAGGGCGGACGGCGAATTCTTCCATGGCTGGATGATGGGTCTCCGCACCCCAAGCTTCAAGCGGCGGCGTGGTCTACTCCGCCGCAGCGCGCGCGGCGATTACCGCAGGCACCCGTTCGAGGCAGCATTTGAGGTCGTCGGGCCGCACTGGCTTGGCGATGAAATCGCTCATGCCCGCCGCGAGGCAGCGCCGCTGGTCCTCGACAAAGGCGTTGGCGGTCAGCGCGATGATCCAGACGTCGCGGCGATCGGGCATGTGCAGCGCCCGGATCGACCGTGTCGCGGCGAGCCCGTCCATCTCGGGCATCTGCACATCCATGAAGACCATGTGATAGGGCGCCATGCGCACCGCCTCGACCGCCTCCAGCCCGTTGGACACCGCATCAACGCGGCAGCCGAGCTTTTCCAGCATCTGCTTGACGACAACCTGATTGACCTTGTTGTCCTCGGCGACGAGCACACGCATGCCGGCCCCGAGCGTAGCCTGCGTCACGGGATCGACCGTCGGCGCCACCATGCCGGCCGCCGCGGAAAGCGCTTCGGGCGGGCTCGCCAGCGCCGCCAGGATCGAGGACGGCGGCGTTGGCTTGACGAGAACCGTGTCGATCCCGGCGGCGCTTGTCTCCGTCTGCAGCTCAGCGCCCGGAGACGACGTCGCCAGCACCAGCCGCATATCCTTGAGCGCCGGCTCGGCGCGCAGTAGCCGCGCCAGCGCGATGCCGTCGAGCCTCGGCATCTGATGATCGAGCACCGTCGCGGCAAAGCCGGCGCCGTCACGCGCGGCCACTAGGGCGCGGGCGACAACGCCATCCGGCTCGGCGGCGATTTCGACCATCGCACCCCAGGCGCCGAGCTGCTTGACGAGGATTTCGCGGTTGATCGCGTTGTCGTCGACGACCAAGACGCGCATGCCGCCGAGGTCGGGATTGGGCAGCGCCGCCGCCCCGCCGCGGGCCGGCGCCAGCGCCGCGGTGAACCAGAACTGGCTGCCCTGCCCGGCTTCGCTCGCGACGCCGATCCTGCCACTCATCAGCGCGGCAAGTCGGCGCGAGATCGACAGGCCGAGCCCGGTGCCGCCATAGCGCCGCGCGACGGACGGATCGCCTTGGCTAAACTGTTCGAAGAGCGTCGCCAGCGCCGGCGCGGAAATGCCGACGCCGCTGTCGGCGACATCGAAGCGCAGCAGGAAGCGTCCCTCCGGCGGCTGGCCATCACGCCGCGACGCGGGCGAGACCGAGATCGCGACACCGCCTTTTTCGGTGAATTTGATCGCGTTGCCGACGAGGTTGTAGAGCACCTGCCGCAACCGCCCCGCATCGCCAAAGGCCGAGGCCGGTGTGCCGGGCGCCATGTAAAAGCCGAGGTCGAGCCCCTTGGCGTGAGCGCGCGGAGCCATCATGTCGCAGACGCTTTGCACCAACGGCTCGATCTCGAAATTGCCTTCGTCGAGCACCAGCCGGTCGGCCTCCAGCCGCGACAAGTCGAGGATGTCGTTGATGACCGACAGCAAGTGGTCGGCGGAATCGCGGACGATCTCGGCATAACGGCGCTGCTCGCTGCTGAGCGGCGTATCGAGCAAGAGGCCGGTCATGCCGACAACGCCGTTCATCGGCGTGCGGATTTCGTGGCTCATCACGGCGAGGAACTCAGATTTCGCGCGGTTGGCCTGCTCGGCCCGCGCCATGCTCGCAACCAGCTCGCGCTCGGCATGTTTGCGCTCGCTGATGTCGCGAATGATGATCGCGACCTTGCGCATCCCGGCGTCGAAGAAGTCGGCGAACGCGACCTCCATGTCGAACACCGCGCCATCGGCGCGGCGGCCGACAAATTCCCGCGCACCGCCCGCGGTCGCCTGCGCCACCGGCGAGCCGGCATTGCCGAAATAGCCGCGCAAGGCGCCGCTCTCGTCCGCCGCGAGATCGACAATGTTGCGGCCGCGCAGACGGCGCACCGAACAGCCGAAAATCCGCGCCGCCGCCGGGTTGACGATCTCGATGACGCCGTCGCCGGTCGCGGTGAGGATCGCGTCGCGCGCGGTTTCGATAATCGCACGGAAACGATCATTGCTAATCTGCAGCGAATCGAGCGCGTCGGACAGATGCGCGCGCTCGGCGCGGAGCTCAATATCGCGCGCGCCGAGCTCCGCCTCGAAACGCTGCCGGCGCAGCATCTGCCGGGCGAGCAGCGCGGTGAACCCGACCACGACAAGCGAGACGAGCGTCGCCGCGCCAATCAGCCGCCAGCGGCTGGCGTCGTACTCGACGAAGAGATCGCTGTCGGAGAGGCCAACGCCGACGATCAGTGGGTAATCGTGGAGGACGCTGTAGCTCATCACGCGGCGGACGTTGTCAAAGCCGCTTTCCGCATAGAGCGTGCGCTCGCCGGCATCGCCGCCGAGATTGAGCATCACGGTCTCGCCAATGGTGAGCTCAGGCGTTAGGCGCTGCGCTGTCGGTGAGGCGCGCGCGAACGACACGCGGGCGCGCACGATCCCATCGCGACCGACCAGCATCACCGTCCCGCCGCGGCCAAGATCGACGGTCTCGTAGAAGCGCGCGAGGTAATACGGGTCGAGCGAGACGATCAGCACCCCCGCGAAGCTGCCGTCGGGTGCATTGAGCCGGCGCGACAGCGGGATCGTCCAGTGATCGCCGCCGCCACGCACCGGCTTGCCGACAAACAGCGTTCCGATGTCGTGATTGACCTGGTAGAGGAAATAATCCTCGTCGCGCACCGAGGCGAAGACCGGGGCCGGTCCGTCGGTCGTGCCGACGATCGTCCCGTCCTTGTCGGCCATCGATATTTGCACAGACAGATCGCGCAGCAGCAAACCGCGGCCGGGATATTCCCACAGACGGAAATTGCGGGGATCGCTTTCATAACCACGCTTCAGCACGAGAAAGGCCTGGTCGACCTCGCCCAGCGTGCGGCGGATATGCTCCTCGAAAGCGCGGGCGAGGTTCGAGGTGTGCTTGCGCGCCTCTTCAAGGATCGCGCTCTTTTCGCTCGATAGCTGCTGCATGACGCCGCCGACGATCAGCAGCACCACGAGCGCGCCAAACAGCACCATGGCAAAGGGCAGCCACCCGCGCCGGACGAGGCGCAGCGCCGGGTCCGGCATGTCGTATTGCGTCTCGTCGTGTTCCCCTGGGTCTTTCCCCAGGTGTTCCACTGGATTGCTCAGCTGAGCGCCCTTCTCAAGATCCGGCCGATAAAAATCAGAGGCTCATCGCGCAAGGTTACTTTTAAGCTAAATTTGCGTTTGTGACCCGCGTCCGGCGGCCAAAAAGTGGCCCTATACCCGGCATCGCCGCGCGTGTTCAGTCATTAATAACCAAACAAAGCTATTATCGCAGGCTCTGTTGGAGACGGCATGACAACAAAACCGCGCCTGCTCGTGGTCGAGGATACGCCCTCGATCATGCGGATTTACCACGAGGTGCTGAAGAAGCTCGATGTCGAGCTGATCGACGCCCTGACCGGCAAGCGCGCTTATGAAATGCTCGACGAGACGATCCCCGATGTCGTGCTGCTCGATGTCGAGCTGCCCGACGCCAACGGCATCGACATCTTGAAGCGCATCAAGGCGCGCAACCTTCCCTCCGTGGTTATCGTCGTCACCGCGCACGGCTCGGTCAAAATAGCGGTCGATGCGATGCGCGAGGGCGCCTACGACTTCATCATCAAGCCGTTTCCGCCCGATCGGCTCATCGTCACGGTGCGCAACGCGCTCGAACGCCGGCAATTACAGACGCTCGTCGCGGCAAGCGACATCGCCAAGGAAGGCAAGTTTCACGATCTGCTCGGCGCGTCGCTGCCGATGCGCGCGGTCTACAATGTGATCGAGAACGTCGCGTCGAGCCGCGCCACCGTGTTCATCACCGGCGAAAGCGGCACCGGAAAGGAACTGTGCGCCGGCGCGATCCACCAGCTTTCACCGCGCCGCAACGGCCCGTTCATCGCGGTCAATTGCGGCGCCATCCCGCGCGAGCTGATGGAAAGCGAGATGTTCGGCCATGTGAAGGGCGCCTTTACCGGCGCCGTCACCCACCGCGACGGGGCGATTGCTCGCGCGAATGGCGGCACGCTGTTCCTCGACGAGATCTGTGAGATGGATATGACGCTGCAGGTCAAATTGCTGCGCGTCATCCAGTCGGGCGAGTTTCAGAAGGTCGGCGGCAGCGACGTCGAGCGCGCCGATCTGCGCTATGTCTGCGCCACCAACCGCGACCCGTGGGACGAGGTGCAGGCCGGCCGGTTCCGCGAGGATTTGTATTACCGGCTGCACGTCGTGCCATGCGCGATGCCGCCGCTGCGCGAGCGGGGCGACGATATCCTCTTGCTGGCGCGGCATTTCCTCGCGCAATACGCCAAGGAAGAAGGCAAGGAGTTCGTCGATTTCGACGACGGCGCCGAGCGCGCGATGCACCGTTATCCGTGGCCCGGCAATATCCGCGAGATGCAGAACGCGCTACGCAACGCGGTGCTGTTCAACCAGGGCACTTTCGTCACCGAGGCGATGCTCAACCGGCTCGACCCGAACGCGACGCCGCGATCGAGCGCGACACCGGCGATCGCTGCGCTGTCGCCGGCGCGCGCGGGCGGCGGATCGGGCGCCGGCGCGACGGTGAAGCCGTTATGGCTGATCGAAAAGGAAGCGATCGAGGACGCCATCACGCTGTGCAACGGCAATATTCCCCGCGCCGCCGCACTGCTCGAAATCAACCCGTCGACGATCTATCGCCGCAAAGCCGAGTGGGAGAAGGAACGCCTGCTGTCGGCAGGCTGACCCAACTCCTTATCGTTCGTGCCCGGACTAAAGCCGGCCATAAATTTATTTTGCTACTTGCGCTGAAAGCACCTTGAGCGTCTCCGCCGCGTGCCGGCTGAGCGCGGCGATGAGCTGCGGCAGTTCCGGCGCACTCTTGCTCGCGGCGATTTCCACAGCGAGCGCTGCCTCCGACAGCGCCGTTGCGCCGAGCTGCCCGGCGCTGCTCTTGAGCGAATGCGCCGCGCGACCGATAGCGACGCAGTTCGCTCCCGGCGCGGCGATCGCGGCAGTCAACTCGCGGCATTCACCGAGAAACAATTCAATGATGTCGCGCATCGCGTCGGCGCCGACGGCCTCGACCAGCATGTCGAGCGCCTCGGTGTC
>DATMLO010000186.1:0-7416 GCA_035570495.1 Allostellaceae bacterium | reverse complement strand
CATAACATCAGCGAGGCGCACTTGCATCGCTACCTCGCCGAGTTCGATTTCCGCGCCAACACCCGCGACATGACGGACGGGGAACGGGCAGCCGCCTTGCTCGCCGGAGCTAAGGGCAAGCGGCTCCTGTACCGACAGCCTGACAAAGCCGCGAACGGCTAAGCAGCGCCTCCACGCTTTCCTGCGCTGGCGCGCTTGCCGGGAATCCGAGTAGCCTTCTTCCCCTTCGCGCGCCGCGCAGCCTCGGCGACCTCGGCGCGCGACTGGGGAGGCGTCTTCAACAGCTTCAGCAACAGCTTGTCGAAGCGCTGGGCAACCCGATCGTCGTCGCCTCCCTGGTCGCTCATTCGGGGAATGTAACACATGGCGCCGCGCGAACCCAAGCCGCCCAAGCCTAAAGACCGCCCACCTTCGCCGCGCTTCAGGCAGGCTAAGCAGAAAGAGGCGTCGCCTTCCCGGCCGCCACGAAATGCCCCCATTATCGATGGCATGGCGATTTTTTCGGAAATGGATCGCGGCGATAATCGGACGGCTGCCATTGTTGGTGCTGGTCTACTTGAAAATAATTTAGCGTTAGCAATAATGGTGCGATTTAGGCCGCTTACACCGACACAGCAAAAGGATATGTTTGATAATGATAACTCACCATTAGGCTCTTTTAATCACAAAATCAAAATCGGGTTTGCCGTTAATCTATTTGGAGAAAGAGTAAGAGAAGATCTGGATGCAATTCGCCGGATCAGAAATTCATTCGCACATCACTTATATGTACGTGATTTTGATCATGATGAGGTAAAAGATGAATGTGATTCTCTTCATTTTCCGCGTTGGGATTCATGGTCGACAACAAAGCCGGAAACAAAATATAGACGAATGCGTTATCTAAACACTGCGGCGCATCTTGCCGAGCGGTTTGCGCTAGAGACACGAAATATTAAACGGCCATCGGAGCCGCGGGTTTGCTCGTATGATTTAGTCTGGCCCTTTCCATAGCTAGATAAATGTGACATACGATTGATCGTTCCGAATCGAAATCGCGGTTGAAACCGACCAGTTCATTTATGCCCGCTTCGATCATCGCCGGGGTGATCTCTATCTCACTGGTTGACGTGGGCGCGTCTTTTCTTTCCATCTAATCCTCTCTCCCGAATTGAAGAGAGGGCAATCATCAAAGTCGCGTTCGCAATGCGATTCCAAGGCTATCGCCAGAATCATGCTACGTCAACCTGATAATTCCCAAGCTTTTTCAGCTCGGGCGCCGAGGGCGGCGTCTTGAGATATTCGATGATGGTCGGTTCGACCCCGCGTTCGCGAAGCAGCGCCAATGTCTTGCGCGACGTGTTGCAACGGGGGTTGTGATACATCGTCACCGCCATTCTGATCCTCCATTTGCGATGTCGAGCGTCGGCCGAGAATAACGCGCCCGCGCCGCCGCTCGGGGGTTTAAATTGCGCCGCCGCGGGACGACCTGATGCCTCGCGTGTTGTCTTCCCAGCAAACAACGCCACCGGCGCCGGCCGGGGCCAAACACCGGAGGGTGCAATGCCAGACCATGTCTATCGGATCATCGAGGTCGCGGGCTCGTCCGAAAAGAGCATCGAGGACGCGATCCAGAACGCCGTCGGCCGTGCGTCGCGCACTTTGCGCCAGGTCGGGTGGTTCGAAGTCTTGCAGACCCGCGGCCATGTCGAGGACGGCAAGATCGCACATTTTCAGGTGATCCTCAAAGTCGGCTTCACCCTCGAAGACGAGTGATCGGCGGTTAGGGCTGTCGGCGGCTGCTCACGACGAGCGCCGCCGCACCCGTCAGGATCGAAGCCGTCCCCGCCAGATAAAAGGTCAAGCGAAACGCGGCCATAAACGCGTCGGATACTGAGGCGCCGCCCGACAGGGCCCGATGATCGACGGAATTGAAAAGAAGGGTCAGCAGGGTGGCCCCACCAACGATTCCGAGCGTGCGGGTCAGCATCGCGATACTGCCGGAAACCCCGCGATCGCGCTGTGGGATGGTTCCGATCACGACGTCCATATAGGCCACCTGGAACAAGCCGACGCCAAACCCTTGCGCGATCAAAGCGGCCAACAGAGCCGGCGTGCGGCTCACCGGGTCAATGTTCCAGCTGCCGATCGCGATCAGCCCGACGCCGCTCAACGCTGCGCCAGCGAGCGCAATACGATTTGCGGGCATGCGTTCGAGCAGTCGACCCGCCAGCGGCGAGGCTGCCATCATCCCGGCAAACGAGACCGCGAGCACCACCCCCGCCCAAGGCAGAGGCAACGGGGTAAAGCGGACCAGATAATAGGGGACGAACAACAAGACGGAGAAACTGGCCAGATAAACCGAAACACTGGCCGCATTGATCGCAGCGAAGCCGAGGTTACGGAAGAATTCGAGATTTACGATCGGCACCGCGGCGCGGCGTTCCCAGCGGACAAATGCGACAATCGCGATGACCGCCAATCCGAACAACAAAGCCGAGAACCAATCTCGCCCAGCAGGCCGGGGCAAATGGTTGACCAAGAGCAGAACGCTGCTGATGGCCAGCGCCAGCAAAACGGCGCCGGGGATGTCCAGCGGCTCGCGTGCCGGGTGGCCGCCGCCCCGTGGCAGCCCTTCGAGAAACACCAAGGCGGCGAGCGCGATCGGTGCGCGAAACCAGAACACCGCGGGCCAGTTCCAAACGCTGACAAGCGCTCCGCCGATCAATGGGCCGGCGGCGGATGCCAGCGCGAAGATCAGCGTGAAGGCGGCAACGGCGCGGCCGCGCCGGTGTTCGGGAAACAGCCCGGTGACCAATGCCGGGGCGACACTGATGACCAGGCCCGCTCCAATCCCTTGGAGAAAACGAAAGAACAGCAGCCAACCATAGCTCGGCGCCGCCGCGCACAGCAAAAACGCGGCGACGCTCCACGCCAGCCCGGCGCGGAACACCCGGGCATAGCCAAAAATGTCACCGACACGGCCAAACGCCAGCATCAGGCTGGCATAGGTCAGGACATAGCAGATCACGACCCACTGGATGTTCTGGATCGGCAGGCCAAAGCTGGCGGTAATGTTGGGAAAACCGATATTGACCGCGGTGTCGAGCGGCACAACCGAGGCGCCGAGACCGACCAGGATCAGGCGCAGCCATTGCCGCGGGGTCATCGGCGACCGCGTCGCTCGGAGTGGCAGCGGGATATTGCCGGCTCCGGGTCGACCTAGCCTTTGTCGAACGCTGCCCGCAGCGCCGCCGCGATCTCGTCGAGCGCCGGGCCCGCGGCGCGGATGATCTTGCCCATCAGCAGAAACCCGTGGATCTGGCCCGCAAGGTGGCGGTGGCGCACCGCAACGCCGGTTTCCTCCAGCCGGCGGACATAGGCGATGCCTTCGTCGCCCAGCGGGTCGTAGCCGGCAGTCAGCACGTAGGCCGGCGGCAGCCCCGACAAGTCGGGGGCACGCAACGGCGAGACCCGCCAGTCTTCTACGTCCTGCGGTCCGCGGATGTAGGCCTCGGCGAACCAGCGCATCGTCGCGAGGGTCAACAGATAGCCCTCGGCAAAGCGCCGGTAGGAGGCGCGGTCCATGCCGAAGTCGAGGGTCGGGTAGAGCAGCGCCTGGCCGCACAGTTGGGGTGCGCCGCGGTCGCGAGCGATCAGGCTGACCACCGCTGCGAGGTTGCCGCCGGCGCTATCGCCGCCGACCGCGAGACGCGCGCCATCGACGCCGACACGCGCGGCGTTGGCCGCGACCCATTCGGTGGCGGCGAGGCAATCCTCGACCGCGGCCGGAAACTTGTGCTCGGGCGCGAGGCGGTAGTCGACCGCGACGACCGTGCAGCCCGCGGCGTTCGCGAGATGACGGCACATCGGGTCGTGGCTGTCGAGATTGCCGACGACCCAGCCGCCGCCGTGGAAAAAGACCAGCGCCGGCAATGGCGTGTCGGCGGCGGTCCCGGCGCCGCGGTAAATCCGCAGCGGGAGGGTCCCGCCGGCCGGCCCGGCGATCGCGAGGTCGCGAACTTCGGCCACCGGCGACGGTGGCGGCGACAGGATTTCGCGACCGCCGAGAAACAGCGCCCGCGCCTCGGGCGGTGACACCGCCTCCAGCGGCGGCCGGCCCGACAGGCGCACCATTTCCAGGACGCGGGCAGCATCGCCGTCGAGCGCCGTCGTCATTCCCTGCTCCTCGGTAGTATCGCGCGTCGATTTTAAGGAACGGCACCCGCGGCACGCCATCCAATCCTGCCCCAGCGACAGAGAGGTCGCCGTGCCGTTACAGAAAAGCCCCGGTCGGGGGGACCGGGGCTTCTGTTCCTGTCGGTTTGCCCGTCCGACAGGCGACAACGCATCGTTGGGGGGACATAACGATGCCGTGCAGATACTGCGATGATTCGCGGTGAGTTGCAATTCCTATTTGAAAATTTAACCACGAATTGCATGGCGGGCGAAGACCGCGCGGATCCGCGGCGGCTATTTCGCGGCGGCTCGGCGTCCAATCGTCGTGGACACTTTTGGGAATTTGGCGCTGCTAACACATAGCCTCAATTCTGGCATCAACAATGGCCCGTTCGTAGAGAAGCGAAAGGCGATCGTCGAACAATCCGCTCTTAGCTTGAATAGATACTTTCAGAACGTGGATCAGTGGGATGATGATGCAATTCGTCAGCGGGGGGTACCTCTTCAAGGGCGCCCTGGTAGTCTGGCTTGGCTCGCATCTTAAACCGCGCCCGACCGAATGTATCTGGCCCGTTGCAGCTAGCGGCGTTTTCGCCGAATCTGCGGACCGACATCCGGCGTCTTGGCTGGTAGGCCAGAAAGATGAGTGCGGCACCTGGGCAAAGTCGCCCGGCGCTATCCGAAGGAAATGCCGATGCCCGTAACGGTGCTCTATCCCGAAGACCGGCAGATCCCCGATCTCAGCGTCGAAGCCGAGATCTTCGGACCCGAGGTGCGCATCCTCCGCCGCACCAAGCAGGCGCTGGCCGAGCTCGACGCCGCCGACTGCGCCGAGATCGACGGGCTGATGATCATGCGCCACGCGGTCTCCTCCGAGGACATCGCGCGGTTTCCGCGGCTGCGCGCGATCGTGCGCATGGGCGTCGGCTACGACAAGATCGACCGGCCCGCGGCGGCGGCGCGCAACATTCTCGTCTGCAATGTGCCCGACTACGGCACGACCGAGGTTGCCGACCATGCGATGGCGCTGGCATTGTCGTTGCGCCGCGGCGTCGTCCTCTATCACGAGCAATGCGCTCGCAGCCGCCGGCACCCTGGGGCCCGGTCAAGAACGACCTGATCCGCCGGCTCGGCGTGCAGAATTTCGGCATCGTCGGGCTCGGCCGCATCGGCACCGCGGTGGCGTTGCGCGCCCGCGCCTTCGGCTTTCATGTCAGCTTTTACGATCCCTACCTGCCGAACGGCGCCGACCTGGCGCTCGGCATCGGCCGCGCCGCCACTCTCGAGGATCTGTTGCGCCGGACCGACACCTTGTCGATCCACACGCCCTTGACCCGCGAAACCCGCGGCCTTCTCGGTCGCGACCAATTGGCGCTGCTGCCCAAGGGTGCGGTCGTCGTCAACACCGCGCGCGGGCCCATCGTCGATGTCGACGCGCTGTTGGCGTTGTTGCGCAGCGGCCACATCGCCGCCGCCGGGCTCGACGTGCTGCCGGTCGAGCCGCCGGTCGACCCGGTTCCCGCGATCCTGCGCGCCTATCGCGAGCGCGAGCCCGGCCTCGAAGGGCGGCTCGTGATCACCCCGCACGCCGCCTGGTTCACCCCCGAATCGGAGGCCGACACCCGCCGCAAGTCGGCCGAGACGATGCGCGCGGCACTCCTCACCAATCGTCCGCAGAACGTCATCACGCCCGAGATGTACTGACCTGCCCTGTACTGACCCGGCCGCCTCACGTCTTCTCGACGTTCCACATCAGGATTGCCGGGGTGGTCAGGACACCCTTGATGTTGGTGCGGTAGGCGGTTTTCGGCATGTATTGGCCGACCGGGATATAGGGCACCACCTCGAAGGCGCGCTCTTGGATCTGCGCGGCGATGCCCTGACGGTCTTCGAGGTCGCTGGCCTTGACCCATTGCGCGCGCAGCGCCTCGATCTTGTCGTCGGAGGGCCACCCGAACCAGGCCTTCTTGCCGTTGCACCGCAACGGCTGGTTCAAGGTCGGATCGAGCATGTCGGCGCCGGTCCAGCCGGTGCCGAACACGTTCCAGCCGCCCTCCTCGATCGGCTTCATCGAGGCGCGACGGGTCACGACCTGCCCCCAATCCATTGCCGCAATCTCGACGTTGAGCCCGAGTTTCTTCATCAGATCCGCCGCGACCAGCGCTTGCGCGTGCACGGGCGGCTGGTCGGCCCCGTCGAGGACGACGATCTTCTCGCCCTGATAGCCCGCTTCGGCGACCAGCTTTTTGGCCTTGTCGAAATCGCGCTTGCCGATCAGCGCTTGCGCGCCGGCCTTGCTCTCCATCGGCGAGCCGCAGGTGAAGAAGGACGGGCAGCTTTGCCAGTTTTTCGGCTCGCCGGCGATCGCCGTCATGAAATCGGCTTGGCTCGCGACCGCCAGCACCGCCTGGCGCATCTTGACGTTGTCGAAGGGCGGCCAGAGGTGGTTGAACCGCAAGGTCTGCGGAAAGCCCATCGGGCCGGCGTCGGCAACGGTCACGTCGTGACCGGCAAAAACCGGGACCAGATCGAGCGGCGGGTTTTCCCACCAGTCCACCTCGCCGCTGTTGAGCGAGGCGGCCGCCGTCGCATGGTCTGGGACGACCAGCCACTCGACCCGGTCGACCTTGACGACCTTGCCGCCGGACGCCCAGTTTGGCGGCTCCTTGCGCGGCACGTAGTCGGGGTTTTTGACGTAGACCGCCTTGTTGCCGGGCTGGAACTCGGCGGCAACGAATTTGAACGGCCCCGAGCCGACCATCTCGGTGACCTGCTTGAACGGGTCGGTTTTGGCGAGCCGCTCGGGCATGATGAACGGCGCCAGGCTCGACACCTTCGAGATCGCGCCGATCAGCAGCGGGAACGGCTCCTTGAGCCGGATCGAAAAGGTCTTGTCGTCGCCACCCTTCATCTCGGCGATTTCGCCTGCCAGGGTCTGGCCCAACGAATCGCGGGCCATCCAGCGGGTCAGCGACGTCGTGCAGTCGATGCCGCGCACCGGCTGCCCGTCATGAAATTTGAGCCCGTCGCGCAACGTGAAGCTGTAGGTGAGCTTGTCGTCGGAGACATGAAAGTCGCCGACCATCTGCGGGTGCGGCCGGAACTTGTCGTCGAGCGCGAACAAGGTGTCAAAGACCATGTAGCCGTGATTGCGGGTGATGTAGGCGGTGGTCCAGATCGGGTCGAGCACCCGCAAATCCGACTGCGCGATAAAACGCAGGGTCTTGGTGTCGGCCGCCTTGGCGCGCCCGCGTAATC
>DATMLO010000185.1:0-5145 GCA_035570495.1 Allostellaceae bacterium | reverse complement strand
GGTGTCGGGTGATAATAAAAGCGGATCATCGTCGGTCCTTTCGTTAAAGCAAGTGTGTTCAGGCGGCCTTCGTCGCGTCGGAGCGCAGCGCGCGGAGCGCCGCGACGATCGCGTCGGGCTCCAATCGTTCGCGGTAGTCGAGTTCGATCTCGGCGAGCGCGATCTTGCGGTCGGGCGCGAGGACGTAGGTGGCGGGCAGCGGCAATTCCCAGCTGTTGTCGCCGTTGATGCCGGGCAGCGCCTTATTGTTCGACGTCAGGGCGGCGCGCAGTTCTTGGGGCAGCGAATAAACCAGGCCGAAAGACCGTGCGACTCGGTTGCCGACATCGCTCAGCACGTCGAAGCTGAGCCTGTTCGTCTCCGCTGTCGACATCGAGCCGTCGGGAAGTTGCGGCGAGATCGCGACGAGCTTGGCGCCGAGCGCCGTGATCTCGCCCAGCGCCTGCTGGTAGGCGCGAAGCTGGAGGTTGCAGTAGGGACACCAGCCGCCGCGGTAGAACGTCACGACTGCCGGACCACTACGCAGCAGGGCGCTAAGCGAGACGGCCCGTCCGGATGGGTTTGGCAGCGTGAAGTCCGGCGCGTGATCGCCGGTCTTTAATGCTTTCTCGATCGGGAAAGTCCGCCGCAATTCGTCGACCTTGGCGTCGTACAGCGCGGCGCGGCCCGGCGGCGCCGAGCGGACAAATTCGGCGCGCAGGGCATCCAATTCATCTTGCAGGCTCATCGTCGATCCTCTCCGCTATTTTTAGATCGTTTGCTCTAGAATGAGCCGCCAAGCGGATGCTGACAATGGCTTTGCCGTTCTGGCGCGCGTGTTCTAAAATTTTATCGACCGATCATGAGGATAGCGGCACCGGCGTGCCGCTGGCGCGAGGAGGCCGATGGCGCGACCGAGAGAGTTCGTCGAGACGACCGTGCTGGAGGCGGCGATGAACTGCTTCTGGGCGCAGGGTTTCGAGCAGACGTCGGTGCGCGATCTCGCCGAGCGGATGGGGATCACCGGCGCCAGCCTCTACAACGCCTTCGGAGACAAGCGGTCGTTGTATCGGCAGGCCTTCGTCCATTACCTCGCACAAACGGTGCGGGACCGCGTTGCCCGGCTGGAAAAGCTGCCGCCGGCTTTGGCGATCCGGACATTTTTTGACGAGATCATCGAGCGGTCGGTTGACGACGAGCAGCGCCGCGGCTGCATGCTGGTCAACGCCGCACTGGAATTGGCGCCCTACGACCCCGAATTCCAGCAACTTGTGGCGGAAGAGATGATCTTCATCGAGGCTTTCTTTCGCCGCTGTATCGAGGCGGGGCAGAAAGACGGTTCGATCGCAGACACCCGTCCCGCGGACGAACTCGCCAAGTTGCTATTGAGCGTGCTGCTCGGCATCCGTGTCCTGGCGCGCACGCGCCCGCAGCGCGAGGTGCTGGAAGGCGCAGCCAACGGGGTTTTGGCGCTCCTTAGCAAAGCACGCAAACCATTTTAGATTGATCGATCTAAAACACGTGATAAGCTCCTCCGGAACGAGGCGAGCCATCGCCGCGAGCTGATGCGAGGAGAGCTCAGTGACCAGACTGACCGACTTGCCGCCCGACCAGGCCAAACGCCTAGCCGAGGTCGAATGCCCGGAATTTAAAACGCGGCCTTGGGTGACGGGCCCGGCGTTATCGCAGCGTCGCGTTGCGATTGTCTCGTCCGCCGGCCTCGTCGTACGTGGCGAGGACCCGTTCCGCGGCCGCGACCCGCATTATCACGCTATCCCCGCGACGACGCGGCCAGAAGACCTGCTGTGCAGCCACATCTCGATCAATTTCGACCGCACCGGGCTTCAGGAAGATTGGAACGTCGCCTTTCCGATCGACCGGTTGCGGGAGCTCGCGGCCGAGGGGACGATCGGGTCGATGGCCGATACCCACTATTCGTTCATGGGCGCGACCGACCCGTTGCAGATGGAACCGCATGCCCGCGAACTCGCCGGCCGCCTGAAGCAGGACAAAGTCGATAGCGTCCTGCTCGCCCCCGTTTGACCGGTCTGCACGCGCGCCGTGAGCGCGCTGGGCCATTATCTCGAGGAGGAGGGCATCGCGACCGTCGCCGTCGTGTTGATCCGGCCGCAGGCCGAGAACACGAAGCCGCCGCGCGCGCTGTGGGTACCGTTCGAGCTGGGGCGGCCGTTCGGCCCTCCGAACGACCCGGCATTCCAGAAGCGTGTTATCCTGGCTGCGCTCGGCATGCTGGTCGAGGACGGCGGGCCGGTGCGGATCATCGATTTTCCCGACGACGATCCGCGCGCCCGCCCCGATCCGGCGTGGCAACCGCCCTTCATGCCGGCGGCGGTCGCGAATGGTTCTGCCGAGTCACTCGCATCTCGGCTGGAGGCAGAAATCCTGCTGCTTCAGGGAGCACATCGGCGCTGGATGGCGCAACACGGGCGCAGCTCGGTGGGGCTGAGCGGGTTTGCAATCGGCGACTGCGCCCGCTATGTCGCGGATTGGCTGCGCGGCAAGGCGCCGCCGAGCCCCCGTGACGGTTTTTCGGCGCCGCTGATCCTGCGCTTCGCGGTCGACGATCTGAAGGCGTATGGCCTGGAAGCGGCCGGTGCCGGAGCCGCGAAACCGTCGAGCCGCCAGCTCACCGACTGGTTCTGGAACGAGACCGCGACGGGGGCGGCGATCCACGTTTTGCGCGAGGTGCTGCAGGCGCACGAAGACGAGCGGCTGCGGCTGATCGTCAGCAACTTCGTGGTGCCCGCCGCAAGAGTGCGTGGCGGTTGAGGCGCGCATGGAAGACATAAAGGTCCTCGCTTTCGACACCGGCGGCACGGTGCTCGACTGGCATGCCGGTTTGACCGCGGCGTTCGCGGCATGGGGCGCCGCCCAAGGCATCGAGCGCGACTGGCACGCGCTGGCGAACGAGCATCGCCGCCGCTCGCTGCACCGGATGATCAACACGGTCGACCCCGGCTTCAACATCGGCGACGTGCATCGCGACGTGCTGGGCGAATTGTTCGACGAGAACGGGCTCGGCGGTTCTGCGGAGGAACGCCAGGCGATCGCAGAGCGCTGGCACCAGCTTGACGCGTGGCCGGATTTTGCTGCGGCGCTGCGCCGGTTACGGCGGCACCACATATGCGTCTCGTTCACGATCCTCAGCCTGTCGCTGATCGTCGATGTGTCACGACGCAACGGCATTGACTGGGACGCCGTAATCCCGTGCGAGATGCTGCGCGTCTACAAACCGCTCCCCGACGCCTATCGGCGCGCCGCCGCGCTTTTGGCCGTCGAGCCGCGCGAGATCCTGATGGTGGCGTGCCACAATTTCGACCTCGATGCGGCCCGCGGCGTCGGCTATCGCACCGCCTTTGTGCGCCGACCCGACGAGTGGGGACCCGCCGGCCCGCCCGATCCCGTACCCAACCCCGCGACCGATATTGTGGTCGGCGGGTTTGCGGAACTCGCCGACCACTTCGGCGCCTGAAAACCTTCGCGACGTCGGCGGGCCCGTCCACTTCGAGGGACCGAAAGTTTGCTGGCTCTCCGCTGGAGGAAGACGGATTCGAACCTTCGGTCCCCCGCTGGAGTAATAATAATAAGCTTCGGACTTGCCTCAGTTAATATCCAGCGTTAGGCCTGCTGCGAATTGTGATCCGTATCCCGGAGGCGGCATTCATGCGGCAGAACAGCTTCGGTAAGTTTTGGCCGGTCTCGGCGTTGACGCTGGGCGGCGGCGGCATCGGCATGGTGTGGGGTGAAACAACGTTCGACGAATGCGTCGCGACCGTGCGCGCAGCAATAGCTGCTGGGATCAACCTGATCGACTTGGCGCCGAGCTACGGCGATGGCAAAGCCGAACAAGTCGTCGGCGAAGCCTTCGGGGGCCACCTGCCTGATGGCGTGCAGGTCACCAGCAAATGCGGTCTCGGCAATCCATCCCGCGAAGAGATCGAACCCCGCCTGCGGCAGTCGATCGAAGGGAGCCTTGGGCGCCTCCGACTGTCGCGGCTCGATCTGTTTTTTCTCCATTCGAATGTGGTGCCCGACAAGGACCACATGGCGCGCTGGCCCGAGGCCGCCAGGCGCATGACGCTCTACGCGACTTTTGTCGACCATGTCCGTCCGATCTTCGAGCGGTTGGTCGGCGAGGGTCTGATCGGTGCTTGGGGTCTGACCGGCATCGGCCATCCCGACACGATCATCAAACTGCTGGGTGAACGCCCTGCCCCGGCGGCCGTGCAGTGCATCGCCAATCTGCTCGACTCACCTGGTGCGATGAAGTTTTTCGACGGACCCGCGAAACCTCGCGCCGTCATGATGGCGGCCCGCGCGAACGGGGTCGGCGTGATGGGTATCCGCGCGGTGCAGGCGGGGGCACTGACCAGTGCGATTGATCGACCCTTGGCCACCGACCATCCCGAAATGCGCGATTTTGTGCGAGCAGCTGGCTTCCGGCGCCTCGCTGAGGAGTTCGGCGCCACACCCGCCGCGTTAGCGCATCGCTACGCGCTTTCGCTCGACATCGACACACTAGTGCTGGGCGTGAAGAACCGTAAGGAACTCGCCGAGTGCCTAGCAGCCGCTGACGCCGGCCCGCTGCCCCGAGAGTTGATGGCGCGGGTCGATCAAACAGTCCCTCGCGGCGAAAACGCGTAGCGATCGCCCGCCGCATCGATGCTACGAAAAAGAAAGTTGGCTCACAGCAGTATCGCATTCGGCCCAAGACCTCGCTGGAGCTGAACCGACAGCCTGAGCGGCAGCTTCATCAGTGCCTGCGAAGTGCGAGTTTCGCGGAAACCGCGGCGACGTCCCCAGCGCCGAAACTCCCTTGGGGATCAGCACGCCAATGGCGAATTCTGCCACAGCACGTCGAGCCCGGCGAGAGCTTCACCCTCTCGCGACCGCAGGACCGCTCGATCCGCCCGCGACCGTGCTGTTCCATCAGAGGGGCGTGAAAAAGACCGCGCGATCGCCGGCCACCGGCCTAAAATACCCGTGTGATGCGGGAGACCGGCATGCGGTTAACCAACATGGACGGCGCCGGCGGGAAGAGATCCGGCGCCGGGCGCCTTCGTGAATGAAGCAAAATTCGGGAGGAGCGGGCATGGCAGAAGCACCGTCACGCACGCAAAGACGGCACGTGCGCGAGAAGGCCAC
>DATMLO010000184.1:0-2044 GCA_035570495.1 Allostellaceae bacterium | reverse complement strand
GTCCAGGTCAACAGCGTCCTGCCCGGCCCGGTCATGACCGGCCGCCGCCGCTCCTACCTCGCTTATTGGGCCCCGCTGCACAACATGACCGTCGAGGAGGCGACCGCGAAATTCCCGCAAGAAGCCGGCATCGCCCGCTATGGCGAGCCCGAGGAGATCGCCGAACTGATGGCGTTCCTGGTATCGCCGGGCGCCCGCTGGATGACCGGCTCGACACTGCGGATGGACGGCGGCGAGGTCAAATCGGTTTGAAGCCGGGAATAGCTCACGCTCGCTCATCGCTCCGCTTTCCCCTGCCCCCGCGGGTCTCCGCCGGTCACTTATTTTTGTCGTGACGGGGTGCGATTCGTGACAGTATTGCTACAGCCTCATATCAATTCGGTTACATGTGGAGCTGTCGATGAGTCTGGAATGGCGGCCGCGGTCAGGTTCCCTGTCAACTACCTTGGCCTGGTCAAATCCCCTGGCCTGGTGGTGGAGCCTGCTGACCCTGGTCAGCGGCGCCAATATCGCGGTCTGGTTCTTGCTGTACCGCCAGCTCCAGCCGACCGGCGGTCTCGGCGGCGCGTTCAGCGTCGAGGCCATGCTGCTGCTTTGCGCGGGCTATGTTTTTGGCTGCGCGTTCAGGTCATTGCTGCCGCGCGCCGATGTCCAGCGGATCTGCCTGTTCGATACCTGGCTGTCGAGCGTGATGGTCGGCCGGTCGGTGGCGACCGTGGCCGAGCTTTGCTTCGCGGCGCAGTGGGCGCTGATGCTGCATCGGCTCGGCGCCATGACCGGAGCCGACACGACCTTGAACGTCGCCTGGGTCATCGTGCCGTTGATCCTGATCGCGGAATGCTACTCATGGTACGCGGTGCTGACCACCAACTATCTGGGCAACGCCATCGAAAATTCGATATGGGCGGTGGCCTTCTTCCTGGTCGGGGTTGGGCTTTGCCGGTTGCTGCCGGAGTTCGGCGGTGCGGTTCGCGTGGTCCTCGCCCTCGCGATCAGCGGGATCGTCGCCTATCTGGCGTTTCTCATGACCATCGATGTCCCGATGTATCTTGGCCGATGGCGGGCCGAGGTTGGCGATGGCCGCAAGCTGTTGCGGCCGCTCGAGGGCCTCCGTGACGTCACCACGCGCTGGGTCGTGACGCACGACCTTGCCGAGTGGAAGGACGAGATCGCCTGGATGTCGCTTTATTTCAGCATGGCAGTCTGGGCCAGCCTGGCGCTGTGCGTGTTCTACTCGCTCGCCGATCATCTGCCGCGCTAACGCCGCAGCGCCGGCCGGCGCGCAGGCCCGGGTCATCGCGCCCGCGCCTAGCGCCCGCCAAACCGCGCCGCGCGCTTTTCCACGAACGCCTTGCGTCCTTCCAGCGCGTCCTCGCTCTGGCGAATGGCCGCCTGCACCTCGATCTCCCGGCGGAACTGCGTGCTGTAGCTCGCATGCTCGCTTTCCTCCAGCAACTGACGCGTCGCGACCAGCGCACTTGTCGGCCCCTCAGCGAGGCGGTGGGCCAGCATCATTGCCTCGTCGAGCAGGCGATCGTCATCGACGACCTGTCGCACCAATCCCCACTCCAGCGCCTGCTCGGCAGCAAGCGGTTCGTTCAGGAGCATCAGTTCGAGCGCGCGTTGGCGGCCGATCAGGCGCGGCAACAGCCAGGTCGAACCGAGATCGGGAACCAGGCCGATCCGGCTGAAAACCTGGATGAACTTCGCCGAACGCGCCGCGACGATGATGTCGCCGGCGACCGCGAGGCTGAACCCACCGCCGGCCGCGACCCCGTTGACCGCGATCACCACCGGCACGCGGCACTCGCGCAGCGCCCGAAACGCCGGCCAGTAATGCCGCATCACGCCGTCGACAATATCGTTACCCAGCGACTCCGAAGCCTTGAGGTTCTGGCCCGAACAAAAGCCGCGCCCCTCGCCGGTCAGCACCAGCGCGCGCACGCCGGGGTCGCTTGTCATCTCGCCGATGGCGACAGCCAGCCCGCCGAGCAGTTCGGGCGTCATGGCATTCAGGCTCGCCGGATCGTCAAGGGTCAACAGG
>DATMLO010000183.1:0-6218 GCA_035570495.1 Allostellaceae bacterium | reverse complement strand
CCGACGTGATCGCCAGTTCCTCGGCTAAATCGGGGCAGGCGGATGCGAGCTCACGCGATACCCGCGCCAACGTGGCGTCGAGGCTAAGCCCGGCCTCCGCGCAGATAATCATCAGGTCGAGCGCATCCGGAAGACCGAGCTGCAGGCGCTTCTGGCGTTTAGTTGTGATGTTCTTGATGTAGATGCCCGGGCCGAAGAAGCCGAGCAACGCGGCGCCGGCGGCGGCCATCAGCCGAAAATTCGGCGGCACCGGCAGCAGTTGCAGGGTGTAGCCGTCGACGACCGCGACGAAGCCGAACAAGAACGGCAGGGTCAACCGCGCAAACAGGTAACGGATCATCGCGTCGCGTGACCGCAGCCCGGCGCGGGCCAGCATCATCCGCGCCTCGGTCGCGTGATGCGAGCGCAGCAGGTCCAGTCGCGTCACCAGTTCGCGGATCAAGCTCGCCGGGGTTAATTGCACGCGCTGCCGGCGTGTCGCCAGTGCGGCAAGCCGCATCGCCTCCTTCTTGTCGGCAATCGTCGCGAGCCGGCGTTCGAAGGAGGTGTTGGCGCGCAGCGCCTGGTAGATGGCGAAGAACGTCGCCAGCACGGCCAGTCCCGCCGTCAACGCGATGATGTCGTTCAGCTGCAGCCCGAACGGCAGATATGCATCGAATGACGTGGCGCTCATATCTCGAACTTCGCCATCTTGATCATAATGCCGATGCCAAGTGCCAGCATCCCGACCGCCAGCCCCGACAGCATCAAGCCGCGCGGGTCGGTGAACATTATTCTGATGTAGGTGGGCGAGGTGAGGAGCAGGATGCCCGTCACGACAAACGGCAATGATCCTAGGATCATCGTGCTTGCGCGCGCCTCGCTCGACATCGCTCGCACCTTCTGTTGCATCATCCGACGGCGGCGCAGCAGATCGGACAGGTTCGCGAGTGTTTCGGCGAGGTTACCGCCGGTTTCGCGCTGGACGCTCAGGGCGATGATGAAAAAGCGCAGCTCCGGTGCATCGATGCGCTTGGCGATATCCCACAACAAGCTGTCGAGATCGCGGCCCATTTTCATGCCGCCTTCGACCGTGCTGAGCTCGGTGCCGACCGGATCACCGATTTCTTGACCGGCGCCGACGATGGCCTCGCTGATCGGCAGGCCCGAGCGCAGTGCCCGCACCATAAGGTCGATGGCGTCCGGGAACAGATTGAGGAAGGCGCGCATCCGGCGCTTGCCCATCATGCCGATACCGAAATGCGGGATGCCGACGCCGGCCGCGAGGCCAACCAGCAGGCTGGGCAGGAGCATCAGCCCCATCACCACTTTTGCGACAGCGATCATCACGACCGTGAGGACCGCCGTCACGATCGCGTAACGACCGACGGTGATCGCGCGGCCGGTACGCGCCAGGCGTGCGTCGAGCAGCTCGCGGTGAGGCAGCCATCGCCTAACCAGGCGGTCCATAATCGCGCCGCTTTCGCGTCGCGCCAGCGAGCGCGCCTCGGGGGCGGCGGCCGAAGCGGCCGCGGCTTTCTTGCCGCTCGCGACCATCGTCAACCGGCGACGGTATCGCCGTGCGTTGACCCCGCCGAGCACGCCGGCAGCCAACACGACAAGGAGTGCGACCATAAGGCCGAACCCAAGCGCCATGATCGTCGTCGGGTCGAGCGGCATCGTTAGATCGCTTCAAGCAGGGCGCGGTCGAGGCCGAAATATTCGGCGCGCGGCAGAAAGGCGGGGCGGATGCCGGTCGCCTGGAAAGTGCCGCGCAGCCGGCCTTCACCGGTCTCGCCCTGGAACTGATAGTTGAACAGTTCCTGGGTGGTGATCACATCACCCTCCATGCCGACCACCTCGACAATGTGGGTGACGCGGCGAGCACCGTCGCGCATACGGCTGACCTGGCAGATCAAATGGATCGCGGATGCGATCTGCGTCCGCATCGCCTTCGAGGGTAAATTGTATCCCCCCATGCCGATCATGTTTTCGAGACGGGTCAGCGCCTCGCGCGGGTTGTTGGCATGGATGGTCGACATCGAGCCATCATGACCGGTGTTCATCGCCTGCAGCATGTCGAGCGCTTCTTCGCCGCGGCACTCACCGATGATGATCCGGTCGGGGCGCATACGCAGTGTGTTCTTCAGCAGATCGCGCATCGTGATTTCGCCACTGCCTTCAAGATTGGCCGGGCGGGTTTCGAGGCGCACGGTGTGTGGCTGCTGCAACTGCAGCTCCGCCGCGTCCTCGATCGTCACCGTGCGCTCCGCCGCATCGATCATGCGCGACATCGCGTTCAGCAGCGTCGTCTTGCCCGAGCCGGTGCCGCCGGAAATCAGGATGTTGAGCCGGCAGCGCGCGGCAATCTTCAAGACCGTGGCCATCGCCGCCGAGATGCTGCCGTTTTGCGCCATGATGTCGAGCGTGATGGTCTTCTTGGAGAATTTGCGGATCGAGATTGACGGCCCGTCGAGCGCCAGCGGCGGAATGATGATGTTGACGCGACTGCCATCTTCGAGGCGTGCATCGACCAGTGGCTTGGCTTCGTCGATACGCCGGCCGATGCGCGAGACAATCTTGGTCGCGACGTTCATCACGTGGTGGTCGTCGCGGAACTGCACGTCGGCGAGCTCGAGTTTGCCGCGCCGCTCGACGTAGACCTGCTTCGCGCCGTTGACCATGATGTCGGTGATCGTCTCGTCCGCCATCAGCGGTTCGAGCGGGCCGAGACCCAGCATATCGGCGATCAGCGATTCGACGAGCTCGCGCTGCTCGGCGAAATTCAACTGGATCTTGGTCTCCGCCAGCAGCTCCTTGACCCAGCCTGTCAACTGCGCTTCGAACGCCGCTCGCGGCATCTCGGCCGCGGCAGCGATATCCATGTGCTCGAGCACCATGGGCTGGATTTGCGCCTTCGCCGACTCGACCAGCGCGCGATGCGGCATGCGCCGATGACCCTGCGCCTCCGGATCGGGCACGCCGGGAGTGAGCAGCTCCTGAAGGATCGAGGTGACCAGGTCGCGCCGGGCGAGCGGGTCGGCGTTGATCGAATTGCGAACGAAATGGGCCTGAACCGCCGCATCGACCAGTTTCGCGAGTTCGCCGCGGCTCAGCAGGCTGCGGCGTTCGGGGCGGATCTCGCCTGACAGTCGCGTCAGCAGCTGATCTTTCGCAGCCTCAAGCTTGTCCTCAAGCGAAGTGCCGCTAGCCGCGTCGGATGGCGCAGCTGCCACCGGCCGGGGCGCTGGGATGCGCGTGGGCGGCGCCGCCGGCTTGTCGGCAGGCAGCGTGGGCGCGGACGGCGAGGGGAGCCGCGCGGACGGCTCGGGAAGCGGCACGACCACCGATGTCGGTGTCGCCGGCGACGGATCATCCTCTGCGGGACTCGCGGGTAGGCGAATTGAGGGCTCAAATGCCGGCGGCTCGGCGGTCCCTGGTTGTAGCCCCGCCGGTCCGCGCCCCATTGGCAGAAGGGGCTCCGGAGGTTTCGGTTCAGGGCGCGGTTGATCGACTAGCGCCCCGTTCGGCGCGGTTTGTGGCACCACGCCGAACGAAGTGGTCCGGTGCGCCGACTGTTCGGGGCCACCGGCCGCGGTGTCGTCGGGCTTGTTGCCGTCGGGTTCGGCGGCAGGGCCGATACCGCGACGTCGCGCTAGGCCGGCGATACGGCTATCGAGGTCCGGTTCGGCGGCGGGCTTGCGGAATAGCGTTACCATGGCAGGGCAAAACGTCGCTTTTTGGTTTCGGAAGTTGCTGCGCCCGCGAAGTCGAGGACGAGCTGGTTTATTTCCTTCGTATAGGCGCTGCGCGGTGCGGCGAGCGGCACCGGTTGCCCGGCGTTTGCCGCGGCGCCAGCCGCTTTTGGATCGTAGGACAGCGAGGTGTCGAACGATTTTCCGACGGCCTTCTCGAACTCGCTCTTGCCGACCGTGGCGCGATCACCGTGCGCTCCGCTCTCGACCAAGAGGAGCCGTGTCTGCGGCGCCTGCTCGCGAAGCATGGTCTGCAGGCGGATCGTATCGCGCAGACCGGCGAGGCTACGTTCGCACAGCAAGATCGCGCGGCTCGCCGTGCTGAGCACGACGCGATGGATCGGCGTCACAACACGCGGCAGGTCGACGATGACCCACGCGAACTTCCGCCGCAGCTCGTAGAGCAAGACGTCGATTGCGCCGGTATCGATCACCTGCGGCTCGGCGATCGCGGCCTCGGCGGCGAGAATGCGCAGATTTTCGCTGACCTTGATCATAGCCCGCTCGATGAACAGGCTGTCGATGCGCGAGGGCTGTTCCAGCGCCTCGCAGAGACCATTGCCCGGATCGCTGTCGAGTTTCAGTGCGACGGTGCCGAAATGCAGGTCGAGGTCGACGAGCGCGGTTCGCTCCTTGCGATCCTCGGCAAAGATCCAGCCGCAAGAAACCGCGGCCGTCGTCGCGCCGACACCGCCGCGGCTGCCGAGAAACGCGATTACCTGGCCGAGGCCGCCGGTGCCGCCACTACCGCCGTTCTTCTCGAGGATGGCGGTGAGCTGCTCGCGGCCGGGCGGCTTGACCAGATAGTCGGTTGCCCCGGCGGCGATCATGTCGCGGTAAAGCCCGACGTCGTTGACAGTCCCGAGCGCCAGCACCTTTAGGTCGGCGCCGCCGACGGCGCGCGCGGCGCTCAGCTCGGAGATCGGCGCGGGCGACTCGCTCAAGTCGATGACCAGCACGCGGGGGGTGAGCCCCTCGTGAATGCGTCGCAGCGCTGCATCAAGCGTCGCTTCGAAGTCTAGCTCGTCGTCGAGCTGTAATTCGCGAATGACGCCCTGGATGCGATCCAGTGTCGCCTGATCGTGGACAATCGCGACGACGCCGGCCCTTTCGGGTTTGCGCGCAGCGGTAGTTGAACGTTCGACGGCTGCAGCCATTACTGACTCCCACCTGTGCCTGTGGCTCCTGTTCCGGAACCGGTGTTAGAACCACTCGATGTCTGCATCGCGACCGGCAATGCGGTATTCGCGGTCGGCAGTTCGACCTTGTCGTTGAGGTAACGATTGACCGATGCGGCGGCCGGCTGACCGGCAGCGTTGGAAAGCGCGAGCCCACCCGCCAAGTCGCTCGGGCTGGCGACCATCATCCCGAGATTGGTCTCGGTCGCGCAGCCGAAATTGCTGGACGGCTGGTTGTCGAAATCCGTGTAGGGCCGCTTGCTCCAATTGGGGCACGGCGGCAGCGTGACCAGTGTCCGCTCGACCATGACAACGGCATGATTGGACGGCACGTCCTGAGCGACGGCGACCGGCACGATTCCGTAATGGAGCAACAGCGCGGACACGGACGCTAGACGTTCCTTCGCTAGGTAAGGCGGTCCCGCCGTCGCGACAGTAACTCGGTCGCTCGGCGCCATCCCGCCGGCTGCCGCTGTCCGCTGCAAGCGAGCCGCATCGGCCGAAGCCAGCACCGGCGAACCCGGAACAAAATGCAGATCGAGCTGCGTCGTCGACGTGTCGAGCTTGAGGCGCTTTGGCGCCTCGGCGTCGGTGTAGGACGTCACCGGGGCGCAGGCGCCGACCAGCAGCGTTAAGCCGGCAGCTAGGAAAAATCGGTTGGTGTTCATCACTGGCCCCCCATCAATCGAGCTTGAAGCCCACAGGGCCGATCAAGCCCTGCTCACCACCCGCCGGTTGGGGGCCTTTTGACGGCGCGGGCAAGGTTTGTTTATAGGTCGCCGCCGTCGCGAAGCTCTCTGCGTCATGCGGCAGAATGAAACCGTCAGTGGGGGCCGCCATCCGCGTCGGCGTTGGCTTCACCAGATACGGCGTGACGATGATCACCAGCTCGGTCTCGTTGTGCTGGAACAGCTGTGAGCGGAACAGCTGACCGAGGATCGGCACGTCGCCGAGCCAGGGTATTTTCGAGATATCTTGCTGCGTCGTGTTCTCCAGCAAGCCCGCCAGCGCAAAGCTTTCACCGCTGGCGAGCTCGACCGTCGTCTCGGCGCGCCGCACCGTCAACGCGGGGATCTCGACCGTCGCCGTCGCGCTGATCGGCACCGAAACCGCGCCGGTGCTCGTCAGCTCGCTGACCTCCGGCCGCACCTTCAGGCTCAGATGCGTCGCATCGATGATCGTCGGCGTGAAGTCGAGCTCGACGCCAAACGTCTTGAAGTCGACCGTGATCGTCGGTGTGCCACTCGTGGCCGATGAAGCGGCGACCGGCACCGGGAACTCACCGCCGGCGAGGAAGCTCGCTGTC
>DATMLO010000182.1:0-9536 GCA_035570495.1 Allostellaceae bacterium | reverse complement strand
TACGGCACCCAGCGCGACGAGCCGCTGGTCTGGGCAACCCGTAACCAGTGCTCGCTTGGCCTTGTCGGGGTCTTCGTCTTCTTCGTGATCAGCGGCTATCTCGTCACCGAGAGCTTTTGCCGCAATCCACAGCCAGGAGGTTTTGTGCTGCGCCGCGCGGCGCGCATCTATCCGGGGCTCGCCGTCAACGGGCTGGTGATCGCCTTTGTGCTCGGCCCGAGCGTCACCAACCTGCCGCTCGCCGAGTATTTCGCAGACCCAAAGTTCGGGGGGTTCCTCGGCCACTATGCGGTGTTGTGGCCCGGGCCGCTGACGCTGCCCGGTGTGTTGTTCGCCAACACCGCGGTCGGCAACTTGGTCAACGGCGCGTTCTGGACGCTCGTCTTCGAGGTAATGATGTACGCGACGGTGCTGATCCTCGGCCTCGCGCGTCTGCTGCGGCTTGAGACGGCGATTGCGCTGCTGGTCGTCGGCATCGTCGCGATCTGGTGGGACGAGCGGTGGTCGCTCGCTTGGCTCGGCTATCTGCGCGGCTGGCTCTGGATGCTCAGCCATTTCGCCGCCGGCATGACGATCTACTTCCTGCGCGGCCGGCTCGTCTTTCGCTGGTATTACGCGCTGATCGCGCTGGTGCCGTGGGTGCTCACCAGCCAGTCGGGCGAATTCATCGCCTTTTTCGCGCCGTCCTGCGCTTATCTGACAATCTACCTCGCGACGGCGCGTTACTGGCCCCGCCTCAATTACACACGCCGTATCGGCGACCTGAGCTACGGCCTCTATATCTATGGCTGGCCGTGCGAGGAATTTGTCATGTGGCTAACCCGCGGCCGGGCCCAATGGTGGGACGTCGCGCTTGGCTCGCTGGCGCTAGCGGCGCCGCTCGCTTGGCTTTCGTGGCATTGCGTCGAGAAATGGGCGCTGCGCGCAGTCCGCGAGCGCCGCGCCGTCGCCACGCCTACCGTGCCGGACACGGCGGGCGGCTGCTAGACCTTCTTGAAGAAGGTGTGGTGCCGACTGGTGGTATGCGGACGGATCTTGGTCGCCCAGTCGCCGTAAGCGCCGGCATCGGCCCATTCCTTGGTCTCTGTGATGGCAGGGGAGTCCATCTCGTAGATCACCATGTATTTCTGCATGCGGGTGTCATTCGATTGAGCGAGGCGATAGCGCGTGCCCTTGCCGCACACCTTCGATAGGAGCGGGGCGTGTTCGGCATCGTAGATGCGGTTGAACTCGGCCTCCCAACTTGCCGGGATGTCCATCTGCACGATGTAGATGTGCGGCGTCGCCGCGCGTCCCGGGCCGAACTCGCCGATCTTCTCGAAATAGCTGTGGTGGCGGCTCGTCGTATGCGGCCGGATTTTGCTCGCCCAGTCGCCCCAGGCGCTGCCCTCGTCCCACGCTTTCGACTCGACCACAGACGGGGTGTCGATGTCGTAGATCGCCAGATATTTCTGCATCCGGCTGTCGTTGGACTGCTCGAGTCGGTAGCGCGTCACTCGGTTGACCCCCGGCACCTTCGACAGCATCGGCACGTGCTGGGTGTCGTAGATGCGGTTCAACTCAGCGTCGAGACTTTCCGGGATGTTCATTTGTACAAAATAGATATATGACACGGCGGCGCTCCCCTGCGGGCGATCTCCGGCCAACTCTAGCCGACCGAAAGCACCTTGCCCATGACCGGGATCAATTGGCGTTGCGCGCCGTTACAGAAACCAGACCGAACCGGGCGACGTAGATACGCTCAGTCGAACCCGACAAGAAATCACCACAATAGCGGCCGAATGACGCCATGTTGCTGAGCCATCCTCTAAACGGAAAGTTGCGTGAAGCGCGCAAAACCGATGATATTTGGCGTGCGTCCTGCAAGGCCGTTCCGGAGCCGGGGAGCGCAGCCCAGCCATGCGCTTGCATTCCCGGCTACCGAGAATAGCTCTTCCGAAAATTTCTTCGACATCTCCGCGAGTTTCCCCACATGACGTGCTCCAAGCCCACGACCCGACGGACCCTGTTCTTTGCTGGTTTGGCGCTGTGCGCCGGGCTGGCGTTGCCGGTGCAGCACGCGACGGCGACGACGAGCGCCGGGGCCGCGACCGTGCAGGCCTTCTATTCGACCTTGCTGGATACGATGCGCAATGGCCCGCAACTCGGTGCGCAAGGGCGTTATGCGAAGCTGACGCCGGCGATCCAGCAGAACTTCGACATCCCTCTGATGACCCGGATCGCCGTCGGCCCCGACTGGGCGGCGCTTAGCCCGGCGCAGCAGGGGCAAGTCACGCAGGCTTTCGAGCGCTATGTCGCCGCCGTTTATGCGGAGCGCTTCCACAAATACGATGGCGAGCAGCTCAAAGTGACGGGCGAGCAAGCCTCGCCCGCCGGAACCGTGATCTTGAGCCAGATCGTCGATTCGACTGGCCAGCCGACGAACATCAACTACCTGATGCGGAACGACAAGATCGCCGACGTCTACCTCAACGGCACGATCAGCGAGCTGGCGACGCGGCGCTCCGAGTTCGGCGCGATCCTGCGGACGCAAGGCATCAACGGGCTGATCCAGGCGCTCAACAGCAAGGCCGCAGCGCTGGCGTCTTAACTACGCCGGCACGCAACTGAAAGCCGGGACTCCCGCGCCTATATCGAAGAACTCCTGCTCGAAGACCGTGACGATCTCGCGCGGCTGATCAGTCTCGCGCATTAGATCCGGGCTCAATTCGCCGTTGCAGCTGATGATCAGATTGATTCCGCCGTCCCTGTCACGGAGCGGCAGACGCAGCGTCTCGGTCTGCAGTCGACGGCCTGAACGTAGCTCGAGATGGCGCAACGACCACGATCCGCAGGGCTTTCGGCAAATGGCGTCGAACTCGCAATGCGTCACCTTCACCGCCTGCGACGACAGGACCTCGGCGTAGATCAGGCCCGACAGCTCGCGTCCCCAGCGCCGTTCGAGCTCGGTGCCGGCAAGCCGCACCCGCCACTCGTCGCGCTCGGTCCGCTCGATCAGGCTGATAAAGGGCAGGATGCTGGGGATGTCGCAGGGGTCGAAACTGCTGCGCGCCGGCACGATATCCGGCCGGGGCAATCGCGACCATGCCGCCCAAAGTTTCTGTGACGCCGGTTGAAGCCGGGCGAAAATCGAGTCCACGGTATGCCTCCCGGTGAACCGGCTGCATCGTCACCGTCGATCGTAAAAATTCTCCTACCGAAAGTTGCCATTGGTCGGGCGGGTTCGACCAACAGCCGCACGTGTCGTCCTCGCGCCGCGCCGTCGGACGGAACACCGGCAACGCAAATGGCGTTGACCCGACGAAACTTTGGCTTGATCGACCATGCCGCACATTTTGCTGGTCGAAGATGATACGGCCGTCCGCCTCGTCTTCTTGGAAATCTTGTTCGATGTCGGATACGAGGTCGATGCCGCTGGCTCCTACGAGACCGGAGCGGCTTTGCTCGACAGCGGAGCGGCCTTCGACCTCTTGATCACCGACCGCCGGTTTCCCGACGGCAGCGGCTTGACGCTTGCCGCGCAGGCAAGCGCCATGGGCGTTCCGGTGCTGGTGGTGACCGGCGATACAACCGGCCTCGAGCAGGCGTCGCACGCGGTGCTCGCGAAGCCGATGCGTCCCGACGCCTTTCTATCGGCGGTGCAAGCCATACTGGCGAGTAAGGCCTGACGCCCTGGTAGATCGGCGGCGCAATTCGGTGGCCGGGCACGCGCCCTCCGCCTATGGTGCCGGCATTGCGACACCAGGAGGAACTCGATGATCCATGTGCTGGCGATTATCACAACCAAGCCCGGCAAGCGCGACGAGGTGTTGGCGCTGTTCCGTGCCAATATGCCGGCCGTCCACGCCGAGGACGGCTGCGTCGAATACGGGCCGGTGATCGACGCCGAGGGCGGTTTTGGCGCGAAATTTGGCGCCGACACGTTTGTCGTCGTCGAGAAGTGGGCGAGCCTCGACCACCTGAAGGCGCACGCTGCCTCACCGCATATGGCCGCCTACGGCGCGAAGACGAAAGACCTGCTCGCGAACCGCGAAATCCACGTCTGCCAGGGCGCCGCTTAGCCGACGCTCCGTCCGCGTGCCGCCGAAGCGGCACGCTCCAATCAGCTGACGTGCAGCACCGCTTTGCCAGTGAAGTCGCGGTCGATAAGCCGCTGCGCGATGGCGCCGACCTCGGTCCAGCCCGCCTCGACCGCGATTTCTGGCTTGAGCCGGCCAGCATCGATCTCGGCCGCGAGCAGCGCGAGCCCTATGCTGCCGCGCTCGACGCTCATCAGCTCGTGGAATAACGTCAGCCCATAGAGCCGCGCGCCGCCCATCCCGAAAAACGTGCGGCTCTCCACATTGGCGGTGCCGGCCTCGGAAATGCCGAAGGTCACGCAAGTGCCATTGGGGGCAAGCATCCCCATCGCCGCCGACAGCGCCGAGCCGCCAAGCGAGTCGAGGATCAGCCAATACGGCCCCTCGCCTTTCGCGGCGCCGAGATCGCGGCCGACGATGACCCGGCCGCCGCACCATTCGGCAACCTGCGCGCGCTGTTCCTCGCGTCGCACATGACCCCAGACGATCGCCCCGGCCGCCAGCGCGAGTTGGCAGGCGAGATGCCCGACCCCGCCGGAGGCACCATCGACCAGCACCTTTCGGCCGAGGAGCAGCCCGCCCTGACGCAGCGCATGCAGCGCGGTGAGCCCGGCCACCGGCAAGGTCGAGGCCTGTGCATCGCTGACCGCGTCGGGCAGTGCGGCTACCGCGTGACTGCGGCAATTGACCCGCTCGGCCCAGGCTCCCGAGGGCAGAATGCCGACAACGCGCGTACCCTTTGGCGGGCCGCTGCCGTCAGCAGCTTCACCTTCGACCACGCCGACGAAGTCCCAGCCCGGCCGCCAGCCGGGCTGGGCCTGCTGCACCGCGCGCCGCGTCTCGCCGCGATTCAAAGAGATCGCGGTGACCCGGACGGCGATTTCGTCGCGGTCGGGATCGCGCAATTCGACCGGCTTGATCGCCAGCCGACCCGGCACGGCGGGATCGACGACAACGGAGCGGATGGTGTGCGACATGGCGTCCTCCTTTGCTGGATGATCGACCCTGCGTCCTTCGAGGCTCCGCTGCGCGAAGCACCCTCAGGATGACGGTTTTCTTTGTGCCATCATAATAATTCGTCATCCTGAGGAGCGCTCGCGGAGCGCGTCTCGAAGGACGCAACGTCAGCCATGCAACGCGACACCGTCATCTTCGACCTGGGCGGGGTGCTGCTGGACTGGAACCCGCGGCACCTCTACCGCCAGCTTTTCCCGGGCGACGAGGCGGCGATGGAGCATTTCCTCACCCATGTCTGCAACAGCGCCTGGAACCGCATGCAGGATGCTGGGCGGACGATCGCCGAAGCCTGCGCGGTGCTCGCGGCCGAACATCCCGACAAAGTGCACCTCATCGAGGCTTATTACGGACGGCACCTCGACATGATCGCCGGACCGATCGAGAGCACAGTGTCGATCGTCGCTGAGCTGCGCGAGCGCGGCACAAAGCTCTATTTCCTCAGCAATTATTCCGCCGAGACCTACAAGCTGGCGCTGACCCGCTTTGAGTTCCTATCTTGGTTCGCGGATGGCATCGTCTCGGGCGAACACGGCGTCATCAAGCCCGACCCGGCGATCTATAAGCTCGCGATCGAGCGGTTCGCGATCGACCCCGCCCGCGCGATCTTTATCGACGACATGGCGATCAACGCCCAAGCCGCGAGCGCCTTCGGCATTCACGGCATCCATTTCACCAGCCCGGACGCTCTGCGCGCGGAGTTGGTGGACCTGGGCCTGCTATAGCCGCTCGTATTTGACGATGCGGCGGATGCGACCCCATTCACCTGGCTGTACGGCGTAAATGTTCTTCTGCGAGTCGCACCAGATGCCGTGCGTCGATTTGTGGATCTCGTCGCCCCAGCGCGCGATAAGCTCGCCATCGAGCGTCACCAGGCTGATCCGCCCGGCGTTGTGCTCGGGGATGTAAACGACGTCCTCGTCATCGACATAGAAGAACGCGACCCCGATCAGCTCGGTCGGCCAGATCGACAAGAGGTTGCCGTCCTGGTCGAAGACCTGGACGCGGTCGTTTTCGCGGTCAGCGACGAGGAGCCGGCCGCGCCGGTCGATCCACAACCCGTGCGGCAGGTTGAACTGACCCGGCCCGTTGCCCGGCTCGCCCCAGGATTTGACGAGCTGCAAATCCTTCGAGAATTTATGGACGCGCGCGTTACCGTAGCCGTCCGACATGAAATACGAACCGTCCTCGGCTTGGATGATGTCGGTCGGCAGGTTGAACGGGCCGCCGCCATGGGTGACTTTCCGCCACACGGTCGAGCTGTAATCGTCATTGGGGACGCCGGTGTCGGAGCGCGCATCGCGCTCGCCGATCGTCTGCAGCAGCTTGCCGTCCGTGGTGAACTTGAAAAACTGACCGTAATGCTCGTCGGTCAACCAGACATTATCGTCGGCGTCGAAGCGGATTGCGTGCGGGAACTGGAAGAGTCCGGCGCCCCATGACCCCGCGAAGCTGCCATCCGGATTGAAGATGACGACCGGATGATCCTTGTTGCGGTTGAAGCAGTAGATACGGTCTTGCGAGTCGACCGACACCGCGCAGGCGCGCACCTCGACATTTTCAGGCGCGTGCTGCCAGTCCCAATGGACGCGGTAGCGGTATTGGCCCTGGCCGACGATCTCGCTCATGGCGCGCTCCCATCCCCATGTTGTCGTTCCATTAGCGCCACTATAGCAGCGCGTTCCCATTTCGAGCGTGGCCGAAGCGAATGCCCCCATGCATTCGACGCGTGGTGCTAGCATGGGATCAGCGCGTCCAGGAGGCATACGATGGCGAGCGACAGCGAAATTCTCGAGCAGCTGAACCGCGATTACGTCGCCTCGGTGCAGCATTCCGACGTCCGGCGGTTTGAGGAAATTCTCGCGGAGGACTTCTATTGCTCCAATCCGGATGGGTCCCTAGTCGACCGCGCGGCGTTCCTGGAGCAGACGGCGCGGCCGGTAACGGTTTCCGGACTCGAGCCGCGCGATGTCAAAATCCGCCTCTTTGACGACATGGCCATTATCCACGCCCAAACGATCTATAAGACCGCCGACGGGACGGCCAAATCGGGTCGCTATACCGATGTCTGGACGCGCCAAAATGGCCGGTGGCTCGCCGTATCCGCGCATGTCACGCGCGGCTGACGCCCCTTCCCGAATATGGACGAGCGGGCGCTTCACCGAAAGCACAACCGCCCCGAACTGCGGAACAACAGTAGAAGTGAGTTGTTTGTTCGCAGTGCAGTGGCACGCTCGAAGGTTCCGTTAAGGCGGTTCGCACGCGTCGACGACTGACCCGATCCCAGTCGGTCGCGTGCCCTGCGATGGCATTGGCGACGACCGGTATAGGGTTATGAATTTGCCGCCGCCCGGTACGATGCGATGGACCGCTTGGCAGAAGGTCGCGGTGCTTCGCGCCGTCCGCAACGGCATCATCACCGCGACCGAAGTCCGCGCGTGCTATCTTTTGTCCGAGGAAGAGCTTGCCGGCTGGCAAGCGGATTTTGATCGCAACGGTCTCGCGGGGTTGCAGCAAAAATCCTTGCGACAGCGCCGACGGCACCATCGCCAGCAACCGCATTATCCTCCCGTCGGCTAAAGACGCCGCCCCTTCCGGCGGCGACGCTTCCCTTGATTTATGGTCAGCGGTAGAATCGCGCCCGCAATCAATTTGAGCAGCGGCTAGTCGCGGCGGCGGCCGCTTTCGAGGGGCGGATCCTGAGCGAAGACGATACCCACGAGCAGAGCGCTCCCGCGCCCTCGGTCAAACCCGACCCCGCCCCGCCGAATGAAGCCGGCGCCACGGCGGAAGCCGCCCATTCGGCCGAGGCGCCGCGTCATCGTCGTCGGCGACGGCGACACCGCGGGCAGCGACCGGTCGCGCCGACCGAAGGCGCATCCGCAACCGAAGATTCGTCGGCGGCTGCGGAGGGTGGCGGCCCTGCTGTCCCAGTCGAAACTGCCACCTCCCGAGCGCCGGGCGAGAACACGCTGCGACTGCGCACCCGACCGCCACGTCGCCGTCGCCGTCGGCCGAACGTGGTGGCACCCACCGGGGAACCAGTGGCAGACGGCGAAGCGAGGCCGGCTACAGCCGATTCTGCACCTGCGGACGCAGCGCCCGCAGATGAAGCGGCGATAGCCGCCCCGCGACCGCCCCGGCTCGGGCCTGACGGTCAGCCGCTGCGCCGGCGCAGGCGCCGCCGGCGGCCGCCGCAGCTCGGCGGCGCGAAAGACGATGCCGTCGCCCAGGCTGAACCCGGAGCCGATGGTTCATCTCCCGCGGCTGCCGATCCCAACCGGCGCAATCCGCGCCGTCGTAACCGCCGGCCCAGAGGGGATAGACCTGGTAATCAGCCCGCCGGCGAGCATAGTGCAACGGCCACACAAGAGGCGCGGCCGGAACGCGAGCGCCGCTTTGGTGGGGCCCCACGCGACAGCAACCGTCGGCGAGACGGGACTTCCGATCGGCGCGACGGACCGCGCGGCCGCAGGGATGGCAGGGACAGGGACGGCCGGGGCCGCGGCGATGGCCCGAAAAAGATCGAACGCAAACTGTATGCGATCGACTCGGTCGTCGACCGTGGCTTTGAGGATGTCGAAGAGGAGACCGGTACACGCCGGGTGCATTGGACGATCGTCAAACGCACGGTCGCCGACCAGATCACCCGCAAGCCGGTGTCTCAGAGCTATGTGCTGCAGCGCGACGGCATCGACGGCGAATTTCCCAATCTCGGCGCGGCACGAAACGCGGTCAACAAGACGATCGTCCACCCGGAGAAGCTGACCCTCTCCAAGGCGGAACACGCGGCGCAAAAGAGCGGTCGTTGAGGGTGAGCAACAGTCGATGAGCCATGCTCTGTCGGCTCGTGCCGCGCGAGCTGGAACCGCCGGTCTTGTTTCACCAAAACGCCGCGCCCAGCCCCTCCCCGCCGATTTGAAGCGGCTCGAAGCCGAGGCAATCGGCATTTTGCGCGAGGTCGCCGCCGAGTTCCGCAAGCCGGTGCTGCTCTATTCGATCGGCAAGGATTCGAGCGTTCTTTTGCACCTCGCGCTGAAGGCGTTCTACCCGGCAAAGCCGCCTTTTCCGCTGTTGCACATCGATACGACCTGGAAATTCCGCGAGATGATCGCGTTTCGCAACGCGACCGCCCAGCGGCTCGGCGTCGAGCTTCTCGTGCACACCAATCAGGAAGGACTCGACCGCGGCATCAACCCAATCGCCTCGGGCTCCGCGTTGCACACCCAGATCATGAAGACCGAGGCGCTGAAGCAAGCGCTCGACAAATTCGGCTTCGATGCGGCGATCGGCGGCGCCCGCCGCGACGAAGAGAAGAGCCGCGCCAAGGAGCGCATCTTCTCGTTCCGCGCCGGCGGCCATGCCTGGGATCCGCGTCGCCAGCGCCCGGAATTGTGGCATCTATTTAACACCCGGCTGCGCCCCGGCGAGTCGATGCGCGTG
>DATMLO010000181.1:0-5125 GCA_035570495.1 Allostellaceae bacterium | reverse complement strand
CGCCGTGACGAAATAGACAAGGAAGTTCGGAAAGGTCGACAGCGAGGTGGCGATGCCCATCGAAAATCTCTCTCAGCTCGCGGGCCGCGCCATCGCCGCGGCGCGCAGATCGAAGCTCAGATCGGCGGCCTCGGCCGGGCTGACGCCGCGACTAGCGGCGAGCAGCCGGCGGGCAAACGCATGGTCGGCCGGCCTGTTGATCGATTCGATGCCGAGCAGTTTGTCGCCGGCATAGCAGAAGGCGGAATACTCACCCTTCTCGTAATCGCCGCGCAGCACGACCTGCTGAAAGCCGGTCGTCAGCCCGGCGATCTGCAGCCTGAGCGCGCCCTGCTCGCTCCAGAACCACGGCAGCGCCTCATAGGCGTGCGGCTTGCCGACCAGCCGGTTCACGACACAGCGTGCATGGTCGGCGGCGTTCTGCACCGCTTCGAGCCGGACGGGGTTGCGCTGCGAATGGCGCGACGGAAACGAGGCGCAATCGCCGATCGCCGAGATGTGAGGATCGGCGGTCAGCAGCTGCTCATCGACCGATATGCCGTTCTCGACCGCGAGCCCGGCCGCGGCCGCCAAGCTCTCGTTGGCCACGACGCCGATGCTGATCAGCACCAAGTCAGCCGGGAGCGTCCGGCCATCGCCGAGCGTGACATGGCTGACCTTGCCGCCCTCGCCGCCGATCCGCTCGATGCGCGCGCCAAAGCTGAACTCGACACCGGTCTTTTGGTGCTCGCGGCCGAAATGGGCCGACGTGTCGGGGCAGACGACGCGCGCCATGACCCGGTCGACCAGCTCGACGATATGCACCGGCACGCCCTTGCCGCGCGCGATCGCCGCAAATTCGAGACCGATAAACCCGGCGCCGATGATGACCGCGCTGCGGCACGAACCGAGCCGCTCCTTGAGCGCATCGGTCTCGGCCAGGTCGCGCAGATAGCACACACCGTCGAGCTCGATGCCCGGCAGCGGCGGCACGCGGTTGCGCGCGCCGGTGGCGAGGACAAGATGGTCGTAAGGAACGCGTTTGCCGTCGCTGAGCGAAACGCTTTTGGCGGAGCGGTCGATCGCGGTGACACCCACGCCCATCACCAACTCGATGCGCTGGTCGGCGAAAAACGCTTCGGGCCGCATCTGCAGCAGGTCGAACCCGATCTTGCCGTCGAGATAGTCTTTCGACAGCGGTGGGCGCTGATAGGGCAAATGCGGCTCGTCGCCGATCAGCACCACCGCGCCGTCAAACCCGTTCTGGCGCAGCGACGCGGCGATCTGGAAGCCGCCGTGCCCGGCGCCGACAATGACGACCCTGGCAACCGCCATCAGGTCTGCGTCTCCGGCATGGTCACGACCAGGCCGGCCATTTCCGGCGTCATCACCAGCTGGCACGACAACCGGCTATTGGGTTTACGCGGGCTCGCAGTGCCGTCGAGCATCGCGTCCTCGCCCAGTTCCATCTCCGGACATTTCGCCAGCTGATCGTCTTCGACATAGACATGGCAGGTCGCGCACATGCACGAGCCGCCGCATTCGGCGACGATGCCATCGACCCCGTGCAAGGTAGCGGCCTGCATCACGCTGGTGCCGAGGGGAACATCGAGCGTGGTGCGCTCACCGTTATGGCTCACATAGGTCACTTGCGGCATGTGCTGGTCGTCCTTGATCGAAATGGAAAACGAGATTTCGCAAACCCGAGCGTTACGCAATCTCTCGCCCGCGGTCGAGACTTTTTGCGAGCTAGTGGGCATGCCAGCGCCAGTTGTGCTTAAATCGCCGCACAAGTTTGAACGGGAGGGCGGACGATGAAGAACGGCTTCAAGGTTTGGGATTCCGACACCCATGTCGAGCCGTCGGCGGAAGCGATCGACAAGTATCTCGATCCCGGTTTCCGCAATCGCTTGCCGGAGCTCGCGCAGTATCGCGTGCCGATCCGGCCCGGCGCGCCGGGCAGCTCGCCGGGGCGCCACGTCTACCGCTTCGGCCAGATCTCCTTTAAACGCATCCTTGGCGAGGCCGAGCCGCGGCCCGATCATTCCGGCCGTGACTCGGTGTGGATGGGCACCCAGCAGCCCCGCGAAGGCGTGCAGGACGAAGCCGCCGCCAGCCGTATCGCCGACATGGACCTCGAAGGCGTCGACGCGCATTTCCTGATCCCGACCGCGTGGACCAGCCTCGTCGGCCACGAGGACCCGAGCCTCGAAACCAACGTGATCCGCGCCTATCACCGCCACATGGAGGCGTTCTGCGCCGACCATCCCGGCCGCCTCACCAGCATGATCGTCGCCTCGGCGCGCGACGTGGAAGCCGCGGTCGCGGAGGTCAAGCGCTGGGGCAAGTCGAAATGGGCCGTCGCGGTGATGCCGCTCGTCACCAAAGATATCCCCGCCGATCATCCCGACCTCGAACCGCTCTGGCAGGCCTGCGTCGACCACGACCTGCCCATCGCGCATCACAGCTTTACCTGGACGCCACCCTATTTCCCCGGCTGCTTCGATCTGTGGGACAACATCTTCCTCGGACGGCTCGCCTCACACCCGTGGGGGGCGATGCGCTTTATCGCCTCGGTGATCGGCGGCGGCCTCATGGACCGCCATCCGACCCTGCGCGTCGGCATCCTCGAATGCGGCTTTGGCTGGCTGCCCTTCTGGGGCCGGCGCATGAACGAGCAATACGAATATGTCGGCAGCACCGCAAAGCTGAAACACCACCCCGAGGACTATCTGAAGAGCGGGCGGTTCTTCTGCTCGATCGAGCGGCACGAGGGCGAGGACATGTTCAACATGGTCACGCAATTCCTCGGCGACGACGCGCTGATGTACGCGTCCGACTATCCGCATTCGGAATGCCAGTTCCCGAATACGGTGTCGAACATCCTCGCCTGGAAGAGCATCAAGCCGGAAACCCAGAAAAAGCTCTTGTGGGACAACGCCAGTCGCTTCTTCCGCCAGGCCTAAGACATCGCCGGAAGCCGCTGCCCTGGGGGACAAAGATGAAATCTCGGCATCGGCTTTTAGTGCTGGCCTTGCCACTGCTGTTCCTTGCGGCCGGCGCCGAGGCCGCTTCGATCCGAGAGTATGACGGCACTTGCAAGGCGCTAACCAAAGAAGGCGACCAGGCAGCCGATTTTTCGAAAATCGCCCCGACACCCGTTCCTTGCGAAGCCGCGATCCTGATGCGGGGGTGAGAACGGCGTGGCGGTGCTGTCAGCGGGAAAATTGACCGGCGGCGAGGCCATAGGGTTCGGGAGCGGGAATTTCCAACTGCAATCTCCGGACAAGGTGATCACCATGTCAGTGGACACGGTCCATATGGGATCGGAACCAGGAGTCGATGCGACCGGTACCTGCCTGTTTTATGGCGCGGATATCGGCAAGGTTACGGCCATTTCTTGCATCGCGACGGTTGTGAACGGGTCGCGCAAAAAGATGATGGCCGTCAACATTCATGTCGCGTCGATGCGCGTCATCCAAGCCAAGTAAGGCAGACTCGCGAATTTACAGCTAGCGGCGCTCGGGGATTGCGGCGCGCGGCGGTAGCGGGTTCCGCCGGCGGAACGTCTCGCGCCATAGGATGTAAAGCCCCGAGCACACCACCACGACCGCGCCGACAAGCAGATGCGGTGTCGGCACGTCACCCCAAATCGCAAAGCCGAGCAGCGTCGCCCAGACCAGCGAGAGGTAGTTGAACGGCACCACCGCCGAGGGCGGCGCAAGGCTCAGCGAGCGCGTCCACCAATATTGCGCGACGCCGTTGCCGAGCCCCGCCAGCGCCAGCGCGCCGGCATCGAGCCAGGTCGGCGGCTTGAACCCGAACGGCAGCAAGGTCAGCGTGCAGACGGTGATGACCATCATCTGGTAGATCGTCAGCGTCTCGGTCGACTCGGTGGCGCTCATCCGTCGGATCGCCACGGCGACCGACGAAATCAGCACCGCATTAGCCAGCGCGAACAGCGCCCCGAGCTGAAACGTGCCGCGTCCCGGCTCGGTGACGATGATGACGCCGACAAACCCGACGATCAGCGCCGACCAGCGATGAATCCCCACCCGCTCCTTCAGGATCACGATCGACAGCAGCGTCGTGAAGAGCGGCGCCGCGAAGCTGATGGCCACCGCCGAGCCCAGCGACATCAGGCTGAACGCGAAAAACATGCAGGTCATCGACCCAAACTGCGACACCCCGCGCTGCAGATGCGCGAGATAGCGCCGGGTGCGGAACACCGCGAACCCGGTACGCGGCAGGATCATCACTGCGGCAGCAACCAGCGCGAATAGCGCGCGATAGAACGCGACCTCGCCCACCGGGTAGCGCGCGACCTCGAGCTTGACGAGCGCGTTGACCCCGGCAAACACCACGGTCGAGGCGACCATAAAGCCGATGCCGCGCGGAATCTGATTACGCCGCGCCGCCAGCGGATCGGTGACGGTCACGCGATTACCGGAAGGGACACGGCCGAAAACCGGCTTGCCGGGCGAGCGGCAAGCCTGGCTCGCGCGGAAGTGACAACACGAATCGGGTCATTCGGTGGCAAGATTTCATGGCGTGACGCCGACCGGCAAGGCGCGATCGTTCCGCAGGAGGAAATCGTGAGGCTCGACGCAAAATACCCAAGGCTGCCCGGCATCCTGTCTATTGCCATGGTTCTCGGACTGGCACTGGCGCCGGTCGCCCAAGGCGCCGGTGGCGGCGGCGGCGACAATGGTGCGAATGTTCAAAAATGCGGCAAAGGCGAATACTTCAGCGACCGAACCCAAAAATGCGAGAAGCTGCAAGCCGGCTCGCTGTCCGACCCTGATCTGGCGGAATTCGCCTTTCAGTTGGCGAAGGCCGAGCGCTACGACGATGCGATCGCCGCGCTCAATCTGCTGGAAAACCCGAACACCGCGGTGGCGCTCAATTATCGCGGCTACGCAACGCGCCAAATGGGCAAGCTCGACAAGGGCATCGCTTATTACCTTCGCTCGGTACGGCTCGATCCGCATTACGCGCAGGTTCGCGAGTATCTCGGGGAGGCGTACGTCCTCAAGGGCGACCTGGCGCGCGCCAGCTACCAGCTCGGCAAGATCAAGGCGATCTGCGGCAACACCGCGTGCGAGGCATACGAACGCCTCGCCGAGGCGATTTCCGAGGGGCCGAA
>DATMLO010000180.1:0-4969 GCA_035570495.1 Allostellaceae bacterium | reverse complement strand
GGACGATTTGACGACATCAAATCCTGCTCGCGCATCGCCACCGCGGCAAAGCCGGTAATGAACATGACGCGGATGCCCGGCTGGAGCAGTGTCATTTCGCGCGCCAATTCGATGCCGTCGAGCCCCGGCATCACCACATCGGCCAGCAGCAGATCAAAACTGGTGTCTTTCGCCAGCGCCAGCGCCGCGAGCCCGTCGCCGACCGAATCGACGATATGTCCGGCCCGCTGCAATCCGCGCTCCAGGAAGGGTCGCAGCTGGTCGTCGTCTTCGGCGAGGAGAATGCGCGCCATCCGGGCGGGCTCGACTAGGCTGAAAAACGCATGACGTCAAAGCATCTAACACGTTGATGGGCGTGGCGGAAGGCGAGTGGTCGATTTCGTCGCGTGCGCGTACGCCCAATCGATGACAGCGGCGTGTCAGCACACTAAGCTCAAGGTTATGGATGGCTCAGATCTGTCCGTCACGGCAGTTGTCCCGCCGCTTGATCTGCGGCGGCCGGCGGCGCAGCTATTACCGCTGGTCGTGGCCTCGCCGCATAGCGGCTCCGACTATCCGAGCGAATTTGTCGCCGCCTCGCGGCTCGACCCGATGACCCTCCGGCGATCGGAAGACGCCTTTGTCGACGAGATTTTCGCGGCGGCGCCGGGACTTGGCGCGCCGATGCTCGCGGCGCGTTTCCCGCGCGCCTATCTCGACGTCAACCGCGAAGCCTGGGAACTCGACCCGACGATGTTCGCGGATGTGCTTCCCGATTACGTCAACGCGCGTTCGCCGCGCGTGCGAATGGGGCTTGGCACGATCGCTCGCGTCGTCGCCAGTGGCGAGGAGATTTACGGCGGCAAATTATCGTTTGCCGACGCGCAGGAGCGAATCGAAACGCTCTACCACCCGTATCACACCGCGCTCGCCCGGCTTGTCGAGGAGACCACCGCCAATTTCGGTTTCTGTCTTGTCGTCGATTGCCATTCGATGCCGTCCGGTGCGCACGGCAATGCCGGTCGCGAGCCAGCCGACATCGTGCTCGGCGATTGTCACGGCGCCGCCTGCGCGCCGCAGATCGTCGAGAGCGCGCGCCGCTATTTGATGCGCCGCGGCTTTGCGGTCGCGGTCAACGCGCCCTATGCTGGCGGCTTCACCACCGGCCATTACGGCCGGCCGCGGCGCGGGCGTCATGCGCTCCAGGTCGAAATCAACCGCGCGATTTACATGGACGAGCGCAACTATGATCGCCGGCCGGGCTTCGACCAACTCAGCGAGGAGATGGCCGGCTTGATCGCCAGGCTGGGAGAAACCGCGCAAAACCTCGCGCAATCCTGCTGACACCTGCGCCGGGAATCGCAAGACGTCATCGGCGTGGGCAAAAAAACGGGCCGTGCAAGCACGGCCCGAGTTCAGGGAGGAAACGCCTAGAAGACGTGCAGTAGGACCGTCAATCGGCGATCGATACTGCACTGCACAATTTAAGGAACGTCGTGAGCATGTCAACCCCTGTCATAAAAACTTATGCAGCCGTAAGCATTTTCCAGTGGATAAAGCGGTGTAAAACGACAAATGGCGTCGTGTGCGCCGCACAAGGATAGGGGAGAGGCGCGAAACACGATGACCCACTCAAATTCCTCGACAACTTGGCTTGTTGGCGACATTGGCGGCACGAATGCACGGTTTGGGCTGGTGTCTCCCGACGGAACGCTGCTGCACTCGCGCGTGCTGGCCGATGCCGATTACGCCGGCATCGCCGAGGCCATCGCGGCCTATCTCGGTGATCGCGGCGGTTTGCCGCGACCGCGGCGCGGCGCCATCGCCATTGCCTCGCCCGTCGCCGGCGACGAGGTGCGGATGACCAATCATCCATGGGTCTTCTCGATCTCCGGCCTGCGCGCGCGGCTTGGCTTTGCGCGACTCTTGGTGATCAACGACTTCACCGCGCAAGCGTTGGCGCTGCCTCATTTGAAGGACGGTGACCGTACCGTGATCGGCAGCGGTAAGGCCGAGGCCGGCTCGCCGATCGGGGTGCTGGGCCCGGGCTCGGGGCTTGGTGTATCGGGGCTGATCCCGGCGGGCAAGAAATGGCTCCCGCTGACCGGCGAGGGCGGGCACTCGACGATGTGCCCCTATACCGACCGCGAGGGCGCGGTGTTGAGTGCGATGCGTCGTCATTTCGATCATGTCTCGGCCGAGCGCGCACTGTCCGGACCAGGGGTGGTCAACCTCTACAACGCCCTCTGTGAGGTCGACGGCGTGCCGGCGCAGCAATTCACCGCGGCGCAGATCACCGACGAGGCGACGGCGAAAGAAGATTCGCGGTGCGGCGAGGCGACCGAGATGTTCTGCGCGATGCTCGGGACAGTCGCCGGCAACCTGGCGCTGACGCTGGGCGCCAGGGGCGGGGTCTATATCGGCGGCGGCATCGTCCCGCGCCTCGGCGAGCGGTTCGCCGCGTCGCAATTCCGCGAGCGCTTTGAGGCCAAGGGCCGCTTCCAAACCTACCTCGCGGCGATCCCGACCTATGTGGTGACGCATCAGCTGCCGGCGTTTCTTGGCTGCGCCGCGGCACTGATGGAGAAGTGACGCCAATCAGCGTCTTGGCGCCGCCGCTCGTCGCAGCCGGTCGTTGATTGCTCGGCCAAGGCCTTCGTCGGGGATCGGCATCGCCGCGATCCCGGTGAATTCAGGGCGGTCGAGCCGGCGCAGCATCGCGAAGAAATTGGCCGCCGCTTCGGCGAGGTCGCCGCTCGGCGACAGGTTCAGCATTTCGGCGAAATCCGATGGCGGGTGCGGCCCGAAAGCGAGCAGCGCCTCGCCGGGCTGGGCGGCCACCGCGTTCATCCGCAACGGCAGTTGCGGCGCGTAATGGCTGGCCAACTGGCCCGGCGAGCGCGGCATCTGGGGATCGCCCGCGCCGGTGGCGATCGGCCCTAAGACCTCCGTCAACGCCTCTACCGTTGCGCCTCCCGGCCGCAGCAACGCCGGTTTGGGGCCGGTCAGGTCGAGCACGGTCGATTCGAGCCCGACTACGCAGCTTCCGCCATCGAGGATGAGTGAGACCCGCTCGTCCAATTCCGCCGCGACATGCGCGGCCTCGGTCGGGCTTACCTGGCCCGAGCGGTTAGCCGAAGGCGCGGCGAGCGGTCGCCCCGCCGCGCGCAGCAGCGCCTGGGCGATCGAATGCGCCGGGACCCTGACCGCAACCGTGTCGAGCCCTGCCGAGGCGAGCAGCGAGATGCCGCCGCCCTCGCGCCGCCGCAGCACAAGGGTGAGCGGCCCGGGCCAGAAATGCCGGGCGGCCTCCCGCGCCCGCGAATCGAAGATCGCGATGGCTTCGGCTTCCGCGAGCCCCGGCACATGGATGATCAGCGGGTTGAAGCGCGGCCGACCCTTCGCGGCAAAAATGGCCCCAACCGCCGCGTCGTTCGTCGCATCGCCGCCAAGCCCATAGACGGTCTCGGTCGGGAACGCGACGAGCCGCCCGTCGCGCAGCAATATGGCTGCTTGGGCGATCGCGTCTGCTGTCGCGGGAAGGATCGTTGCGTTCATCGGCTTAAGCCTGCCCCAAGACTGGCGCGGCCGCCACGCTTCCGCTTAAATCGCCCGCAGGGAAACGCCGGGAAGCACATGATCGATAAATTTGTTCGTTCGATCGCCGAAGTGATGGCGGGGATCAAGGACGGCTCGACTGTCCTCGTGTCGGGGTTCGCGCAGGTCGGTGAGCCGCGCGCGCTGGTCGACGGGCTCATCGAGCAGGGCGCGAAAGACCTTACCGTTGTCCACAACACCGCGGGGCGCGGTCGCGAAGGCGTGGCGCGGCTGATCGGCGAGGGGCGGGTCAGGAAGATCATCTGCAGTTTCGCGCGCAGCCGGGGTTCGGTGCTGTTCGAGGAAGTCTATGCCCGCGGCGACATCGAATTGGAGATCGTCCCGCAGGGCACCTTGGCCGAGCGCATCCGCGCCGGCGGCGCCGGCATCCCGGCGTTCTTCACGCCGACCGGCGGCGGCACGCTGATGGCGCGCGGCAAGGAGACGCGTGTCATCAACGGCCGCGAATGCATCCTCGAAGAGGCGATCGTCGGCGATGTCGCGCTGGTCGAGGCGTGGCGCGCGGATCGCTGGGGCAATTGCGTCTACCGCGACGCCGGGCGGAACTTCAATCCCGTGTGCGCCGCGGCCGGCAAGCTCACCATCGTGCAGACGCAGAATGTCGCCGAATTGGGCGAGCTGACGCCGGAAACCATCGTGACTCCCGGCGTCTATGTCGATCGCGTCATCCACATCCCGTCCGGCGACCCGCCGGTGGTCATCAACTGAGGCTCGGCGGCAATGGCGAACTGGCAACCCTGGTCGCGCGAGGCGCTGGCCGCGCGCGTCGCGCAAGACATCCCGGAGGGATGGTCGGTCAATCTCGGCATCGGCATCCCGACCCTGGTCGGCAATTACGTCCCGCCCGATCGCGAGGTGATCCTCCATTCCGAGAACGGCATCGTGGGCATGGGCCCGGCGCCGAGCCCGAATGACTTGAACCCGTGGCTGGTCAACGCCAGCCGCCAACATGTGACCCTGGTCACCGGCGCGAGCTACATGAACCACGCCGACAGTTTCGGGATGGTGCGTGGTGGGCATCTCGATCTCTGCGTGCTCGGCGGGTTCCAGGTGGCCGAGAACGGCGACCTCGCCAACTGGTCGCGCTCGGAGGATGATCGCGCCCCGGCGATTGGTGGTGCGATGGATTTGGCGGTCGGCGCCAAGCGCATTTGGGTGGTCATGGAGCACACCACCAAAACCGGCGAGAAGCGCATTCTCCGCCGCTGCACCTATCCGCTGACCGCGACCGCTTGCGTCAAGCGCGTCTACACCGATCTCGCGGTCATCGACGTGACCGAGCGCGGCTTCGTCGTGATAGACACCGTGCCGGGGATGACCGTCGGCGACCTGCAGGCGCTCGGCGACGCGCCGCTTCATTCAACGTGAGAGA
>DATMLO010000179.1:0-16576 GCA_035570495.1 Allostellaceae bacterium | reverse complement strand
AAAGCGAAACGAGCGACCGCATCGGGATTGTCCTTGTTGTTGCCGGATGTCGTGCGCTCGGCAAAGCGCCGCGAGAGGGAAACAGCTTCGTGTGAAAAATCAACTGGCGATCATCATCGCCTAGCCGCGCGGGCGGGGCGAGATCAAGCCCGCCGCGCCGCGCGCTGGCGAAAGCCGGCAACCCGGCTTCCACCAGCAAAAACAACAACTCACCAAAAACGTTCCGGCAAATGCTGTTGCAGCTACAGCACGCCCTCGCTCTTGAGTGCCGCGACACCACCGGCGTCGATGCCGAGCCAGCTGTGCAGCACGTCCGCCGTATCACCGCCAAGCGCCGGCGAACCCTTGACCCGCACCGATTTGCCGTCGACCCGCACCGGCCACGACGCCATTTTGTATTCGCCGCTATGGTGCTTGACGTTCTGCATAAAGCCGCGCTGCTCGAAGGTCGGCTCGTCGATCAATTCCTGCGTGTCGAACACCGCGCCTGACGGCACGCCAACCGCGATCAGTTTCTCCATCGACGCGCGCTTGTCGTGCTGTTTGGTCCATTCGCCGATGATTGCGTCGAGCTCGTGCTGGTGCGCGACGCGGTCATTGCCGGTCGCAAAGCGCGGGTCGTCGACGAGATCCTCGCGGCCGATGAGCTTGCACAGCCGACTCCAATGCTCGGGATTGGCCCGGCTGGTGGTGAGATAGACATAATCGTTCGGACCGCCGCCCTTCGCCGGATACAGCCCCGACGGCGCGTTATTACCGCCGCCGGATTTGGCGCCGTTGCGCCGCGCCGCCTTGCCGGTGCGTGCCATCGTTGCAAAACAGGTACGCATATAGTGGATCATCGCGTCCTGCATCGCGATCTCGAGCCGGCGCCCGACGCCGGTGCGGTTGCGCTCGTGCAGCGCGCCCAGCACAGTCGCTGCCATCAGCATGCCGGTGCCGGTGTCGCCAAAGCTCAAGCCGGGCTTGACCGGCGGCCGATCGGGTTCGCCGGTGACGCTGATCGGCCCGCCCGCCGCCTGCGCGATCATGTCGAAGGCAAGTCCCTTTTCATGCGGGCTGCCGGCCGCGAAGCCCTTGATCTGGCAATAGATGATGCGCGGGTTGATCGCCTTGACCTCTTCATAGGAGAGGCCGAGCCGCTCGATCGTGCCGGGCGCCATGTTCTCGGCGACGATGTCGGCCTGTTTGATCATGTCCTTGACGATCTGCAGGCCCTTCGGCTCCTTCAGATTGATCGCGATCGACTTCTTGTTGACGTTGAACTGATAGAAATACCATGGGTCGTCATCGGGCTTGCCGGGGCGCAGCCGCCGGCCGGGATCGCCGCGGCCGGGGTTCTCGATCTTGACCACCTCGGCGCCAAACCAGGCGAGCACCTCGGTACAGGTCGTCCCGGCCTCGAATTGGGTGAAATCGACGACCTTGATGCCCTGCAGGAAATTGAACTCGGTGGTGTTGTCGCTCATCGCCCGTTCCTCCCGAGAATTCGATTAAGAACAGCCTGCGCCTTATTGGTGGCGGCAGCAACGCCGCCAGGGACAGCGGAAGGCCGCACGCGCGTCTTGCGGGTCGGCACTCACTGCTCGGTTGGCATAGCGTTCAAGGTTTGCCGGATGAAATCAGTGAGAAACTGCTTCTCACCGCGCGCGAGATAACGTCCAAAACACACGATCCCCCAGCCAAAAGCCGGTAAGAGAAGACACACCGCAATACCGGGCCACGCATCGGGTGAAGCTTGGCGAGAGTTCCCGAAATGCAGTAGCGCAACACCGCACAGCGACGTTGCCGCGCAGAGCCACACGACGCTGAAGGCAATGACGAACGGGTGCATCCCAAAGCGGCAGCGAATTCGTGTCTCGCTACCGTCGGCAACCAACTCCGCCGATAGGTAGGTTTGAAAGGAATTTCGATACCAAAAAGTGCGCTTTCGCGCGCGGAGCCGGCTTCCGCGGATGCGGCCGATAAGAGGGCGTGCCTCAGCCAGGGCCAACACGTCCAAGGGCGCGTTCATTCGCGCGTCGAGGCGCCGCTTGCACTCCTCGACGGGATACGGTGCGATGAACTCGACAGCGTCACTCATCGCAACCCATCCCGGCGGGACTGCCAGCGCCTCCAGCGAATATGCATCGCGCCGCGGCAATCTCGATGAGCAAGCCCTTCGAGATTACTTAGCCGCGCTCGCAATAACGGTCGGCTTTGGGCTGCTACTCCGCCGCTTCCTTGGCTGGCGTCAGCTCGTAGAGCGGCATGCCGAGGCTGATCGCCTCGTCCCAGCCTTTCTGGCGCACGTCAAAATGGACCTCGTCGGGGCCGAGATATTTGAGGTTGAGCGCACCGCCACTCGCCGACTGCATCGGCGTCGCTTCGCGCTCCTCATGCCCGTGCATCTCCATCGGCACCTTCTTGACTCCGGCCGCCTGCAGTTCCGCGGCTTTGGCGTCGAGATCGTCGACCTGGAAGCCGATATGGTGGATGCCGCGCAGGTCCGAGGTTTGGCCGACCCCGAGTTTCGGCGCGTCGGCGTCACCGTATTTGAGGATCGCGAAATAGATATAGCCGTCGCTGAGCCAGACGCCGTTCTCGCCGGTCGCGCTCGGACGGCGATAAAGCTCGGTGAGGCCGAAATGCTGCTTGTAGAACTCGGCGGTCGCGACGGGATCGTCGGTGACGAGCGCGATATGCTTGATGCGTGCCATTGTTCCCTCCTTCAGTGAAATCTAGCGCCGCGGCGGGTGCGCGCGGACGAAGTCCTCATTGACGTCGGCGCCCCAGCCCGGGCCGGTCGGCAACAGCAGGTCGCCGTTTTCGATGACCGGGGGTTTGGTGACGATGTCGTCCTTCCAGGTGACGTCGTCGATGTCGATCTCCATGACCTTGAAGTTCGGGATCGCGGCGCAGAAATGCGCGCTGATCAGCGAGCCGAGATGGCCGTTGAAATTATGCGGCGCGCAGTTCACCTCGAACGAATCCGCCATGTTGGCGATCTTGACGCTTTCGAGGATGCCGTTCCACGCCACGTCGATGATCGCGTAATCGACCGACTGGTTCTCGAAATACGGCCGGAATTGGCGCCGCCCATAGATCGACTCGAGCGAGGCGATCGGCGTGCGGCTGGAATTGCGGATGCGCGCGAGGCCCGGCGGATCGTAGAGGTCGATCTCGAGCCAGACCATATCGAGCGGCTCCAGCGCCCGCGCGAGCCGGATATAGCCGTCGATCTTGTAGTTGAAGTTTGTATCGAGATGCAGGCCGACCCCCTTGCCGGCGCCCTCGCGGAAGGCGGCGAGCTGATCGACCGCAGCGGCGGCGATATCGGCGTCGGCATTGAGCTCCGGAAAGCCCGGTTGGCCGCCGGTGCCGGGGCCGTGCATCCAATGGCGGCCTTTCTCAAAGCGAATAAGGTTGGTCTTGAGACCCTTGAAGCCCTTCTCGCGCACTTCGCGGCCGAGCGCGACGACATCGTCGAGGGTGCGCACCGGGTCGACCCCCGCCCATTCCTTGATGCGGTCGGCATAACGCGCACGATAGGTGCCGCAATGCGACCAGTATACCTGCATCCGGTCGCGGAACGGCCCGCCAAGCAGCTCGTAGACCGGAACACCCAAGGCCTTGGCCTTGATGTCGACGAGCGCGTTCTCGATCGCGCCGATCGCCTGGGCATTGAGGCCGCCCGCCGCCTGGCGGGTCGCGGCATAGAGGAAATTGCTATGCTTCTCGACCGGCCGCGGGTCTTGGCCGACGAGGCGCTCGCCGAGCTTTTCGATGACCGTCGCGAGGCCTTGCGCGCCATAGCCCTCCATGAACTCGGACCAGCCGGCGATGCCCTCGTCGGTCGAAATCTTGAGAAAGGAATTGACCCGCCAGCCGGCGTCGCAATGCAGCGTTTCAAGCTTGGTGATCTTCATGGCGCACCTCCGCGATGGGCGCGATCATGCGCCCCGTCGCGGCGGCGGCTCAAGACCGATCGCAGCGGCGCAGCGGCGGTTGCGGTTGACATCGCTTGGGGTGGGGCTTATCTCGGCCGGGTTCCCCGTGCGTGGTTGAATGCCCAGGTGGCGGAATTGGTAGACGCGCAGGTTTCAGGTACCTGTGGCAGTAATGTCGTGGAAGTTCGAGTCTTCTCCTGGGCACCAGCGGGGCGCTACCCATGAGTCATAAACTGCATCGCGGCGATTTGCCGGAAGGCCTCGATTTCGGCTCGGCTGTCGCGATCGACACCGAGGCGATGGGGCTGAACCCGCACCGCGATCGCTTGTGCCTGGTGCAGCTCTCGGCCGGCGACGGCAATGCGCATCTCGTGCAGCTGGCGCCGGACGGCTACGGCGCGCCGCGATTGAAAGCCCTGATGGCCGATCCGGGAGTCACCAAGATCTTCCACTTCGCCCGGTTCGACCTGGCGATGATCTATCATTATCTCGGCGTCATGGCCGGCCCGGTTTATTGCACGAAGATCGCCTCGCGCCTCGCCCGCACGTTTACCGACAGACACGGGCTCCGGGACTTATGCAAGGACGTGCTTAACGTCGACATCTCGAAGCAGCAGCAGAGCTCGGATTGGGGCGCGGTGAACCTGACCGACCAGCAGCTGCAATACGCCGCGACCGACGTGCTGCACCTGCACGCGCTCCGCGCTAAGCTCGACGCGATGCTGGCGCGCGAAGGGCGCGCCGACCTCGCGCGCGCCACTTTCGACTTCCTGCCCACGCGCGTCTTGCTTGACCTGGCCGGGTGGGCGGAGCAAGACATCTTCGCACATTGACTTAGGGTCAGCGACGGGACGCCTCGCGCGCCCGCGCCGTATTAAACCCGTAGCGCCGCAGGCGGGGCGCGATTGAAACCACGCGGGACGGCTCTTTAATGGATGACGCCCTGACGAGCCTCACGGAAGCCGCGAACAATCCTCGAGAAGCGGCGCTGTCGCCGGACCTCGCTGTGGGACGGCGGGTGATTCGCGCCGAACTCGACGGTCTGCGGCAGCTCGCTGACGCGCTCGACGGGGCGTTCGGCGCGACGGTCGATCTGTGCACCGGCGCGTCCGGCGATCTGTGCACCGGCGCGTCCGGCCGGATCATCGTCACCGGAATGGGCAAGAGCGGTCATATCGCCCGCAAGATCGCCGCGACATTCGCCTCGACCGGGACGCCGGCGCAATTTGTCCACCCAGCCGAAGCGAGCCACGGCGATCTCGGCATGATCGGCGCCGGTGACGTGGTGCTCGCGTTGTCGAATTCGGGAAACAGCGCCGAATTGGGCGACATCGTCGCCTATTCACGGCGCTTCAAGATTCCGCTCGTAGCGATCACCGGCGACCGCCGCTCAACGCTGGCCGAAGCGGCCGATGTCGTCATGCTGCTGCCGAGCGCCGCCGAGGCGTGCTCGATGGGGCTGACGCCGACGACCTCGACGACCATGATGCTGGCGCTCGGCGACGCGCTCGCCGTCGCGCTGCTCGAGCGCAAGGGCTTTTCGAGCGAGGATTTTCAGCTGCTGCATCCGGGCGGCTCGATCGGGCGCAAGCTGCTGCGCGTGCGCGACATCATGCATACCGGCGACGCGGTGCCGCTGGCCGCGCCCGGGACCGCAATGTCCGAGGCCATCCTGGTGATGACCGCGAAAAGCTTTGGCTGCGTCGGCGTGTGCGATGATGACGGCCGTCTCGTCGGGGTCATCACCGACGGCGATTTGCGCCGGCACATGGACGACCGTCTGGTGTCGCGCACGGCAGCAGAGGTCATGCACCCCGGGCCGAAGACGATCGGCGCCGCGGGGCTCGCCGACGAGGCCCTCGGGGTGATGAACCGGCTGTCGATCACCTCGCTGTTTGTCGTCGACGAAGCCGGACGCCCGGTCGGCTTTCTGCACATGCATGACTGCCTGCGCGCCGGAGTCGTATGATCGGCCGCAATGGACCTCGCGCGATCAGCGCCACCGGCCGCTATTCGCGGCGTGGCCAGGTTACCGGGCGGATATCCGAGTGGGTGGCGCGGTTACCCCTCAACCGCTACAGCCGGCGCGTCGCCTTGCTCAAGCTGGCGCTGCCCGCAATCGGCGGCTCGCTCTTGCTGCTCGTCGTGGCCTGGCCTCGCGTTGCGCCGCTATTCGACCGGCTGCGGCTCGCGGCGATCGATCTGCGCGAGGCGCGCGAGCTGAGGATGATCAACCCGCGTTACGCCGGAACCGATCATGACGGCCGTCCTTTCGTCATCACCGCCGCGGTCGGTCGTCAGGTCCCGCAACGCGACGATGTGATGTCGCTCGACGGACCGGTCGCCAATATGCAGAGCGGCAGCGGCGCAAAGATTGTCGTCACCTCCGATACGGGCGTCTACCAGACGCAAACCCAGTTTCTCGACATGTTCGGCAAGGTGACGATAAACCACCAGAATGGCTCGACATTCGTTACCAGCGCGGCGCGGCTAGACGCCGCCAATAACGCCGCCGAAGGCCATGATGCGGTCGAGGGACACGGCCCGCAGGGCGACATCACCGCTCAGGGCTTCCGCATCATCGACAAGGGAGACATCGTCATTTTCACCGGTCAGTCCAACCTGACCCTCAACAGCACGAAGCAGGACGGGCAGGATGCCGGCGCCGCGGCAAAACCCGCGCAGACCGTGGGTGTGCCGACGCCAATCGCGCAGGCCGCGGCCCAGATCGAGACGGCAGCCGTGCCGAAACCCGTTTCGCACGCCCCGGCCGCCGAAGCCAAACCGGCGGTGCATCACGCGACCAAAGCTCCGGTTCATCCCAAACCCGCGACCAAGACGCCGAGCTGATCATGCAACTCTTGCGGTTCGCCATGCTGTTGCTGGGAGGGGGGCTGACGCTGCTGCTGGCGGTCCCGGCCGACGCCCAGCTCGACGCCACCGACAACGGAACGCCGATCAACGTCCTGGCCGATAACGGCATCGAGTGGCAGCAGAACCAGCAGCTCTACATCGCCCGCGGCCACGCCGTCGCGACCCGCGGCCCAGCGTCGATCAAGGCGGATACGATAATCGCCCACTATCGTAAGGCCACCGGCCCAGCGACCGCCAATACCGAGAACAACAGCGAGATTTATCGCATCGAAGCCGAGGGCAATGTCGTCATCACGCGCGACACCCGCACCGTGGTTGGCGACCACTGCGATTACGACATGGATCAGGGGATTGGCATCGTCACCGGCAAGGCGCTGAAGATGACGACCGCGACCGACGTCATCACCGCCAGAGACTCGCTCGAATGGTACGACCAGAAACAGGTCTCCGTTGCCCGTGGCGACGCGGTCGCCGTGCGCCAGGGCGGCCGGACGATCAAAGCCGATGTCTTGACCTCCTATATGGTCAAGTCTCCGCAACAACAGGCTGCGGCACCCGGCCAGCCGGCAAAGCCGCCGCCACCGCCGGTCAAGACCGCGGCTGCAGCGCCCGCTGCAAGTCCAAATGGCGCGAACGCGAACGGCACGCCCGCCGCCCCGGCCAGCAACGACGATTCGAAGATCAACCGCATCGACGCCCAGGGTCACGTCGTGGTCGTCAACGGTCCCGACATCGGCCGTGGCGATTACGGGGTGTATAATGCGGTCACCGATATCTGTACGCTGTTGGGCAATGTCACGATCACGCGCGGCACCGACGTCGTCACCGGGCAATACGCCGTCATGGACATGAAGACCAACATCAGCCGGATCATGCCGGCCTCGACCCTGCCCGGCAGCACGCGCCAGCGCGTCCAAGGCTTGTTCGTCAAGCAGGACGTGACCGGTCCCGACAAGACGGCTCCAGGCAACACCGTGGGCAACAAGACCACGCCGGATAATAAGACCTCCCCGACCGGCACGACGCCCCCCAGCCCGACCACGCCGGCTAACCCCGTCCCCGCTACGGGGGGCAAATAGGCCATGCGCGGCGACGACCGTTCCTCCCGCGGCGGACCGCCATTGTTCCCGGACGACTTTGTGCCGCAATGGATCACACCCAGCGCGATCACGCCCAGCGCTAGCGCCCCCAGCGCGCCCATCCACAGTGTGAGCGCGCCGCCCGGGCCCAGGCTCGTCGCCGACAACAAGGGGCTGACCGGGCGCGGCCTCGGCAAGAGCTTCAAGCGCCGCGTCGTGCTGCGCGACGTCAATGTCTCGGTGCAGCGCGGCGAGGTTGTCGGATTACTTGGTCCGAACGGCGCCGGCAAGACGACCTGCTTCTACATCATCACCGGGCTCATCGCCGCCGATACGGGGACGGTGAGCCTTGACGGCGAGGACATCACCCTGCTGCCGATGTACCGACGGGCGCGGCTGGGGGTGGGTTACCTGCCGCAGGAAGCCTCGATCTTCCGCGGGCTTTCCGTCGAGCAGAACATTCGCGCGATCCTCGAGGTCGCGGAACCCGACCCGGCGGCCCGCGAGCACATGCTGGATTCGCTGCTGGCCGAGTTTTCCATCAGCCATTTGCGCCGCGCGCCGGCGATGGCGCTGTCGGGCGGCGAGCGGCGCCGCTGCGAGATCGCTCGCGCCCTCGCGACGCAGCCTCATTTCATCCTGCTCGACGAGCCGCTCGCCGGCATCGACCCGATCGCGGTCAACGACATCCGCGACTTAGTGAAGCACCTGAAAGACAGGGGAATCGGGGTCTTGATCACCGATCATAACGTACGGGAAGCGTTTCAGATCGTTGATCGGGCCTATATCTTGCATGAAGGCCGCGTCCTGATGGAGGGTGCGCCGCAGGAGATCGTCGCCGACGCTGATGTACGCCGCGTTTACCTTGGCGAAAGATTCAGCCTATAAGCCCGCTCCGAACGGAGCATTGGGTTGAACAGGATCGGTTTTTCACAACGGTTGGAGCTTCGCCAGACGCAAGCGCTGGTGATGACTCCGCAGCTGCAGCAGGCGATCAAGATGCTGCAGCTGTCGAACCTTGAACTTGCCGATTACGTCGACACCGAGATCGAACAGAACCCATTGCTCGAGCGCACTGAGGGCGAGGACGCGCCGGCCGTGCTCGATCTCAACGGCGCCGAGGTCAACGGCAGCGCCGTAATCAGCGAGCCGCAGGTCACGTCGACCATGGTGACCGAGGCCGCGAGCGAGAATTTTACCGCCGACTCGACCGAGCAATGGGATGCCACGGCAGGCGCCGACGGCGACGGTTCCACCGGCTACGACGCGAGCGATTTCGGCGGCGACAACCAGCCCTGGCGAACACGCAACGGCGCCGTCGACAGCGACGAGCTGCCCGGCCTCGATCAGGCGGCGGCGCGGCCGCGCACGTTGCGCGAGCACCTGTTGGAACAGATCGGCACCGATCTGCCAAACCAGACCGACCGGGTGATCGCCGTCTACCTGCTCGATCAGATCGATGAAACGGGTTATCTGCGCGCCGACTTAACAGAAGCGGCGGCGCGGCTCGGCTGTCCGTTGCAGCGCATCGCGCCGGTGCTGGAGCGGCTGCAGGATCTCGATCCGCCAGGCGTCTTCGCCCGCGATCTGCCCGAATGCCTGGCGCTGCAGCTGCGCGACCGCAACCGTCTCGACCCGGCGATGCAGACGCTGCTCTACAACCTGCCGCTGCTCGCGGCGCGCAACGCGCCGGCGCTACTGCGGCTTTGCCATGTCGACGCCGACGACCTCGCCGAGATGATCGCCGAGATAAAGTCGCTCGACCCGCGGCCGGGTCTTGCCTACGACGCCCCGCAAGCGCAGACGATCGTCCCCGACATCCTGATGCGCGCCCAGCCCGATGGGGGCTGGATCATCGAGCTCAACGCCGAGACGCTGCCCCGCGTCCTCGTCAACAATCGCTATTACGCGCGGATCAGCCGCGCCGCGCGCAACAAGAACGAACGCGACTACCTCACCGACCGGCTGCAGGCGGCGAACTGGCTGATCAAGTCGCTGCACCAGCGCGCCACGACGATCCTCAAGGTGGCGACCGAAATCGTCGAGCAGCAGGACGGCTTTTTTCGCCACGGCGTGCAGTCGCTGCGCCCGCTGATCCTGCGTGACATCGCCGACGCGATCGGCATGCATGAGAGCACGGTCAGCCGGGTGACGACCAACAAGTACATCGCGACGCCGCGCGGGCTGTTCGAGCTGAAATACTTCTTCACCTCGGCGATCGCCGCCGCACGCGGCGGCGAGGCGCATTCGGCCGAAGCGGTGCGCTTCCGCATCCGCCATCTGATCGACCGCGAGGCGGCCGAAAGCACGCTATCCGACGAGCGGATCGTCGAGCTGCTGCAGACGGAAGGCGTCGACATCGCCCGCCGCACGGTCGCCAAATACCGCGAGGCGATGCGCATCCCGTCATCGGTGCAGCGGCGACGCGAAAAGCTGATGGCTTTATGAGCGACGGGTTGGCTCGCCCCTGCGGCGAAATTTGTGTAGCTTAATCCTCGTCATCACGTCTCGGAGCGACGATGGCGCGCACTTTCCATGTCGAGCTGATCAAGCCGTCACATTATGACGACGACGGCTATGTCATTCAGTGGTACCGCTCGTCGATCCCGTCGAACAGCCTCGCCAGCGTCCATGGTCTGATCGCCGATTGCGCCGAGCGGCACACGCTCGGCCCTGAGGTCGAGATCGAGGTCAAGTCGTGCGACGAGTGCAACACCGTGGTCGATGTCGGCGCGATCACGCGCCGCATCCGGGCCGCGGGCGCCGGCTTTGTTGGACTGGTCGGGGTACAGTCCAATCAATTTCCCCGCGCGCTCGATCTGGCGCGCCGGTTTCGCGCCACCGGGCTGACGGTGGTGATCGGCGGATTCCACGTCAGCGGCTCCATCGCCATGCTTCCCGAGCTGCCGTCAGAGCTCCGCCAGGCGCAGGAGCTCGTCGTCGTGCTTTATGCCGGCGAAGTCGAAGGCCGGATGGACGAGCTGCTGCGCGACATCGATCGCGGCGAGCCAAAGCCGGTCTACAATTTTCTCAACGATCTTCCCGGGCTCGCGGGGGCGGTCACACCCGCATTGCCGCGTGCCACCATCGGGCGCGTCCTCGGCAGCTACGCCAGTTTCGACGCTGGCCGCGGTTGCCCGTTCCAGTGCAGCTTCTGCACGATCATCAATGTCCAGGGGCGCAAGTCGCGCTATCGCGACGCCGACGACGTCGAAGCCATCGTCCGGGGCAATGTCGCGCTGGGCGTTCGCCATTTCTTTGTCACCGACGATAATTTCGCGCGCAATCGCAACTGGGAGGCCATCCTCGACCGGCTGATCGCGATGCGTGAGGCGGGGATCAGAATTCGCCTCATCTTTCAGGTCGATACGCTGTGCCACCGCATCCCTGGCTTTATCGAGAAGGTCGCGCGGGCTGGCTGCAATTCGGTCTTCATCGGGCTCGAAAACATCAACCCGCAGTCGCTCGCCGGCGCCAAGAAGCGGCAGAACAAGATTTGGGAATACCGCGAGATGCTGCAGGCTTGGCGCCGTCAGAAGGTGATGACCTGGGCGGGCTATATCCTCGGTTTTCCCAACGACAGCCCGGAATCGATCGCGTCCGACATCGACATCATCAAGCGCGAGTTGCCGATCGACATTCTTGAGTTCTTTGTGCTGACGCCGCTACCGGGGTCGGAGGATCATAAAGTCATGCACGCGAAAGCGGTGCCGATGGACCCCGATCTGAACAACTATGACCTCGAGCACATGACGGTGAGCCACGCTCTCATGTCGCGGGAGACTTGGCACCGGGTCTACCGCGACGCCTGGCGACGCTATTATACCGACGAGCATGTCGAGACGATCCTGCGGCGTGCCGTGCATGACGGCCTCAATCCGCGCAAATTGGCCGATGTCCTTACAGCGTTCCGCGGCGGCTTCCCGATCGAAGGGGTGCATCCCCTTCAGGTTGGCGTGGTTCGCCGCAAAATCCGGCGCGACCGGCGGTCGGAACTACCGCGCGAAAACCCGCTGGTGTTTTATCCGCGGCGGGTCCGGGAAGCGCTGTCGTCGACTGTCGCCTGGGCATCGCTGTGGACGCGGCACCATCGCATCAAGCGGCGCGTGATCGCCGATCCCGCCACCCGGTACTACGAGGATGAGGCATTGCGGCCCGCCGGGAAGGACGCGGAAATCGCCGATTTCGTGCGTGGCTACGCCGACAAGATCCCCCGTACCTCTGGCGCCCCCACGCTGTCCACGGCATCATGAGCCTGACCGACAAGCACTTGATCTCTCAAGCCGACATGCCCAACTCGTTGACCGAGCGCCGATGCGAGGCGTCGCCATGACCGCAGCGGAGGCGCATTGATGCAGGCCGATCAGGCCGGGAGTGAGCTCGCCGATTTGATGACGTCGCGCGGCGTCATCGCGGTCCTGCGCGCCAGCAACAAGCGGCAAGTGCTTCAGGAGCTCGCCCGCCGCGCGGCAACGATCACTGGCATTCCCGACAAGCGCATCTACGACGCGCTCGTCGAGCGCGAGCGGCTCGGCACCACCGGGATCGGCACCGGCGTGGCGGTGCCGCATTGCCGGCTCTCCGAACTCAACCGGCTCTACGGCATGTTCGCCCGCCTCGAGCGGCCGGTGCCGTTCGAGGCGATCGACGACCAGCCGGTCGACCTCGTTTTCCTGCTGCTCGCGCCGACCGATGCGGGCGCCGACCACCTGAAGGCGCTGGCCCGCGTGTCGCGCCTCCTGCGCGACAAGGCGATGTGCGAGAAGCTGCGCGGCGCCAACAGCGCCGACGCGCTCTACGCCCTCCTGACCGGCGGCGCGGTGGGCTAGCGGGTCGCGGCCGTTGCGTGCCGCGACCCAAGATCAGTGCACGCTGACCGGCTCGAGTTCGTTCTGGCGCACCACCGCAAAGGCGATGTCGCGATCACCGGTCAGCGCCATCTGCGTGCCGTCAGCCGCGTGGATCGCGTAACCGGCATTGCCGTCGACCACCACGGGTTTCACATAAGCGATGTCCTGCATGCCGAGCATCGCTAAATCGGTCGCGGTCATCTGCCGCATCTGTTCCATCGTCTGCATCCCAACCTCCTCCTGCCCCGGTCTTGAGCCGGTCGGCAGGCGGTTAAGTCCCCGCCCCAAACGCGTGGCGGAGACATGCTATTTCCACGCCAACTACTTGGACGAACGCACCAGGGCCGGGGCGGTTCGCGTCAGCTCGACCGGATCGGCCTTGCCGGCGGCGTCCTTGATCTCGATCGTCCGCACCCGGGTCTCGACCTGCGGGCGCATCAGATCGATGTGCAACAGCCCGTTGTCAAGCCAGGCGCCGCGCACCTCGATACCCTCGGCCAGCACGAATGAGCGCTGGAACTGGCGGGCCGCGATGCCGCGGTGCAGGTAGACACGGCTATCGTCATCGGTCTGTTTGCCGCGTACGACGAGCTGGTTTTCCTCGACCGTGAGCTTGAGATCGCTCATCGCAAAGCCGGCGACGGCTAGGGTGATGCGCAGCGAATTCTCGCCGAGCTGTTCGACGTTGTAGGGCGGATACCCGTCGCTCGACACTTTGTTGACTCGGTCGAGCGCCCGCTCGAAATGGTCAAAGCCCAATAAGAGCGGGGAATTGAATAGCGAAAGTCTTGCCATAGCGGCTTCTCCTCACCGAGCGAGACACCCGACGGACCCGAATTCGGCACCCGACGGCACGAGTTATTTGGGGATTGCCGACGCGCCGATCAAGCGAGCGCGATGCGCCAGCGATGCAACTCCGGAGCGAGACACAGCGCGCCATGCTGTTGCAAAGCACCCCGGCACCCCATATGGAACGGCGCGATAGCGGTTCCCGGAGTGGACGCGATGACAAGCCGAACGACGCGATGGCGCCTCTTCATGGCGCTGCTGTTCAGCCTGGTCTTGGCCTTGACGCCTAGCCTCGCCGATGCGCGTGCCGGTTCGAGCTTTGGCAGCTCGGGGTCGAGCTTTGGCAGCCGCGGTCTGCGCAGCTTTGACAATAACGGCGCCACGCCGCTCAACCAGACCATGGCGAACCCGTCATCGAGCTATGGCGGGTATTACGGCGGCGGCAGCTTCTTCTCGCGGCATCCGTTCCTGACCGGCATCTTTGGCGGCTTCCTCGGCTCGATGCTGTTTGGCGGCGGGTTTTTCGGCCACATGCTGGGCGGGCTGTTCAGTCTCTTGATCATCGGACTGTTGATCGGCTTCCTGTTCCGGCTGTTGTCGGGCGGGCTCGGTGTGACGACCGGCGGAAGACCGATGCCGCGCTCGCTCGGCGCCGCGGCGGCGCCGATTCAGCAGCGCTATCGCGGCCGCGACACCTATGTCGGCGACGCCGATCTCAACGCCTTCCAGTCGCTCCACGCGGCGGTTCAAGAAGCGTGGGGGCGCAGCGATCTAGCGCAAATGCGCCAGCTGATGACGCCCGAGATGCTGAGCTATTTCTCGCAGGAGCTGACGCGCAACGCGAGCCAGGGCGTCCAGAACCACGTCTCCGACGTGACGCTGGTCAAGGCAGAGCTGACCGAGAGCTGGGAAGAAGGCGATCTCGAATACGCCACCGCGCATATGCGCTGGACCGCGCTCGACTACACGGTGCGGATCGGGGCGGCGCCGTCAAGCCCGGGCGCCGTTGTCGCCGGCGACCCGCGCATCCGCACCGAATCCGAGGAAATGTGGACTTTTGTCCGCCGCAAGGGCGGGCACTGGCTGCTCTCCGCGATCCAGCAGGTTTAGTTGTTCTTTCCCTCTTCCGCTTGCGGGAGGGGGCAACGAGGGCTAAGGCCACGCCGCCTCGGGCGGCAGCGACATCAGGATCGCCTCGACATTGCCGCCGGTCTTGAGCCCAAAGCGCGTGCCGCGGTCGTAAAGCAGATTGAACTCGACATAGCGGCCGCGGCGGACGAGCTGGTGACGCCGCTGCTCATCGGTCCACGGCTGGTGCATCCGCGCCCGCACGATCGACGCGTAGGCGGCGAGAAACGCCTCGCCGACCGCGCGCACAAAGGCGAAATCGCGATCGCCGTCGCCGCTGTCGAGATAGTCGAAAAAGATGCCGCCGGCGCCGCGCGGCTCGTCGCGATGCGGCAGGAAGAAATACTCGTCGCACCATTTCTTGTATTTGGCGTAGGCGTCCGGCGCATGAGCGTCGCAGGCGCCCTGCAGCGCGGCGTGAAACTCGGCCGCCGCCAGCTCGTCGGGATAGATCGGCGTCAAATCGGCGCCGCCGCCAAACCATGCCTTTTTCGTCACGATATGCCGCGTGTTCATGTGCGCGGCGGGGACGAGCGGCGAACAGGGATGCGAGACAACCGAGATGCCGGCGGCCCAAAACCGCGGGTCTTCCTCGGCTCCCGGAATTTCCTTGCGGAATTCCGGCGCGAACTCCCCGTGCACGACCGAGATATTGACCCCGACCTTCTCGAACACGCGGCCCTTCATGATCGCGGTCGTGCCGCCGCCGCCGCCCGGGCGCTCCCAATCCTGCCGCTCGAAGCGCGCCGACGAGCCGATCCCATCCTCGAGCGCCTCGAATGCGGCGCAGATGCGGTCGCGCAACACCGCGAACCATTCGGCGGCCTCGTCACGGCGATCGGTGTTCTCGGCCATCGCTCCCGTCATTCTGACGGCAATCCGCCGGTCTGGCGCAGCGCCTCGTAGAGCGCGATTGCCCCGGCCTGGGCGACGTTGAGCGATCGCGCCGCGCGGCGCAAGCGAATGACGACGCGCGCATCGGCCGCCTCATGCACTGCCGGCGGCACGCCGGCGCTTTCGCGGCCAAGAAGGATCGTGTCGGCCGGCCCGAACGCGAACCGGTCGAGCGCGACACTGCCTGAAGTCGTCAGCAGCACCAGTCGCGAATCAGCCGCCCGCGCGGCGCGAAAGGCGGTCCAGGAAGCGTGCCGCGCGACTTCGGCGAGTGCGGCATAATCGAGCGCCGCCCGCTTGAGACGCCGGTCGTCGAACAGAAATCCAAACGGCTCGATCAGGTCGACGCCGATCCCGAAACATGCCGCCAGCCGCAATAACGCCCCGGTATTCTGAGGGATGTCCGGTTCATAGAGGGCGAGGCGCAATGCGAGTTTCTCCGAGGGTTGCAGAAAGAACGCGCGAGCGACACCGGGTGATCGCGTATAGTATTGCGTTCCTTGCTGATTTATGCGGCAGTCTGTCGCATAGTTCGGCTTCTTCAACGCTGTAGCTTGCGGTTTCTCCGGCTGCCGGGCGATGGCGGCTGACCTCAAGAGGTTTCGCATGTCGGATGTGGCGCAATCGCAGGTTCACGGCCATGACGGCGAGACGCGACGCGATTTCCTGACCTTGACCGCGTCGGCGCTCGGGGTAGTCGGCCTCGCGACCGCGATCTGGCCGTTCATCGACACGCTGAACCCGGCCAAGGACACGCTCGCGCTGTCGACGACCGATGTCGATCTGGGCCCGGTCCAGCTCGGCCAGCGCCTGACGGTCGCTTGGCAGGGCAAGCCCGTGTTTATCGACCACCGCCCAGCCGCCGAGATCGAGGCGGCGCAGAAAGTCGATGTCTCGACGCTGCGCGACCCGCAACCGGATTCGGCGCGGGTGCAGAAGCCCGAATGGCTGATCGTCGTCGGTGTCTGCACCCATCTCGGCTGCATCCCGCTCGGCCAAAAGCAGGGCGACGACCGCGGCCTCTTCGGCGGGT
>DATMLO010000178.1:0-2155 GCA_035570495.1 Allostellaceae bacterium | reverse complement strand
TGGGGTCGCGTCGTGACGGAGGCGCAGTTCAGCGGCATCCCGGTCATCACCAGCGATCGCGGCGGGCTGCCCGAGTCTGTCGGCCCGGGCGGCATCGTCCTGCCGCACAATGCACCGACCGCGATCTGGGCGGATACCATTGCCACGCTGTGGTCCAACCCGGGTCACTATAGCCAACTGTCGCAAGCCGCCTTGCAACACGCGGCGCGCGCCGATCTCGACCCTGACCGGCAGATCGCCAAGTTGATCGAGATGCTCAGCCAGCTCACGGCGCCGCCCTCGGCTTAACCGGCCTTCCGGCCATTTGTCAAAAGGTGTCCCTCATGCCGCGTGAAGAACATCACGTCTTTCTAGAGGCCAGTGGCGGTCAATCGCTCCTCGAGGCGATGGATCAGCTCGAGCCGTGGCTCGACCACAACGACATACGACCGATCGAGCTACGGCATACCGTAACTCCATCGGGCAGGATCGAGTTGCAGCTCACCTTCCGGTCACGGCGAGAGGCGAATCTTTTCGAGCAGGCGTTTTGCGAGGTCGGCACCGCCTAGCTAGGAGGATGGTCGCGTCTCCGGCATGGCGATGGATGCGACCAGAACAGCCGCGAGCCCGACCAACGCAAGGCTCGCATAGGCTGCTGACGCGCCGAAGGCCTCGGCGATCCATCCGGCAAGCGTAGTGCTGATCGTCGCGCCGACCCCCATGGCGAGGCCGATAAAGCCCATAGACAGATTATAGCGGCCCGACCGCCCGGCGATGTCGCTCGCGACCAGCGGCACCAAGATGCCGACACAGGCGGCGGCAATCCCGTCGAGCCCTTGGATCAGCACCAGTGCCGCGGGATGGTCGATGGTGGCGAACAGTACCCCCCGGACCGGCAGCGTGCAAAAGCCGATCAGCAGCACCACCCGGCGGCCGTGCTGCTCGGTGAGCTCGCCGATCGTCGGCGAGATGGCCGCTACCACCAGTTGCGGCACGATGATGCAGCCGGCGATCAGCAGGCTGGCGAGATTGCCGGCCTCCTTGGTGAGGGTATTGCCGGCCAGCGGCAGCATCGCCGAATTGCCGAGCGTGAACAGCATCATGCAGAGTGCAAAGATGACCAGCGCACGGTTTGTCAGCAGGCTGGTGATTGACGCTCGCGGCCGGTTGCTTTCCCGGCTTGGCGTTGGCGGCGATGCGACCTCGCTCAGCCGCGCCAGGGGCGCCAGGGAGAAAATGGCGGGCAGCGTCGCGACCGCTGTCAGAAAGAACACCGCCCGCTCCGACACGTAATACCCGCACGCTCCCATCAGCGCCGCGCCGATCCCATTGCCGATCGAGGCGAAGCGGGCATTGCGGCCGAGCCGAAGCCCAAGCATTGCCGGCCCGACGACGATGAGGCTCATGGTGGCGATCGACGGGCCGAGCGTGCAGCTCGAAAACCCGTGCAGTGTCTCCGCCGCATAGACCCATAGCGGCGTCGGCTGTAGCGCGAACAGCAGCGCGCTGGCGCTGAAGGCGAGAATGCTGAAGAGCGCCACCGCCGCTTTGTTGCGGATCGCATCGACCAATGCGCCCGCTGGGATCTGGCTCGCCATCGCTGCGATCGTCCCCAGGCTCAGCGCCGTGCCGATCGCGGTCTGGGTCCAGCCCTGGGTCGTCAGATAGACCGAAATGAACGGTCCGAAGCCCGTCTGGATATTGGCGACAAAAAGGTTGAGACCGTCGAGGCCGCGCGCCGCCAGCGCTGTCTCGTCGCGCTGGGTCTTGTGCTTTGCCACGGCGACCGACATTGCCGGTCATTGATGGGGATCGACCGGCGGCGCCGGCGCGGGCGGCGCGGTGACCACGTCGGCGCCGGGCGGCCCGGGCTTGTATTCGGGCGCCGCGGCGATCTGCGCCCGATCGAGGCCAAGTTCGACCGTACCCGCCCGGCCGAGCGCGGTGAAATCCAGCGCCTTCCAGTCGATCGCGATCTTGCGGCTGCCGACCCCGAGAAACCCGCCGAAGTCGATGACCGCCGCGCGCGGTTGACCGTCGGGGTCGACCAGGACGTCGACGATCAGGCCCAAATCCTCGCCGTTCGGGCCCTTGACCTTCTTGCCGAGTATCGAGGCCGCCTCATTCGCCGGCAGCGGCTTGACGTTCTCGGGTGGTTTCAGGTCGCCCTTTGGCG
>DATMLO010000177.1:0-29907 GCA_035570495.1 Allostellaceae bacterium | reverse complement strand
CGTCGTTTCCTATGGGTAGCGGATGCCATCATCGTTTCCTGCGACGGCTCGGTCAGAACCGGATAGTGCCGATCAGCGACACAATATGATCCGCGAACCGCTGCGCCGCGTCGTTCGAGAAATTACGGTCGTAACGGTAATATCGACGACACAATGAACCGCGTCGAGAGCGCTCGGAAACTCGGCCAAAACCTCGTCGCCCATTGCGGCCACGATTTTCGGCGATCTTCGGCCGGATCAGGTTGTGACGCGGATCGCGGAGACGGCCCAGCGTCCCGATTACGAGATAGGGGTTCATTCCGCGGTTTTGGCGCTTCGGAAGCGGTGCGCACTCCGCTCGCGTAGCGACTGGAAAATGACGTAGAGCATCGGGATGACGAAGATCCCGACGGCGCTCGCGGCGATCATGCCGGCAAAAACCGGGGTCCCGACATTGTGGCGACTGATCTGCGCGGCGCCCCGGGCCACCACTAGCGGATAAACGCCGAGAATAAAGGCGAAGGAGGTCATCATCACCGCGCGAAACCGCATCTGCGCGCCAAGCACCGCGGCCTCGCGGATGTCCTTACCCCGCTCCCGCTGATCCTTCGCGAACTCGACGATGAGAATGCCGTTCTTCGCCGCCATCGCGATCAGCACGACAAGCCCGATCTGGCCGTAAAGGTCGAGCGACAGATGGAAGACGAGAAGGCCAAGAAACGCGCCCAAAACGCCAACCGGCACGGACAACAGGACCGGTATCGGGATGACCAGGCTCTCGTAGAGCGCCACAAGAAACAAAAACGCAAACAGCACGGCAAGAGCGAGAATGGCGCCGGTCTGGCCGGATGCCGCCACCTCCTGATAGGCGGTGCCGGTCCATTCATAACCGTAGCCCGAGGGGAGCGTCTTGGCGGAGACGTCTGCCATGGCGGTAATGGCGGCTCCAGACGAGGCGTCGGCGGCGGGACTGCCTTGTATCGGAATGGCGCGGTAGTTGTTGTAGCGGGTGATCACTTGCGGGCCGACAATCACGCGCGCGTTGGCAATCGAGCGGAGCGGCACATCCGTGCCGAATTTGTTGCGGATGTAGATCTGCCATAACGAAGACACATCGCGCCGGTCCGCCGCCTCGCCTTGGATATTGACCTGCCAGACTCGCCCGAACAGGTTGAAATTGTTGATGTAGATGCCGCCCAGCGTTGCCTGCAGCGCGCCGAACACATCGTTCATGCTCAGCCCCAGCGACTGCGCTTTCTCGCGATCGATGTCGAGATAGATCGAAGGATTGTTGGCGGTATAGGTCGAGAACACGCGTGTCAGCTGCGGATCGCGGTTGGCATTGGCGATCAGCCCCTGCATGACGGCGTTCATCGCGGCCGGTTCCTGCCCCTCCAGGGCCTCGAGGTCGTATTCGAAGCCGCCGGTTGTCGACAACCCGATGATCGGCGGCAGGTTGAAGGCAAAGACGTTGGCGCTACGCACCTCGCGGCCTTCGGCGAAGACGCGGCCGATCAACGCCTGTGCCGAATCGGCGGCGGCGGTGCGGTCTTCGAACGGCTTCAACAGCGCGACGATAAAGCCGGTGTTGGGCTCGTTGACCCCGTCGATGATCGAAAAACCATTGATCGAGAAGATCTTGTCGACCTGCGGCATCTGTTTCAGCAGCCCCGTAATGCGGCTGACCGCCTCGCGGGTGCGATAGACCGAGGCCCCGTCGGGCAACGACACGTTGATAAAAAACGCGCCCTGGTCCTCTTCGGGCAGGAAGCCGGTCGGCGCGTGCAGTGCCAGGAACCCGATTCCGCCGGCACAGATGGCGACGAACAAGAGGCCGAATAACGAGAGACGCACCAGGCGGCGGACGATCGAGGCATAGCCGTCGCGGACATTGTCGATGCGGCGCAAAACCCATCCCATCGGCCCGCGCCTCACCCCACGGTGGCGCAGGAAGAGAGCACACAACGCGGGTGACAAGGTCAGCGCGTTGAGCGCCGAGATCAGCATCGCAACGCTGATGGTGACCGCGAACTGCCGGAACAATTGTCCGGAGATTCCCGGGATGAACGCCACAGGCACAAACACCGACAGCAGCACCAGCGTGATGGCGATGATCGGCGCGGTAATCTCCCTCATTGCCCGTTTTGTCGCGTCAGCCGGGCTGAGCTCCGGGTTTTCCTGCAGGACCCTTTCGACATTCTCGACCACGACGATGGCATCGTCGACGAGAATGCCGATCGCCAGCACCATCGCCAGCAAGGACACCGTGTTGGCGGAATAGCCGGCGACAAGAAGAACGGCGAACGCACCGATGACGCTGACCGGGACCGCGATCGCCGGAATGATCGTTGCGCGCAGGCTGCCAAGAAAGATAAAGACCACGATCACGACGAGGCCGAACGCGATGGCCAGCGTGACCAGCACGTCATGGATCGTCGCCCGCACGAATGCCGTCGTGTCGTAGTTGACGACATAGTGGAGCCCCGGCGGGAACCGCTGGGAGAGGCGGTCCATCGCCGCGATGACCGCCGAGGCGGTGTTGACCGCGTTGGCCCCCGGCGACAGATACAAGCCGATGGCGACCGCCGGTTCGCCGTTGTAGCGCCCCTCGACATCCTCGTTCTGGGCACCGAGTTCGACACGGGCGACGTCGCGCACGCGCAACAGCGAGCCATCGGGGTTGGCGCGCAGCACGATGTTGCCAAACTCTTCGGGCGTCGACAGCCGCCCCTGCGTCTGGATGTTCATCTGGAATTGTTGGTCGTGTCCGATCGGGCGCGCGCCGATGCGGCCGACAGGCGCCTGGACGTTCTGCGCCTGGATCGCGTTGATCAGATCAGCCGTGGTCAGCTTTAGATTGTCGAGCCGGTTGGTGTCGAACCAGATGCGCATCGAATAATTGAGCGCACCGAAGACGTGTGCCTGCCCGACCCCCGGCACCCGCGAGAGAACGTCGATAATGTTGATGATCGCGTAGTTGGTGATGAAGAGCGGGTCCTGCTTGCCGTTATCGCTGTAAAGCGAGAGGAATTGCAGGACCGCCGAGGATTTCTTCTGGACGGTGAGGCCTTCGAGCTGGACCTCGGCCGGGAGTTGCGCGAGTGCGGTCTGGACGCGGTTGTTGACGTTGACGGTGTCGATGTCCGGGTCGGTGCCGAGATCAAAACTGACCGTCAGATTGTAGGAACCGTCATTGGCGCTCGTCGATTTCATGTAGATCATCTTGTCGACGCCGACGACCTGCGCCTCGATCGGCTGCGCGACGCTGGCTTCGACGACGGCGGCCGAAGCGCCAGGATAGACCGCGCTGACCTGCACCTGCGGCGGGACGATATCGGGCAGCTGCGCCACAGGAATGCGGGTCAGCGCCAAAAGGCCCGCGATCGTGATGACGACCGCGATGACACCCGCTAGCCGCGGGCGATCAATAAAGACATCGGAAATCACTGCTTGGCTCCCGAGGAGCCGACGTTTGGTCCCGGTGTCGCGGGCGCGGGAGATACCGCCTCGCCGGGGCGAACGCGCTGCAAACCTTCAGTAATGACGAGCTCGCCCTCCTTGAGCCCATTCGTGATTACCGCCAAGGAGGGCGTCGACTGGCCCTGCTGGATGCGGCGAACCTGCGCCTTGTTCTGTGCATCGACGACGTAGACATAGTCGCCCTGTTGATCCGACAACACCGCGGCGCTGGGCACAGCCAGAACCGTGATCGGCTCCACGCCCTCGAGCAGCACGCTGACGAATTCCCCGTCGAACATCTCGCGCTGCACCCCCGGTGCTTGTGATTGTCCGGTCAGCAGCGGATTGGGCACGACGCCGCGCAGCGTGAACGTGTCGGTATTTTCCGTGATCGTCGGCGAGGCGTAATCGAGCTTGCCGTCGGACCCGTAGATCTGCCCATTGGGGAGGCGCAGCTTGATGACAACGGCGCTGAACCCACCCTTTGGTTCATAGCGTGCTCGCAGATCGAGCCCAGTGCGCACCGGGATGGGAAACAGCACGTACATCGGATCCTGGCTCACGATGTTCGCCAGCGTGCCGCTCGTCGGCGAGACGACATTGCCCTCGGTTACCTGCGTCGCGCTGATCTTCCCATCGATCGGTGCGTAGATGTTGGTGTAGTCGAGATTTATCTGCGCGGTCTGCAACTGCGCCTTAGCGCCGTCGATTTGCGCGGCTAATGCCTGCTCGTTGGCGAGCGCGGTATCAACATCGGATTGCTGGCCCGCGACGGTCGGCAACAGCTTTTGGGCACGCTGTAAGGTTATCAGCGCATTCCGGTGTTGTGCTTCCAGTTGGTCTTCATTGGCCTTGGCGGCATCAACCAGCGCCTGGAAAGGCGGTCGCTCGATCTCGTAAAGCAGATCACCTTTCTTGACCTCGGCCCCCTCGATGAAATGCCGTTTTTCGAGAAAGCCGGTGACGCGTGAGACGAGAGCCACCCGGTTCACCGCCTGGATGCGCCCGTTGAATTCATCGCTTTGGGTGATCTGCTGCTGTTCGGCCCGCACGACGCCGACGGCAGGCGGGCCGCCGCCCGGGGCTTGCGCCGATGCCTCGGCGGACAGCAGAGCAAGGACGAAAGCTAATGCAAAGCGGCGAGCGCCGGCCGTCCGTCTCTTTTCAGACAACGAGGACACTCCTTCGATTGGCCAGCAAATCGGAGCATCAGTCTGATACTGATTGAACCCCGCCTGGCGACCTGACGTGACGCAAAGTGCTCTGTTCCCTTCCGGCGACGAATTGTAGCCGCCACGCTGCCAGCCCCGATAGGCCCATGTTCGGCCTTTGCCGCTAGCCGGAGATTTGCGCTCTTCGGGCTCTCAAAGGGCAGCAATCGAATAAAAGCCGACGCGCCGTTTTGTGGCTAAGCCGCCCTCGATGAGCCGTCTGCTAGCCGCCCAGCCGGCGTTCGTCCGGGGCCTACCATCGGCCTTGGCATTTCGCGCCTGGCACCTCACATATCGGCGTCCTGCCGTTCAACCGCATCAGAGGCCATGACCACGCTGTCTGACGAGATCGCTCGCCGGCGTACCTTCGCGATCATTTCGCATCCCGACGCCGGCAAGACGACGCTGACCGAAAAGCTGCTGTTATTTGGCGGCGCGATCCAGCTCGCGGGCGAAGTGCGCGCGCGCGGCGAGCGGCGACGCACCCGCTCCGACTGGATGGCGATCGAGCGGGAGCGCGGCATCTCGGTGTCTTCGGCGGTGATGAGTTTCGAGCATAACGGGCTCGCCTTTAACCTGCTCGACACGCCGGGCCATCAGGATTTCAGCGAGGACACCTATCGCACGCTGACCGCGGTCGACTGCGCCGTCATGGTGCTCGACGCGGCGCGCGGCATCGAGGAGCAGACCCGCAAGCTGTTCGAAGTGTGCCGGCTGCGCGACGTACCGATCATCACCTTCGTCAACAAGCTCGACCGCGAGAGCCGCGACCCGTTCGACCTGATCGATGAGATCGAGCAGACGCTGGCGCTCGATGTCACCCCGGCGAGCTGGCCGATCGGCAGCGGGCGGGACTTTCTCGGCACCTACAATTTGTTCGCCGATACGCTGCTGCTATTTGACCCCACGGCGCGCGATCGGCTTGTCGAGCCCATCCAATGCAGCGGTCTCGACGATCCGAAATTGCCGCAATACCTGCCCGAAGCGGCAATCGACCGTCTGCGCGAAGAGGTCGAGATGGCGCGCGGCCTCTGTCCGCCGTTCGCGCTGCAATCGTTTCGCGAAGGACATCTGACGCCGATCTTCTTTGGCAGCGCGCTCAACAATTTCGGCGTGCGTGAGTTGCTGCAAGGGGTCGCCGATCTATCTCCACCGCCGCGCCCGCAACCGGCCAATCCGCAGCCGATCGCCCCGGAGGAGAGCGACGTCTCCGGTTTCGTGTTCAAGGTGCAGGCGAATATCGACCCGCAGCATCGCGATCGTATCGCCTTTGTTCGGCTGTGCTCGGGCCGCTTCAATCGTGGCATGAAGCTGAAGAACGTGCGCACGGGGCGGTTGATGTCGGTACAGAACCCGGTGTTTTTTCTGGCCCAGAGCCGTGCGCTCGCCGAGGAGGCGTGGCCCGGAGACATTCTCGGCATCCCTAATCATGGCACCCTGCGGGTCGGCGACACGCTGACCGAGGGCGAGGACATCCGCGTCACCGGTCTGCCCAGCTTCGCGCCGGAAATCCTGCGCCGCGTGCGTATTGAGGACGCGATGCGCGCCAAGCATCTCCGCAACGCGCTCGAACAGCTGGCCGATGAGGGCGTGACGCGGGTATTCAAGCCAGCGAACGGCGGCGATTGGATCATTGGCGTCGTCGGGTCGCTGCAGCTGGACGTCCTGAAGGCGCGGCTGCAAGCCGAGTACAACCTCGGCACGCGGTTCGAGGACGTGCCGTTCGAGTCGGCGCGCTGGCTCGACGCCGAGCGCTCCGAGCTCGACCGCTTCCGCGCCGGTAACAGCAGCAGCGCCATCGCCGAGGACCATGACGGCGTTCCGGTGTTTCTTGCGCGCAACGCCTGGGATCTTCGTCGGACAATGGAAGATTGGCCGAAGGTCAAGTTTCGGGAATCGCGCGAGCAGAATTGAGCCTGCAGAGAGCGCTCGCGCGACCGCCTGCATTACCATGAGCGCGCCTGAGACCCTCCGAACCGCCCAGCGGCAGCTCCGGTAGGCGTAGAATGCCGAATGCTGTCGGTGACGACGCGCAGGTCGTCGCGGCACCACACGCGTTTCTGTGGAAGACTGAAGGCCGGGGCGCGCCTGCCCGGATCGGGGATCTTGATGGAAGATGGATGCTCTCACGGGGTTGCCATCCGCGATGTAACCCCGAGCGCGCTCGGCTGTGAGGAGTGCCTGAAAATTGGCTCGCCTTGGGTCCATCTGCGGCTGTGCCGGACCTGCGGCCATGTCGGGTGTTGCGACGACTCCCCGAACCAGCACGCGACACGGCACTTCCACACCACCCGGCACCCGATCATCGAGGGTTATGACCCGCCCGAGGGCTGGGGCTGGTGCTACATCGACGAGGTGATGTTCGACCTGAGCGACCGCGCGACGCCGCATAACGGGCCAATACCGCGCTACTACTGAGCCGCCCGGTCCACGTCGTCGCCGCAGACCATGAGCGCCAGACGAAAAGCCAGTCCCACCGACGACACCGGTTGTTTGATCCCAAGGAAGGCACTCGCGGCCGCAGCAGCGTGGACATTGCGCCGGCGGGCGCTCCCGTAGATTGTGCGCCGGCGGCGGATCCCCTCCTGGAGGAAGACCTAATGACCAGCGTCGTCGAAACCGCGATTCGCAGCGCTATTGGCAAAGGCGTGACGGCGCTCGCGAGCTTTAATCGCGCGCGGATTCGCCCGCCGGACGGCCCCCATCCGTTCCTCACCGGCATTCACGCGCCGATGACGGAAGAAGTGACAATCGAGGACTTGGCGGTCACTGGCTCGATCCCTCCGGCGCTCAATGGGCGCTATGTGCGCATCGGCGCCAACCCAATCGCCGCCGATCCGCGGACCTATCAATGGTTTCTCGGCGACGGCATGGTCCACGGTCTTCGCATCGAGCACGGCCGCGCGCGCTGGTACCGCAATCGCTGGGTTCGCTCGAACCAGGTCACCGCTGCTCTGGGCGAGCCGCCGGCCCCGAAGCGGCGCGAAGAGGAATACGACACCGTCAACACCAATGTGATTGGGTTCGCAGGCAAGATTTGGGCGCTCGTCGAGGCGGGATGTTCGCCCGTGGTGCTCGACGACGCCCTGGCGACGCTGGCCTATGACGATTTCGGCGGCACGTTGCGCGGCTCGTTCAGCGCCCATCCGCATCTCGATCCACTGACGGGCGAGATGCATGCGGTCACCTATGACCCCCGCAATCCAACCGTGATCCATCATGTCGTGGTCGCGGCCGACGGGCGCGTGCGTCGAGAGGAGCCGGTGCCGGTCAGCCATGGTCCGATGATCCACGATTGCGCGATCACCGCGCGTTTCGCGGTGATCCTCGACCTCCCGGTGACCTTTTCGATGAGTGCGCTGATCGCCGGGAGCCTGTTCCCGTTTCGCTGGAACCCCTCGCATCCGGCTCGGGTTGGCCTGCTTCCTCGCGACGGTGCCGGCACCGAGGTGATCTGGTGCGAGGTTGATCCCTGCTACGTGTTTCACGTGGCGAATGCCTACGACACGGACGATGGTGGCGTGATTCTCGATGCCGTCGCCTACGACACCATGTTCGCCGAGGGACCGGACGCCCCGCGCGGCGCGTTCGAGCGCTGGACGATCAATCCGATCGAACGATTCGTGCGCCGAGACGTGATCGACCGACAGCCGCAGGATTTTCCGCGCGTCGACGAGCGCCGGTTCGGTCAACCCTACCGCTATGCCTATGCGATGATGCTGCCTGAAACCGCCAGTCCGGCATTTCTCAGCGGCGATAGCCTGTTCAAACACGATTTGAAAACCGGCGTCAGAAGCGTGCACAGCTTTGGGCCAGACCGTTATCCGGGCGAGTTTGTTTTTGTCCCCGCTCATGCCGATGCCGCCGAGGATGAGGGCTGGCTGATTGGCTTGGTCGTCAACGCGATCGACCAGACAACCGATTTGGTGATCGTCGACGCCCGCGATTTCGCGGGCCCACCATTGGCGATTGTCCATTTACCGCACCGGATTCCACCCGGCTTCCATGGCAATTGGTTGCCTGATTGAGGCGAGATAGCGGCCTGGAACGCTTTACCCGGCAAGATTTGTGAGTTCGCAATCTCACCCGAACGGCTTAGACTTCGCCGATGGTCGCGCTCGCCGCCAAGGTTGTCATCTTCTTCGCCGCGTTCGCCGGCATGGAGGCATTCGCCTGGGCAACGCACCGATGGGTCATGCATGGCGCGTTGTGGTGTTGGCACCGCAGCCATCATGAGCCGCGCGACGGCGTATTCGAACTCAACGATCTGTTCGCCGTGACCTTTGCGATGCCGGCCATCTTGTTCATCTGGCTCGGTGTCAACGTGTCATCGTGGTGGCTGCCACTGGGACTGGGGATCACGGCCTATGGCGCGGCCTATGCGCTCTTCCATGACGGCTTGGTCCATCAGCGGTTTCCGGTGCCTCTGGACGGTCGGCGCAGCTTCTGGCGCGCGCGCGTGCAGGCGCATCGCATCCATCACGCGGTCACCACCCGAGAGGGGTGCGTCTCTTTCGGTTTCCTGTGGGTTCGCCCGATTCGCGAGCTGAAGGTCAAATTTTCCGCGGCGCGCAGCTGATCGGCGCCGCGACCTGGCGGGGCGATAACAGCGTCGAGGTTGCGCCGATGCTGGGTTGGCGCCCAATATGGGAAGATGTTTTTTACGCCGGGGCTGCCGCAGCTCATGAGCGTCTGACCGAACAATCGGGGTTTCCTGCGGCCGGGGGTGCGGCGAGGTAATGACCATCGCAAGCGTGCTGCGCGAAAGCGACTCCGCCGCCAGCTTCGATCTGGCGGACGTGTCGGCCGCGCGGCGGGCGCGGGTCGATCTGCGCCTCAGAAAGCTGCTGCCGCCCGCGGACGCGGCGCCCCTGCCGCTTATCGGTGCGGTGCGCGACATTTGCCTGAGACCGGGTAAGCGGGTCCGCCCGCTTCTCGCCATGCTGTCCTCGGCTCATTTCGGCGGAGACGAACTCGCCGCCCTCGATTTCGGCTGCGCGCTCGAGCTGATCCACACAGCCTCCCTGGTCCTTGACGACCTGCCCTGCATGGACGACGCCATAATGCGCCGGGGCAAGTTGACCTTGCATCGCCGTTTTGGCGAGGACACGGCGGTGCTTGCCGCGGTCGCACTTCTCAACCACGCGTACGGCGTCATCGCCGGCGACGCGATGGTGGAAATCGAGACGCGGCTGGCCCTGGTCGCCTTGCTCAGCGAGACGGTGGGCTTTCGTGGCCTGGTAGCGGGTCAGTTCCGCGATTTGCGCGATCCGGAAGCGCTGCGGGACGAGCAGACGCTCACGAGCCTGAATGATCAAAAGACCGGTGTGCTGTTCGCCGCCGCCATGGTCGGAGGCGCGATGATCGCCGGAGCCGATCAGGCCGCGCAGATGCGGGCGCGCCTGTTCGCCAATCGCCTAGGCCTCGCCTTCCAACTGTGGGATGACCTGCAGGATTTCGTTTCGACCTCCGAAGCCATCGGGAAGGACGTCCGCAAGGACGACGATCGAGTGACCTTTGTCACCCTGTGGGGCGAGGCGCGGACGCGCGCGACGATCGCGGAGACGATCGAGGAGGCCTTGGCAAGCTTTGGCGATCCGAACTGCCCGTTGGCGCTTTACGTGTTGAACTTGTTCCACTACGCGGGCTATGGCGGCTGAGCAGACGGAGGCCGTCCTCCACCTCGCCAAGGCCACGCGTCGCTATGGAAACCGGGCAGCCCTCGACCAGGTTGACCTGGAGCTGGAAGCAGGCGAGGTCTACGCGCTGATTGGACGTAACGGCGCGGGTAAATCTACCCTCGCCAAGGCGGCGATCGGAGCGCTTGCGCTTGATGAAGGGTCGGTGCGCGTGCTCGGCGCGGATCCGAGCAGCGACCGTCAGGTCCGCCGTGACGTCGGGATCGCGCCGCAGGAGATCGCGCTCTATCCCCATCTGACCGTGGCCGAGAACCTGGACGTTTTTGCCGCTCTGGCTGGCGTGTCTCGCACCGAACGGGCTGCGGCTGTCGCGCGCGCGCTGGATGAGACGGTCTGTACCGAGCGGGCGGACGAGCGGCTGGACCGTTTGTCGGGCGGCTGGCGGCGACGCGCCAACCTGGCGGCGGCCATTGTCCACCGGCCCCGCCTGTTGGTGCTCGACGAGCCGACAGAGGGGCTTGACGCCGAGACGCGGCTCATCTTGCGCGGCCTGATCGACGGGTTGCGGGCGGATCGCGCAGCCATTCTGCTCATCAGCCATAATATCGAGGACGTCGCCGTCCTGGCCGATCGCTTAGGAATCATGGAGGCTGGTCGGCTGATAGTGGAGGGGCGCCCCGCCGAACTGATGGCAGAAGCGTTTGGCGGTCGGACCGAGCTCGTTGTGCGACTCTCCGAGGCGTCGCCAGCGGTTGAGGCGATTCTCGCCGCGCGGGGACTGGCGCCGTCGGATCGGGGATTGTGCTGGCGCGGGATCGTCGCAGACGCTTTTACGCAGGCGGGCGAAATCGAAATGGTTTTGCTTTGGAACGGCGTGGAGCTGCGCGAGGTGGCGGTGCATCACCCTGGGCTTGACGCCCTGATCGGCTGGGCGACGGGATCGCCCGAGAGATTTGGCGAGGCATGATCCTTGTGATGCTGCGCGTGATGGCGTTGGGCCTGTTGCGCGACCGTGCAGGCCTTGTGCTGGTCTTCGTGTTGCCGCCGCTGGTGTTTATCGTCTTCGCTTCCGTGTTCGCCGCAGGCGCCAGTGGCCGGCTCGACATAGGGGCGGGCGTCGTCGACCAGATCAACAGCAGCGACAGCCGCAGGCTAGTCGACAGTCTGCAACGACGGCTGGGCGGGCGGCTGACCCGATCGCCCGACGTCGCTGCCCTGGAAGATGCAATCAAATCGGGGCGGGCGGACGCCGGGCTGGTGTTGCATGGCGATTTGTCCACGACGCCCACCCCCGTCACGGTGCTGATCCACCCCGGCCGGAAATCCGCTGGGGAAATTCTCGTCGCGCAGGTTAACGCGGCTGCGGGCGAGGATCTGGCCGAATTGATGTTCCGCCGAGACGTCGCGCGCCTTGGCCCGATCTTGGCCCTGACGCCCGATCAAGTCGGGCGTGTGACCGGAGTCTCCATCGGGGTCGCGCCACCGCCGTTTGTGGCGGAGCGAATCCTGCCCGGCGGCGATCCGTTGCTCATTTATTACGCTGGTGCGGTCAGTATTCTGTTCCTGATGTTCACCGCCATGCAGGGGGCGATGACCCTGATCGACGAGCGCGCGGCGGGTCTTCGTCTGCGGCTAGGTCTCAGCTCGGGCGGCATCGCCCCATTGCTGGGCGGCCGAATGCTCTGGTTGATAGGGCTAGGCGTTGTTCAGGCGTTCGTGTTGTTTGTCGTCGCCGCGGTGATTTATGGCGTGCCGTTGCTGACAAACCTCGCGGCCTGGGCGGGCACCGCGGTTTGTGCGGCTGCCGCCAGTGCCGGGATCGCCCTTGCGCTGGCCGCGGCCTGCAACACGCGCGACCAGGCGCAGCCGGTGTCGACTTTTGTCTTCTTGATCCTGGCGGCGGTCGGCGGCTCGATGGCACCGCGCTTTCTGATGCCCGAGGCGCTTCGGACATTGGGCTGGTTGACGCCGCATGCCTGGGTAATCGAGGCCTATCAAGCGGTGCTCTGGCGCGGGCTCGTCAACAGGACCGTGCTTGAGGCTTGGGCCGTGCTCGCGAGCTTTGCCGGCGTGGGATTTCTGGCGGCACTGTGTTTGGAAGGGCGGCGGCGACTTTAGAACGGCGCCCAGAGAGCCGTTCGATCCGGCTCGGTCTGCCAGCCGTCAGAAGTCACCGCGCGCGCCGCGACGAGACCGCCGCGCAGCACCAGCATCAGCTTGGTCGCGGCGCCGGTCGAGGCTCGGCGGTCCATCCCAGCGGGACCCATGGCGGCCACCTTCACACCGATCTGACGGTAGACGCCACGCGCCGCCGCGATCGCCCAGGCCGATCGGAAGCCGAGAGCCTTAAGGCCCCAGCGTGAGGACGCGTAATAGGGTTCGGCGGCGGCGAGCAGGCGTTCGGTGGCGGCGAACACGGCGTCGCGATTGGCGGGATCGATGACCGCCGCTGGACTATTCGCCACCGCACCCAGCCAGTCGGCGGGCAGGTAGATTCGGCCGACCTTGGCGTCCTCGATCACGTCGCGGGCGATGTTGGTGAGCTGCAACGCCAGCCCAAGATCCGACGCGCGGCGCAGGGTGCCGATATCCCGCACCCCCATGACTTGCGCCATCATCACACCGACCACCCCCGCGACGTGATAGGCGTAGAGCAGAGTGTCCTGAAGCGTGCGATAGCTGCGCCCTTCCACGTCCATGCGGAAGCCCTGCAGCAGATCGAGCGGATGTTGGGCCGCAATACCGTGCCGTTGCGCGACCCGTTGGAAAGCGGCGAAGGCGGTGTCGTCAGTAGGCTCGCCGGCCATCGCGCGGCGCGTCTTGTCCTCCAGCTCGGCCAGCTTACGCCGGGCCAGGATTGGGTCGAGGCCGACCGCGCCGTGACCCATGACCTGACCGTCGATCTCGTCGTCGCAATGCCGGCACCAAGCGTAGAGCATGTAGGCGTCTTCGCGGATGCGCGGGTCGAACAGACGCGCCGCGGCGGCGAAGCTGGTCGAGCCCCGTCTGATGCTGTCGCGGCTGGCGTCCAGTACGGAGTCGCTCATCGGGTTACTGCCTCGTTCAGCATCAGCGAAGCGGTGGCTTTTGCCGAACCGATCACCCCCGGCACCCCGGCGCCGGGATGGGTTCCCGCGCCGACGATATAGAGATTGTCGATCACATCATCGCGGTTGTGGGCACGGAACCAGGCGCTCTGGGTCAAGATCGGCTCGAGTGAGAAGGCCGAGCCGAGATGGGCGTTGAGCTGGTCGCGAAAATCGAAGGGCGTGAACGTCCGGCTGGTGACCAGATCGGCGCGCAAGCCCGGGATGCAGTGCGCCTCCAGGTAAGCCAGGAGTCGGTCGCGGTAGGCCGGGCCGACGACGGTCCAGTCGAGATCGGCCGCTTGCAGATGGGGCACTGGCGTCAATACGTAGAACGCGTCGTGGCCCGGCGGCGCCAGCGACGGATCGCTGCGCGATGGGGCGTGCAGATACAGGGAGAAATCGTCGGGCAGCGCCGGCCCCTTGAAGATGTCCGCGATCAGCTCGCGGTATCGGGGGCCGAACAGCACGGTATGATGAGCCAGCTGCGGGTGGTGCCGTTTGAGGCCGAAATAGGTCACGAACAGCGACATCGAGTGGCGCTTCTTCGCCAGCGCCGCGCCTCGGTTTCGGCCGCGTGGATGGGCTGAGAGGAGTCTGGTGTAGGTGTGAACCACATCGGCGTTGCTGGCCACGCCGTCAAACGCCAGTACGTCGCCGGACGCGAGGCGAACGCCGGTCGCCTTGTTCCCCGCGGTCTCGATCGCCGCGACGGGGGTACTCGGCCGCAAGACGCCGCCAAGATCCTCGAACAGCCGCACCATCGCCCTTACCAGAGCGTGTGTCCCGCCGCGCGGGAACCACACGCCCCAGCGGCGCTCCAGCGCGTGGATCAGGATATAAATCGAGGAGGCGGAGAAGGGGTTGCCGCCGACCAGCAGCGAATGGAAGCTGAAGGCTTCGCGCAAATGCTCGTCGGCGATGAATTCGGCGACCTTGGCATATACCGACTTCCACGCCTGCAACCGCACCAGCGCCGGCGCGGCGCGCAGCATGCTGGAGAATTCGAGAAACGGCACCGCGCCTAGTTTTACATAGCCTTCTTCCAACAATTTCTCCGAATAACTCAGGAAGCGCTTATAGCCGGCGACGTCGACCGGCGACCGAGCGGCGATCTGGCGGTCAAGCTCTGCTTGGTCGTTGACATAGTCGAACGTGTAGCCGTCTTCCCAGGACAGCCGGTAAAACGGTGAGATGGGCATCAGCTCGACGTAGTCGGCCAGCCGGCGGCCGGACAGCGCGAACAGCTCTTCGATCGCCGACGGGTCGGTGATGACCGTAGGGCCTGCGTCAAAGGTGAAGCCCGAATCCTCATAGACAAAGGCGCGGCCCCCCGGCTTGTCGCGCGCTTCGAACAAGACCGTCCGGATGCCAGCTGATTGCAGACGGATAGCGAGCGCGATGCCGCCGAACCCCGCACCGATCACCGCCGCTGTCCTCATGCGTGTGCTTTCTCGACGATGCAGCGCAGCGCCGCACCCAACGGCACTGGCGGTTTGCCGCTGAGCAGGCGCAACTTGTCCAGCCCGGTGAGCCGCGCGGCGTAAAATCGGGCGATCAGCGCTTCCGGCAAGCCATAGAACCGTTCCAGCACGCGATAGCGCTCGCTTGGTCGCGCGGCCTGGAACAACATGCGGTTCAACAGTCGGAAAAACGCGCGGTCGCGCCACAGGCGGATCGACCGTTCGCGGATCAGCCGCTCCACCGAAGACGCGTCGATGGTCGGCAAGCCGCAGATCGCGTCTGCCAGAGCCGCCGCGTCCGCCAGCGAATAACCGGTGGTCGGATGGAACAGCGCGGCGCGCAATCCGGAAAGGGTGCAACGCGCCGCGCGGCGCCAGTGAGCCTCGATATCGCCGCCCAGCGCAACCGGAAGCACACCCTCCTCCTCATCGAGCACGGCCTCGATAGTCCAACCCTGGCTCGACGCGTAATCGGCGATGCCGCGCCGCAGGCCGTCGCGGTCAAGGTCCGCGACGTCGGTGTATCGAGTGTCCTCGATCAGAAGCGTGCGGGCGTCCCACGGGAGTACATAGAGAAAGCGATAGCCATCGAGCTGGTCGACCGTCGCGTCCATGATGATCGGTGCGTCGAGCCCATGCGCGAAGGCGAGCCGCACCATCTGACCGATAAACTTCTGATAGGCGAGGATGAGATCGGGCAAAGCGACGGGTCCGCGCCCGTCGATCACGAGGTCGGCTGTCAGCCGGCGCCCGTCCGCAAGATCGATCCAATCGGGGCCAAGCGTTTCGATCCGGGTGTTTAGGACAACCCGGTCGCCCAGTTCCGCCGTCAACACCTCATGGAATCGCTGCGATGTGACGCTGTGGTAGAAATTGGCAAGCTGCCGCCGGCGTTTTGGAAAGCGGACCTCATAAGCGCTCCATGATTTGGCGACGAAAACGCCGATCCAGTCGCCGGCCTCCTCAACATCCGTGTCAAAATACGACCAGGTATGGCGCCCGCCCAGCCTGTCCCCGCCTTCGACCAGCCGTACGGAAATCTCCGGTCGCTTCTGCGCAAGCCTATAGGCAATCAGCCCGTTAGCGAGGCCGCCACCCGCCAATAGCAGCGATGTCCGGCCCTGCTGGGCGGGAAAGAGCATCATCCCGGCAGTTGGTCGGAGAAACGTGCCACGCGCAAGTATCAAGCCCGACGGCACCGCCCGCGCGCACCGGTTAGCGGCCCCCACTTACGTCCGGGTGGTTTCGGGTTTAAAGTTCCGCGGACTCGGAGAGGCCTCAATGCCCGAAATTGAGATAGAGCTTGAGCCAATCGCCGAAGGACAAGCGGAACTCGCGCGCGAGGTGGGGCAGTTAGAAGCTGCTGGCAAGCGCATATTGGATATTCGATATCCAGGTTGGGCGGCCGACGATCTGGGAATCACTCCGGACGGACAGGCGGGCAATGCCGGGACCTATGGTACTCACCGCGCGACTCAGTACACCGAGCCTTATCCGGGGCGAGTGGCGATCATCGTCTATCAAGATTAATTGCCTGGGCCGGAACCTGGCGATTCGATCACGGGCGCGCTGATGCCTGCTATCTTGGATGCGGCTGGCGTGTTTGCCCTCACGGTGATCTTGTTATTTCTCATCATGCTGGTGAGGTATTTCTTAGTCGCCGGACTTTTTCACCTGCTCGTTTGGAAACGCCCTCTGCGGTGGCGCGAGCGGGAGTTGAACTCAGACAAGCCGACGCGCTCGGCGATCACTCAGGAAATCCTGTGGTCGATTTCGGCGACCTTGATTTTCGCCGTGCCCGGCGCGGCGATGCTCGAGGGCTGGAAGCTCGGGTGGACGCAGATCTACCTCGAGCCCGCGCGCTATGGCTGGGCCTATTTCATCCTCGGTCCGCTGCTCTACATGGCGCTTCACGATACCTATTTTTATTGGACGCATCGGCTGCTTCATCGGCCGTGGTGGTTTCGCCATGCGCATTACGTGCACCACCAATCACGCAGCCCGTCGCCCTGGGCGTCGTTTTCTTTTCATCCGTGGGAGTCGGTGATTGAAGCATTGTTTATTCCCGCGCTGGTGTTCGTGGTGCCGATCCATGTCGCAGGTTTGCTCTTCGTGCTGACGGCAATGACGATTTTCGGCGTCATCAATCACCTCGGCTATGAAATTTATCCGCGTTTTTTGGTGGACCGGGGTGTGGGCCGTTGGTTCATTTCGGTGACCCATCACAACTGGCATCACCGGCGCTTCGGCTGCAACTACGCCTTGTACTTTCGCTTGTGGGATATTTGGATGGGCACAGACCGCTGGCCTACTGTCCCAACCGCAAGCGGCTCAGTGGCCGTGGCCGCGTATCGAGGTAAACGCGAGTCCCATGAACACAATGACGAAGTCAATGTTTAGCGGTCACACGTAGCAGTTCTGGCCCAATACGGAGCCTGGTCTCGGCACGCTGCAGCCGCCTCGGGCCTTCTCGCCGCTGCTGCGGTCGTTCGCCGGAAATGCTCCCTAGGCCCGCGCGCGGCGCCGCCGGTTCTTCGCCTTCAACATACCCTTGCGCCGATTTGCTCGCGCGCGCGTTCGAGGTTGACGCTGCGGTGCTCGTTTCATTGACGAAATTCCCTGGTTGATGCTCTGGCCTTCAAAACGCGCCGCCTACGCCGGGGATGCTCCACGGGCGATGCTGAGCTTCCTCAAACTCTTCTTCGTAAGCGGACGGTTTCCTGATGGCGATTGGCGTGGCGCCGCCAGTGTTGTCATCATTGTCATTGCTCGACCGGTGGTCCTTCGACCAGTTCTTGAAACCGCTGTTCGTCGGTGAAATACGCATTTTCGTTATCCTTGAGTCAAATTTGCGGTGGATAGCGCGCGCCTCGGGCTATTTGTCCTTAAACGGTTCCACGCTGCTGAATGAGCCCCAGCACCCGGATCCACGATCTTGCCTGTGGTGTCTGCCCGGCGAGCGCTGCGGTGCGGGCATTGTCCCGCGCGACGACCGCGGCTTCCGCCCCGTGCACGTCAATCATGTCGCGGGCGAGCGATTTCTCATCGGTATCGTCGGCGGTGCCTGTCGCCATCGCGTTCACCAGAGCGCCCGAAACGCGATCAGCGCCGCCAGACCCAGGCCGATCAGAACCGGAATGACAACGGGCGGGACGAACCATGTTTTGGTCATGCGGCCGGCCGGCCGGCAACCCGTGGGGGGATCGCCGCGATTGCCGGAAGCGTTGGCGCCCAATCTTGCACAAAGCGGCCAACCTCTGCGGTCTGAACCGGTGTCAAACCGACGGAGGCACGCTCGTAGGCGGACTGCACTTTTTGAAGCTGCGCGCCGTGCAGACCCTTCGCCGCCAGGAGGTACCACTCGCACGCCTGCACGGAGCCATTGGGCTCCCCGCCATACATTTCCGCGAGCTTCATCTGCGCGCGGGGCAACCCCTGCTCCGCGGCCGCCAGGAGCCATCTCATCGCCTCCGAGTGGTTGCCTTCGGCGACGTAGCGACTATCCACCAACCCGTTTTCGTACATGATCGCGAGATTGAACTGGGCCTCGGCATTGCCGCGCTCCGCGGCTTGAATCAGCTGCTGTTTCATCTTCGATGCTCCTTACATTGGCGGCGCGAACCCCGCGGCAGACTTAAAAGTCCATGCCGCCCATGCCACCCATACCGCCCATGCCACCTGGCATCGCCGGCGCGCTTGCTTGCGGCTTCTCGGCGATCATCACTTCGGTCGTCACCAGCAGCCCGCCGATCGACGCGGCGCCTTGCAGCGCCAGGCGCACCACCTTGGCCGGATCGATGATGCCCGCCGACACCATGTCGACATAGTCGCCGTTCTGGGCGTCAAAACCGTGATGGGCGTCACCCTTTTCCAGCAGCTTAGCGACGATGACCGAACTGTCGGCGCCCGCGTTTTCGAAGATCTGTCGGGCCGGCGCCTGTAGAGCGCGGCGCACGATGTCGATGCCGACTTTCTGGTCGTTGTTCTCCGGATTCAGCCCGCCGAGCGCCTGGCTCGCGTAGAGGAGCGTGACGCCGCCTCCGGGAACGACCCCTTCTTCGACCGCCGCGCGCGTGGCGTGCATCGCGTCATCGACGCGATCCTTGCGTTCCTTGACTTCGACCTCGGTAGCGCCGCCAACGCGGATGATCGCGACGCCACCGGCGAGCTTTGCCAGGCGCTCCTGGAGCTTTTCCTTGTCGTAATCCGAGGTCGTTTCCTCGACCTGCGCGCGCAATTGCGTGCAGCGGGCCTGGATATCGCTCTTCTTGCCGGCGCCGTCGATGATCGTAGTGTTGTCCTTGTCGATGCTGATTTTCTTGGCCCGGCCCAGCATGTCGAGCGTGACCGTTTCCAGCTTGATGCCGAGATCGTCGCTGATCACTTGACCGCCGGTGAGGATCGCAATGTCCTCGAGCATCGCTTTACGACGATCACCAAAGCCGGGCGCCTTCACCGCCGCGACCTTGAGACCGCCGCGCAATTTGTTGACGACCAGCGTGGCGAGCGACTCGCCTTCGATGTCCTCGGCGATGATCAGCAGGGGATCAGTGCTCTGTACCACCGCTTCGAGCAGCGGCAGGATCACCTGGAGGCCGGGCAGCTTTTTCTCGAACAGCAGGATGTAGGGGCTGTCGAGCTCGCAGATCATCTTTTCGGCGTTGGTGACGAAATACGGAGAGATGTATCCGCGGTCGAACTGCATTCCTTCGACGACGTCGAGTTCGGTTTCGAGGCCCTTTGCCTCTTCGACCGTGATGACGCCCTCATTGCCGACCTTCTGCATCGCCTTGGCGATCATCTCGCCGATCTCGCGATCGTCATTGGCGGAGATACGTCCCACCTGCGCGATTTCGGCGTTGGTCGAGACCTTTTTCGCGACCTTCTTGATCGCCTCGACGACCGATGCGACGGCCATATCGATGCCGCGCTTGAGGTCCATCGGGTTCATGCCCGCGGCAACGGCCCGGGCCCCCTCGCGGACAATGGCCTGAGCCAGCACGGTCGCGGTTGTCGTGCCGTCGCCCACCTGATCGCTGGTCCGGGAAGCGACGTCCTTGACCATCTGCGCGCCCATGTTCTCGAACTTGTCGGTAAGCTCGATTTCCTTGGCGACGGTGACGCCGTCCTTGGTGATGCGCGGCGCGCCGTAGGATTTGTCGAGCACGACGTTGCGGCCCTTGGGCCCCAGCGTCACCTTGACCGTGTTGGCGAGGGTATTGATGCCGCGCAGCATGCGATCGCGCGCGTCTCCGTTAAATCTGACGTCCTTGGCAGCCATGATCTTTATCCCCTGGTTAAGCGGCTCGCTTTGCCGTGGCGGCGTTATCGAGCACGCCGATGATGTCGGCTGCGCTCATGATCATCAGCTCTTCGTCCTTGAGCTTGATTTCGGTTCCCGACCATTTGGCGAACAGCACGCGGTCGCCGGGCTTCACGTCTATCGACTGGAGCGTGCCGTCTTTGTTGCGGGCCCCGGGCCCGACAGCGATAACCTCGCCCTCCATAGGCTTTTCCTGCACCGAGTCAGGAATGAAGATCCCGCCGGCGGTTTTCACCTCCGGCTCGACACGGCGGATCAGGACGCGGTCCTGCAGCGGGCGCAGCATCATTTGAGCGTCTCCTGGGACCGGATTTTGAGGCAGATGCTTGGCACTGTCGGACCGCGAGTGCCAGCGTATCAAGTCATGTGGGACTGCCGATCAGTGAATACAATCACCAATTTTTATACAGGTTGAGATTATTTGAAATCTCACCAACCGATATTTTTTAATTTCCAACGTTATCAATGATCTTCGAGTATTTTTACCTGAAAGTATTTATTTTCGCCAAATGACCAGTAGGACTTGGCGAGGCTGGCTCCCATATAGCATTGACGATCTCGGTACGTGAGAACTGGGCTAATTCCGAAGCCCGCAACACGGGGGCTGCCATGGCAAAAGAGCACCGACGATCCAATCGGGAAGCCAAGAAACCAAAACAGCCAAAATCTGAAAAGAGATCTGCTGTCCCTCTCTCGATTCTCGCGTCTGTTCCCGACCCGCTAAAAGGCAACCGGCACCCGCCCCGACGCTAGTGGACTCCCTTCGATAAAAGAGACAGGCGAATGAACGGAATCACCTACAGGGGCCATGTCCTGCGCGTTCAGGCCGAAGGATCGGGGTACGCGGTACATGTCCGACCCTGTGAAAGCGTCTTCGCGCTAAATGACCCAATGCCGTATGACTTGGATGAGGCCGAGGCGATGGCCAAGGCCGAGCGGCTGGTCGATGTCACGATAGCAAGGCGGGTTGGTTCAACGCCAAAAGCCGACGACTGAAACGTCGCCGACGAGCAGACTCTCACGCAACGACCGACCGCGCCCACGACTAGCGGAGCGCGGCCGATCAACTTGCCGCCGCCGCTTACGGACTTGATCTCAATCTATCGAGATTGCCGATCGTCGCCGCGCACGCGACGGCGGCTTCCGCACCCTTCACGAGGAAATGCTCGTGAAAAAACTTTTGGTGGTCGTCGTGATCATGAAACCGCTGCGGGGTGAGGACGGCGGAGATGACGGGCACCTCGGTCTCCAGTTGGACCCGCATCAGACCGCCGATCACGGTCTCGGCGACAAATTCATGGCGATAGATGCCGCCATCGACGACAAAGCCGGCAGCCACGATCGCCGCATATCGGCCGCTCTTGGCGAGCAGCATCGCGTGCAGCGGGATTTCAAATGATCCCGGCACCTCGAAGTAATCAATGTCGCCATCGTTGAATCCGTGCTGCTCAATTTCGCTGGAGAACGATACGCGGCATTGATCCACGATTTCCTTGTGCCAGCAGGCTTGCACAAAGGCGATACGCTTCGGCTTGTTCGATTGGTCGGCTTGTTGGGTGCGCTGATTCATGGTGGCTCCTCACGTTAGAGACCAGAATCAGGGCGTACGGGCTTCAAAGGACGACGCGTTGCGCGCACCGCCAAATCTTCCCGTTCTCTTCCATCCGGACTGTGACCGTCGGCTTCGGATTCGCACCGAATCTGCTGACCCCGCCGATTGGACCGGCAGGCGCTCGCGGGCTTATGCGATTGCTCGCCATCACCGCCGGTGGGGACTTTCACCCCGCCCCGAGAACGTCGACCGGGCGAATTCGCTCAGTCGCTTAAATTACGCCATGGTTGGCGAGGCCGCGCAACCGTTCCGCGACACGCCTCGCTCAGTACCCCTCGCGCTCAAGCCGCTTGCGCATCGCCTTGCGGTGACGGCGGACCGCTTCGGCCCGCTCGCGCACCCGCCGCTCCGAGGGCTTTTCATAAGACCGGCGGCGCTTCATCTCGCGAAAGGTGCCTTCCCGCTGCATCTTCCTCTTCAGGGCCTTGAGAGCCTGGTCGACGTTGTTGTCGCGTACAAAGACCTGCATGAAGGTTCCTTTTTACGGTTGGCGCCGGTTTAGCGCCGGCTTGCCCGCTTCACGGACTTGATCGGTCCCCGAGGTTTGCCGGACATCTCGGCGATCTTGCGATCCTCGCTCTCGATACGTGGCTTGGCGGCTTCATCGCCGTCAAGGCCGTCGAGCTCCGACGCCGGCACTTTGCGGTTCGAGGTTTGCGTGCCGTCCTCATAAAGGACATCGAACAACACAAACTCCTCGACACGGCGAGACCCTGGACGTCTAGCCATCGGACAGCGACCTTGACGTCATCGAGCGAAACGCAGCCCCTTGGCGACGATCGGGACGACGAGCACCGGGACTGGCCTTGCCCGCCGGAGGGCGGTGCAGGAATGCCGGAAGCGATCCGTTGGGGCCCGCGTCTTTCCTTCGCGCATTTGCTCCGACAGCCGGCTGTCTCGGATGCCGTGGCAACTCCTGTCCACCGCGGGTGGGGGGCAGAGGAAAACTTTTTCCCGGCCGCCCGTCGACCCGTTGCTCCACGGGGGCGCTCCGCACGAAACTGGCGGGGCCAGCGATGGGCCGAAGCGAGGATCGGGTCAGCTTCTCGATGTCGCGCAAATAGGCCCGCTCTTCATCACTGCAAAAGGCAATCGCGATGCCGGCCGCACCAGCCCGTGCCGTCCGGCCGATCCGGTGCACATAATCTTCCGGCACGTTCGGCAGCTCGAAATTGATCACGTGCGACACGCCATCAACATCGATGCCGCGTGCTGCGATGTCCGTGGCGACCAGCACGCGGGCGTGGCCATCGCGAAATCCAGCAAGCGCCCGCTCGCGCTGCGGCTGGGACTTGTTGCCGTGAATCGCGGCCGCTTCGATGCCAGCCGCCGACAGGTGACGGACGACTCGGTCGGCACCGTGCTTGGTTCGGGTAAAGACCAGAACCCGCGCGAAGGCCGGATCGCGCAGCATCGTCGCGAGCAAATCCCGCTTCCGTTCGCTCGGCACGAAGACGACCCCTTGATCGATACGCTCCACCGTCGTGGCCGCAGGAGTGACGACCACCTTCACGGGATCATCGAGATAGTCCTCAGCCAACGTGGCAATGGCGCGCGGCATCGTCGCCGAAAACAACAGGGTTTGCCGCGGCCTGGGCAAGAGCCTCACGATGCGCTTCAGCGCGTGGATGAACCCGAGGTCGAGCATCCGGTCGGCCTCGTCAAGTACCAGGACTTGAACGCCCGCCAGCGTCAGCCATCGATTGTCGATGAGGTCGAGCAGGCGTCCTGGCGTCGCGACGAGAATATCGACCCCGCGCGCCAGCTGTTCGCGCTGTCGTCCGATGGGGACGCCCCCGAACACCACCGCTGTCGACAGCCGTGTCCCGACGCCGTAGGCGCGGAAGTTGTCGGCGATTTGGCTCGCCAGCTCACGTGTGGGACTGAGCACCAGGGCGCGACAGGTTCGCGATGTCGCCGGTCGCCGGTCGGCGGCCAGCCGCTGGAGGATCGGCAGGGCAAAGGCCGCGGTCTTGCCGGTGCCAGTCTGCGCGATGCCGCACAGGTCGCGTCCGGCAAGCACCGGCGGAATGGCCTGCGCTTGAATGGGTGTCGGGGTCGAGTACCCCTCAGCGGCAACAGCCGCCAGGAGAGGCGATGCAAGTCCGAGATCAGAAAATTGAAGCAAAACGATATAGCCCTTTGGTTCATGGCGGACGCACCAATGCATCCGCCCAGGTCGGGAGACGACCCGCGCGATAGGGCTGCCTGATGGTGCAGGGGACGAAGAGGGGCCAGTGACCCGCCACAAGGGCGAGACGTTCACGCAGGCCCATCACATGCTCATGGAGCACGAACGCTGCGCTGCAACATATGCGCCTGAAATCTGTTACAAGCAAGCTCCTACAGTAAAATTTTTGTGTGAGAATTTTTCTTACGTACTACGGGCGAATATTTTTACGAATAAGGCTGACTCGATAAATCTTGTTGACCATTTTATTTTGGATGATTGCTAATTACGCGCCTTCGCTTGAGGGCGATGATGCACTCTCATCCGGCTCCTCGACTTTATGTTGTTCGACGCGCTCCTGCTGCCGCCTGAGCTTTTCTTCTTTTTTCGCCTGCTTCACGCGGTCCCGTTCAGCACGTTCAAAGCGGTAATTGGGCTTGCGCATCCATGCCTCCTAGCCGTCAGTCGCGGCGTTTTTGATGACGAAGCCGACGCTGAAGAAGGAAATGGCTATTCTCCTCCCCACGTGCCTTGACCTGTGCGCGGAATTCGCTTGTTGAGCGTCGCCAGCATAGGCTGACCCTACCAGCCTTCGTCAATCGCCTGAAGGTCGAAGACCTGTCAATTCAGGCCACGGTAGCGATTGCGCGCAAACGTCGGGTTTGGGGCATCAATCGCGGATTAGGGATTAGGGGTACTCCTGACGCCGGTCGCCGACGAGCGCGCCGATTTCGGTCAGATGTTGGGCGCCGCGCTCGATATCCGGCGCGATATCCCCAGATAGCGCTCGCACAGTTTGTCGGAACGCAGCTAAGCCCCTGCCCGATCTCTCCGAGCAAGGCAGCCTCGCGCTATTTCGCCGTGGCGACCAGCACCGGTGTGTCTCGATAGAGGGCCGGGAAGAGCTGTTTCAACGCCGCGACCTTCGGCAAGTCGTTGAACGCGATATAGGGCTGATCCGGGTGCAGCGTCAGGTAGTTCTGGTGATAGGCCTCGGCCGGGTAGAACGTCTTGTCCGGCTCGATCTTGGTGACGATCGGGGCGGAGAAGACGCGGGCGCTGCCGAGTTGCGCGATGTAGGCCGCGGCGACCCGGGCCTGCTCCGCGGATTGCGGGAAGATGGCCGAGCGATATTGTGTCCCGTGATCCGGCCCCTGGTAGTTGAGCTCGGTCGGGTCATGCGCGACCGAAAAATAGATTTGCAGGATGCGGCCGTAGCTGATGCGGTGCGGATCGAAGGTGATCTGCACCGACTCGGCGTGCCCGGTCGAACCGGTGCTGACGGTCTCGTACTCGGCCGTGTTCTTGTTGCCGCCGGCATAGCCGGAGACGGCGCTGGTCACGCCGTCGACATGCTGAAAGACGCCCTGGACGCCCCAGAAGCAGCCGCCCGCCAAGACCACGGTCTCCGAGGTCGCGGAAGCCGGCTCGTCGGCGGCCGGGGCCGGGACGGCGTGCGGTGGCGTCTCCGCCGCGGCGCCGGCATTCCAGTAAACAGTGCCCGCCGCCGCAGCGATTAACGCCGCCGTGATCGTCAGACGAAGCGATCGCGTTGCACTCGGCCGTGTCATTGGAAGTTCTCCCAGTTCCCGCGGCAAGCCGCCGTTCGCTCATAAGTGGGGAGCCGCCGATGGCGGTTCACCTCACACTTGCGCGAGCGGCGTCGCTGCCGTGCCGGTTCTGAGGAGCGCCGTTAGGCGCGTCTCGAAGGACGCTATGCGCTAATACAGCGCGGTGCTACTCGGCGGCGAGGCGCTGCGGCTCCGGGTCGCTCTCGGCGAGCGCCGACAGCACCTTGGGGGGCGACATCGGCAGGTCACGCAAGCGCCGCCCCGTCGCGTCGGCGATCGCGTTGGCGACCGCGGCCATCGGCGGCACGATCGGCACCTCGCCGACACCGCGTACGCCATAGGGATGACGCGGGTTCGGCACCTCGACCAGCACCGCGTCGATCATCGGCAGGTCCGACGCCACCGGGCAGCGATAATCGAGGAAGCCGGGGTTATCCATGCGCCCCTGTTTGTCATAGATGTATTCCTCGCTGAGCGCCCAGCCGATGCCTTGCGTGACGCCACCCTGAATCTGCCCCTCGACATAAGACGGGTGGATCGCGCGGCCGACATCCTGTGTTGCGGTGTAGCGCAGCACCTTGACGTGACCGGTTTCGGGATCGACCTCGACATCGCAGACATGGGTCGCGAAAGCCGGGCCGGCGCCTTGCGCATTCAACTGCACCTCGGCACCGATCGGCCCGCCGGTGCGCGCCGCCTTCAACGCGATCTCGCCGAGCGACAACGGCTCGAAGCTGCCGGCGTTGGGGCCGGCGGGGTAGGCCGCGCCGTCGCGCCAGTCGACCGCCTCGGGACTGATGTCCCAAAGGATGCCCGCGCGGGCCTTCAGCTGCTCGATGACCTTTTCGGCCGCCTGCACCGTCGCCATACCGGTCGCGAAGGTGACGCGGCTGCCGCCGGTCACATGGGTGAAGCCGATCGAGGCTGTGTCGGCGACGATCGGCTTTACCCGCTCGAGCGGGATGCCGAGCGTCTCCGCCGCCATCATCGCCATCGAGGCGCGCGAGCCGCCGATATCCGGGCTGCCGGTCGCGACGCTGACCGAACCGTCCTCGTTGACATGCACCGCGGCGCTCGATTCACCACCAACGTTGAACCAGAAGCCGGTGGCGATCCCGCGACCCTGGTTCGGGCCAAGCGGCACCAGGTAATTGGGGTGCGCTTTTGCCGCGGCCATCGTGTCGAGAAAGCCGATATTGGTCCAGGTCGGGCCGTGGACGGCCTTGGTGCCTTCCTTGGCCGCGTTCCGTTCGCGCAGCGTCATCGGGTCGACGCCCAATTCGCGCGCCAGCTCGTCGATGCAGCTCTCGACCCCGAAAGACGAGATCGGCGCGCCGGGCGCGCGATAGGCCGCGACCTTGGGCCGGTTCGACACCACGTCGTAGCCGGTGATCGTCACATTATCGAGGTCATACGGCGCGAAGGCGCACATGCAGCCGGGCGCGACTGGTGAGCCGGCAAAGGCGCCGGCCTGGAATTTCAACACCAGCTCGGCAGCGACAATCGTCCCGTCATATTTGGCGCCGAGCTTCACCTCGATGACGCCGCCGGAGGTCGGACCGGTGCTGCGGAATACCTCTTCGCGGCTCATCACCATCTTGACCGGCCGGCCGGATTTCTTCGACAGCGCCGCGGCCACCGGCTCCAGATAGATCACCGTCTTGCCGCCGAACCCGCCGCCGATCTCCGCCGGCGTGACGCGGATTTTCGCCATGTCGACGCCGATCAGCTTTGACGTGTAGGCGCGGATCATGAACTGGCCCTGGCTCGACGCCCAGATCGCGACGTTGCCGTCGGCGGCGGCCGAGACGACACAGGCATGCGGCTCGATATAAGCCTGGTGCACGGGCTGGGTCGTGTAGCGCCGCTCGATGATGACATCGGCGAGGCGGAAGCCTTCCTCGCTGTTGCCTTTCTTGAAGCCGACCTTCTTGGCGATGTTCGACGGCATCTCCGGCTTCGGGTCGACACCCTGGGTGAACATGTCCTCGTGCAGGATCGGCGCGCCCTGAGCCATCGCGTCTTCGACGTCGATCACATAGGGCAACACCTCGTATTCGACCTCGATCAGGTCGATCGCATCGGCGGCGACGATCGGCGAGTTGGCGGCGACCGCCGCCACGGCGTGGCCTTCGTAGAGCACTTTGTCGCGCGCCATGACGTTGCGTGACAGGTCACGGAAGTTCATCGGGCCTTCGCCGACAAAGGCTTCTTCCGACGGGATTTCGGGGAAATCGGCGGCGGTGACGACCGCCCGTACACCCGGCAACGCCGCCGCCTTCGAGGTGTCGATCTTCACAATACGCGCATGCGGGTGCGGGCTGCGCTTGACCCGGCCGTGCAACATCCCGGCCATCTTCATGTCGGCGCCGAAATTCGCCCGGCCGGTCACCTTGTCGACGCCATCGGGGCGGATCGGCCGCGTTCCGACGACTTTCAGCTCAAGTTTCTCCGAGGTCGATGCCATGGCCGGTCGCTCGCTTGCTATATTCAATTGGATATAGCGATCATGAAGCAAGATCACCGCACGCGCAACGCTTGTCGGTGCATGCTAGAGACCGTGTTTCGCGGGCGGCTATGGCAGCTCAGTCCGCCGCCGACCTCGGTATCTCCCGCCCATGACGACGAACGGTGATAATCCTCGCAGCGGATATTATGGTCCTGCCGCTTCCATCAAATCTCTTACGCCGCTTTCGCCTGGCGCTCTGTCATCGACCCTAATGGATGGTGTCGATCCGTGCTGACGACGGCCTCGGCCTTGCGCCGATCGGCGAGGACAACGGCCTCAGCTCGATATCGCAGAACCACGGCCTGATCCGGCAGCGCGACGTAGCGCTGGCGCTCCGCGGCATCGGGGCCGGGCTGCGGCAGCCACCATTCGCGAAAGCAATAGAGACCCACGCCGCCGCAGCCTGCCGCGACCATGATCATCAAAAGCTGTTGGTCGAGGAGATAGTCGACACCGAGATAGACCGGCACGGCCGCCAACACCAACCGGGTCAGAATGCTTTGCGGCCTCAGGCGTGCCGGCCGCGAAACGGTCATCGCGATGACGACCGAAAGCACAAAACCAGTGACGGCGCAGAACGCGGTCTGCTCGATCGAGAGTTCCAACATGATGCACCTGATAGGCGGGGGGACGTGTGCTGGGGGTGGATCGGGGGAATTTCCCGGGTCGTTGGGGTAGCCGGGCGCTCAAATTGGCCGCTGTGACGCCGCCAGTCAATCGATCGGTTTTGCCGCGCCGGTCGCGCGGTGGTGCAGGTCGAGCCAGCGCCCCTCGACATCGCGGCTCATCGTGTAGACGCGGCGATTTTCCGGGTCGCCATAGCGGGCGACGAGCTCATCGAGCGCTGGGATGGCGCGGTAGCTGTCCTGGTATTCGCGCTCGCGGGCGGCGAAGATCTCGTCGCAGGACGCGTGTTCGAGGTAGTCGATATTGGTGTCGTCGACATCGAGCTTGAGCTGCAGGCGGCGCGGCTTGTCGGCGCTCTCCAGCATGATCGGAAGCCATTCGCGCTCCGAGAGCCAGGTGCCGAACTTGCCCGGCCGGAGTTCGTTGATGCGCTCGGGCAGGTTGTCGCGGTCGTCCTCGGTGAGGCGCTCGTCCTCATAGCGGCCGGCGAGGCCGGCATAAAAGAACGGGCTGGCGCCGCGGCTCATCACCTCGCCGGGCAGCGCGTCGAGAATGTCGAGCAGGCGATCGAACAGCGGCAAGGTGTTTTTGGTCAGGAACAACTTCTCCTGGCGCACCATGCCGCGCTCGCCGGCGAGGCGCAGGATTTCGGTCTGATACGCGAAATCGCCGGCGCGACCGTTCCAGCGATCGTGCGTCTCGCCGTAACCGGCGAGCGAGGTGTGAAAGCCGACGACGCCGAGCGCCCGGCGCTCATCGATCCACTCGCTGAGCTCGTCGCCGCGCCGGATGCGCATCCCGCCAAGATTGACAATGCGGAACTTGGCGCCGCGGCGCTCCCGCAGCCGCGCAACGCCTTTCAGCGTCTCGATGTCGTAATCGAAGGACGGACCGACAAAGATGCCGATATCGAGATCGGGATGGTTGGCCTGGCGCCAATCGTGAAAGCGGTGCACCAGCGCCTCGAACCGCGCGAACGGAAGACTGCTGCGCTTGCGCGACTCCGAGATCAGGCAATAGCGGCAGATATGCGCGCAGGGCGCGTGGCGCAGCGAGAACCGCAATCCTTTTCCGACGATTTCCCTTGGCATGCCCGGCAACTACTCGAAGGCAACGACGGCGTGCGGGACATAAGGTTCTTCGAGCGCAGCGATCTCGTCCACTAAAAGCGTCACGTCGTTTAGAGTGAGGCAAGCCATCCAGGCCGCAAGACGCGAGGGCGCGCGATGAAGTTCGGTATCCACAACCCGTCATGGGT